>CAIXQV010000311.1 GCA_903921605.1 uncultured Planctomycetaceae bacterium | reverse complement strand
GCTGGTTGAACAAAACGCCGCCATGGCGCTGAAGGTCGCGCATCGTGCTTATGTGATCGAGGTCGGCTCAATCGAGATGGAAGGTCCGGCCGCAGAACTGGCTTCAAGTGACGAAGTTCGCAAGGCGTATCTGGGTGCTCACTGAGTTGCGTGCAATCGGCCTCAGCCTTCAAAGCACTGACAGGTCCAGAGAGAACAGTTCCAGCCCGTTTGCATTGGTCGACGCAACAACATAAAGCCTTGTCCCCACAACAAGCATCGTCTTTGGAGCACTGTTACCGGAATCACCGCTGATGTCGTCGACGAGGATTGTTCCAGAACTTGTTCCGTCCGACTTCCAGATCTCGTATCCACTGACACCATCGTCAGCAATGAAGTACAGGGTACCGTTCACGTTCTGCAATCCAGCCACATTACTACTGCGAGTTCCGGGGCTAATATCTTTCACCAGAACTGTCCCTGCCGATGTACCGTTGCTCTTCCACAGTTCGTAACCCTGACTAGCAGTTCGAGCTGTAAAGTACAGGGTCCCGCTGACATTCGTCAGATAGACCGGACTGCTCGACGCCGCGCCCGGTTCAACATCTTTGACCAACAACGTACCAGCAGATGTTCCGTTTGACTTCCAGAGTTCTTCGCCATTCACACCATTGTCCGCGACAAAATAGAGCACTCCGCCAACATTGGTCAGTTCACGGGGCATCGATCCGATACTGCCTGAGCGTATATCCTTCACCAGAACCGTACCGGACGCAGTCCCGTTACTCTTCCATAGTTCACGGCCATTCGCTGCAGTCGTGGCAGTAAAATAAAGCGTGCCGTTGATGTTCGTCAGGCTGACCGGATAACTATTGCTGCTGCCCGCAGAGATATCCTTAACGAGAACCGTACCCGCTGAAGCTCCATCACTCCTCCAAAGCTCAAAACCACTCGCTCCATCATTGGCCTGAAAATAGAGTTTACCATTGATGTTCGTGATGCCGCTGATACCGGAATTACCGCTGCCCGGGCGAATATCTCGGACCATTGTGGTGCCGGCCGCAGTCCCGTTACTTCGCCAAAGTTCACGACCATTGGTGCCATTGCTGGCGATAAAGTAGAGCACTCCGCCGATATTCGTAAGCCCGGAAGGCGCAGAATGTCCAGTACCAGGCAGGATGTCCTTTACCATCACCGTTCCGGCCGAGGTCCCGTTGGTCTTCCAGAGTTCAAACCCGGTCGCACTCGTGCTTGCGGCGAAGAAAAGAGTGCCATTCACGTTTGTGAGATATCTCGGAGAACTGCTCACTGCTCCAGCAATGAGATCTTGCACCAACACCGTACCGGCAGACGTGCCATTGGACTTCCAGATCTCCGTTCCATGAATTCCGTCATCAGCTGTGAAGTAGATTGTTCCGCCGACATTCGTCAACGAGTTCGGCAACGCTCCCAACGTACCACCGCGAATGTCGCTGACGATTGAGGTACCACCAGAAGAGCCGTCGCTCTTCCACAGCTCTGCACCGCGAACACCATCGTTGGCGCGAAAGTACAGCGTACCGTTTGAATTGATCAGATACGCCGGACCAGAACTGGCTGTAGCGCTGCCAGTAACGATATCTTTGAGCTGAACTGTTCCGGACGAGGCTCCATTACTCTTCCAGAGTTCTGCGCCTGTGGTCCCGTCATTGGCCGAAAAATAAAGTGCACCGTTCAGATTAGTCAGAGAAGCGAGTCTGGCTCCAGCAATCCCAGCGGCGATATTCTTCACCAGCACCGTACCGGCTGCGGTGCCGTTACTCTTCCACAACTCGGCCCCGTTAACACCATCATCTGCTTCAAAGTAGAACGTGCCACTGACGTTGGTCAATCCATTCCAGACATTCCGCATCGACCCTGTGCTGCCGGGCAGAATGTCTTTTACTATCACGGTCCCGGCAGAAGTGCCGGTACTCTTCCAGAGTTCCCGCCCTTTGACGCCATCATCAGCGCTGAAGTAAAGCACTCCGCCGATATTGCTGAGAGATCGCGGGCTTGAACTCTTCAGGACGATTCCGATGTCCTTGACCATCACGGTGCCAGCGGACAAACCATTGCTCTTCCAGAGCTCGTAGCCGGCCGTATTATCTTTGGCGCTGAAGTACAACACGCCGTTGACGTTGGTCAGATAGCGAGGCGCACTTTCAGCGGTGGTATGAATATCACGAACAAGAACTGTTCCTGACGCGGTTCCATTACTTTTCCAAAGCTCACGTTTTCTGACACCATCGTCCGCACTAAAAAAGACAGTGCCACCAACGTTGATAAGAAATCGAGGATCTCCGCTGACCGTTCCGGGATTGATGTCTTTTACGAGGACGGTGCTAGAAGCAGTTCCATTGCTTTTCCAAAGTTCTCTGCCATTGCCAGAGTTAGCCGCAGAAAAGAATACAGTCCCGCCAACATTTACCAATGAGTCAGGATCGGAACTTCCACTGCCCGCGAAAAGATCCGCGACCATCAATGTTCCAGCCGAAGTACCATTGGTCTTCCAAAGCTCACGTCCATTGACACCATTGTCAGCGGTGAAGTACAGCGTGCCATTGACGTTGACCAGCTTGTCCGGTGAGCTATTACCACTCGACGGGAAAATGTCTTTTACAAGAACTGTGCCGCTGGAAGTTCCATTACTTCTCCACAACTCCGTCCCGTGACTCTCTGTTGTCGCAACGAAGTACACTGCCGAACCAACGGTCGTAAACTGGCTGGGATTCGAGCCGACTGAATTCAACTTCAGGTTGATGTCTCGCACGAGATTAAACTCTGCCGCCAACAATAGCCGTGACTCCAGCGGTTCCGTCTGAATTCTTCTCCCGGAACGTCTGCGTCTTTCGGCAGGCGAGCGAAAGAAAACGCGATTGAGCCAGTGTCGGAGATTTCCACGCATCGTCACTCTTTCGAACATCCCGGTTTACCCGCAGACATCTTCCCGCGAGCCATAGAAACGGCCGAACTCGAAGAGCCGCAACGGTTTCTGAAGAATCTATGGTGAATATGCGACAGCTTAGACAGCGATCACAAGAATGAAGACGGGGAACCCCGGATGATTTCACAACCACCCCTGGGCTAATTCCGATTTTTGCGCAGGGAGTGCCGGTCATGCCGACGATTCCGGCAGCCTCAACCGGTTTCAGGAGGCCACTACGGACGCAGACACGGCCATTCGATGCAGCAGAAGACTTCATTGTAACGAGACGGCGAAATCAACTTCCGTTGGCGCATCAGGCCACAGGAAGGCTCAACAGCAGTCTTCGCACCTGCCCAAAAACAGCGACAGAGGAGTCAACGACTGGACCAGGAAGCATTCCACTCTGAGACAACGATTTCAACGGCGTTTCAACACGCATCAGCGAATCCGCACACGCCTGAAACAATGCGACGGTACGCTGTTCAACGGATGAGATGCGAGCGTCCGCCTGTTCCAGCAGAACAGACAACTCCTGCAGAGCATCAATCGCAACTTCGCCAACAGTGGAGTTTAACTCGGTGATCAAGCCTCCCCGAGAGTCCATTCGATCAATGCGGCTCAAAAGATCGACGCACACCTGTCGAGAGTTTCTCAGTGCTGCAGAAAGATTCTCCGGTCCGGCCACAGCAATATCTGCCAGGCTCAATTCTCCGAATGCAGCCAGGGTCGTGCTGCTGGCGGACAGTACTGCCAGAGCCTGAAGAACGTGTCGTCGATTCATAGCCGGGATTCCTTTTTCAACTCGTTCGTCAAAGAACATCACACTCCGCAATAGCCTTCCAGCTCACAGTTGATCACGTCGATCATCTGCCGCAGTCTGCCAACTGCCTTACGATCAAAATTCAGACTCAGCCGCGGCAATTCAGCCAGGTGGGCATCATCCGACTCCAGCCGATGTACTGCAACCTTCTCAATCTTACCACTGACAACGATGTCCGCAAACTCATCATTCAGTCGTTCGAGCAGTTGTTCGGTCGGTTCCACATGAAGTCGCAACACCAGGCGATCACGGATGAACCTCATGCTGTTGTAGACGCTGTAGAATCCGAGCACTTCTTCAATGGCCTCCTCAACGTTGTCAGTCACCTTGAAGAGCGACAAGTCTCCGGGAGAAATCAGACCATTGTCCAGCAATTCATCGCGGATATAGTTCAAAAAGTGAGACCAATAGGTGCCGCCCGGTTCATCCAGCATCACCATCGGCATTAAATCGCGTTTTCCGGTCTGAACAAGCGTCAGACTTTCGAATGCCTCATCCAGCGTGCCGAATCCACCCGGGCAACTAACAATTGCGTGGACCTCTTTCACGAACATCAGCTTACGAGTGAAGAAGTACTTCAAGCTGACAAGTTTGGGATCTCCAGCAATAACCGGATTCGCTTCCTGCTCAAATGGCAGAAGAATATTGAGCCCCATGGCCATCTCGCGACCGGAGCCACGGTGAGCCGCCTCCATGATGCCGCCACCGGCGCCAGTCACAACCATCCAGCCTTCTTCGGCCATTCTTCGACCAAATGTCTCGGCGGTGGTGTAGCAGGGATTTTCGCGCTTTGTGCGAGCCGAACCGAAGACGGTCACTTTGCGGTTCATCCGATAGGGTGAAAATACTTTGAAGGCATATCGCAGCTCCTTCAAAGCACGGCTCAGGATCTTCAGATCTCCGCGAGTCGCCTTATCTTCGGCCAGCTTATCGGCTGTCTGCTTGATCTCAGCAATTAACTCTTCGTGATGCCTCAATTCCGAGACGTGTTCAATCACGTCCATTTCAGACTGATGCGGATGCTTCAGCGGATGTCGTTTTTTCAAAGCAACCTGCCTCCGTGCAAGGGTCTGTTCGCATTACTTCTATTATTCCGAGAGCGCCTGCATCGCCTCATCGCGAGTTTTATAGATGGCCCAGATTGTGTCGAGCGCGGTGATGCGCAGGAGTTCAAGCGCCATGTCACTGGCTCCGCACAGGACAAGTTCGCCGCCTTTTTTCTTGACGAACTTATGGCAGCGAAGCAGCAACGCAAGAAAGACCGAGCCAAAATATCCAACACGGCTCAGGTCCACAACAACCATCGGCGCTTCCTGATCACTGAGCGGTTCCATCACGAGGTCGGCCGCCTGCTCGACCAGATCCCAGTTCAATGATTCCACACTGGAAGCCGGAGTGACCACGACAGTATTTCCATGCCACTCTATCTGAAAACTGTCGAGAACTTCTGACACAACAACACCTCACCTGCTCTGGTTTTTCAGCTCCGAATCCGACACACGCAGACTACAGAAATTGAGTAGTTCCGCAAAGTGTTCTGCCCGACATAATGTGGGGCAGTCCGTGAACCCCGGTTTTTCGGGAACTTTTCGTGAAGATTCGATTTTCGAAGTCCAAAACGTGCAAGGGAAAGCTTTGCGCGAATGTTACGCGTTCGGACGGGCATCGCTGATTGCACACCGTCTCACGATCCGCCAGACTTTCGTTGTGATTTGTTCAGCAGGAACTCTCTTCCTGCCAATCCGATCTTCGTACTGAATCTTTCGTCAGGTGATTTCCATGAAGAAACGTCGTATTCACTTCGAAGATATCTACCCGTCCGGACCGCACTACGCTCGTGGAGTCCGCGCGGGAAACATGCTGTTCCTGTCCGGCTGCACCGCGAATGGCTCACCAGCCCAGAACGGCAGTCCGATGGAACAACTGCGAGTCATCCTGGATCGACTGACTCGCATGGTGATAGCCGAAGGCGGGCAGCCATCGGATATCTGCAAATTGACGATGTTCGTGGCTGACCCATATAAGTGGCATCCGTTCGAAGGAGAACAGCTCGAAATCTACCACGAGTTTTTCGGGGATGACTATCCCGTGAATACTCTTGTCGGCGTCTCCTTCCCGATGGAGAGCATTCACATCGAGATTGATGCAATCGCAGTCCTCGAATGAGGTTGTGTTCTCCGAAGATCAGCCGGAACGCGTTAGCGTCCGGTTCTTGCTGGTTTCTTCTTCCGCTTCCTTCCGCTTTCGCATGAACCGGGTGCTAACGCACTCCGGCTGATGAGGCCATGCCGCATTGCAGCACTAAAACGCCGAGCGTTCCTCGATCACTGTTGCTCTGGCGTTTTGCGGTTTCTGATTCCTGTGTCAATCAACAACCAAAGTGCGGCCCCCAGCACGCTCATGCAGCACGCAACACCGATGGCTGCTGACCAGCTGTAATTCGTCTTGATCCATGGAGTTAAGATCGGTGCCAGACTTCCACCTGCGTTGCCAATCGTATTGAGGAATGCTCCCGCGAGGCCGCCCTTGGTTGGCTCCAGAGCAGGAGCTGATGTCCAGAAAATTCCTTCGCACATCCCGAGTGCCGCGAGGGCCAGCGAGAACAATAGAATCACTTCATTTGGATCTTTGGCGGCGACTCCAAACCACGCAAAGCCAGCACTCAATAACATGCCCGCCATGGCAATGCTGCGACAACTCCAGCGTACGCCAATGTGTCGACTCAACCGATCGGTCAACATACCTCCTAACGCCATTCCGATCGCCATCGCCATCATGACAATGAATGTGGCTCGACGACTTTCATCGTCCGGCAGTTGCAATTCTTCGCCGAAATAAAAATCGATCCAGTAGAAGAACAGATACTGAAAATAGCTGTAGGCCGCATAGCTGGAGGCCAGAATCATCAACTGGCTGTTCTTGAACAGAGCCAGAAAGTCTGCAGCGGAAGCTTTTGTTCCGGCCGCCGGTACATGACTCATCGCGACCAGCTGTTTTTCAGCGTCATTGGCTCGAGGATGCCCGTTGACATCATCCGTCGACAGCACCAGCCAGAGAATCGAGAACGCCATTAAGGCTGCACCCGAAACCATAAACGCGATCGACCAATCGAATTGATCCATCAGCCATCCAAACCCCGGTGCGGTCACAGAGATACCAATCAGCGCCCCGGCTGTTACGAGTCCGTTGGCGGTAGAACGACTCGTCAACGGAAACCACAGCGACACACTCCGCGCTGCTCCCGGATGCAACGGAGTGCTGCAGAACCCCGCAATACTGCGAACCGCAATTAGTGGGAGCAACAGCGAGGCAATCGGCCAGCCCAGTTGGCCCAGGGCACCAGTCATGACGACGCAGAAACCAAGCCCCAGTCCCATCCCGGTGAGTGCTTTTCGTGGACCAACAAGATCAATAATCCATCCGCCGGGCAGCATGGTCAGCGTGTAAACCCAAAGGAATGCTGAATAAACCTGCCCCATCTGCACTTCTGACAGCAGCCCCGGACCGATGAATTTCTCGTTCGCCGCAACTGTGATACCGACGCGATTGAAGTGCCCCAGAAACGCGAAACCCATCAGCATCGCCACAATCAGCCAGCGAACCTTCGTCGCTCGACTTTCGAGACTATTCGAACTTTGTGAATCTTCCGCTCCATTTGAAGATACATGAGAATTCTGCGGCTGTGTCATTCCCGTCACTCGTTCCTCGTCTGCAGACGAATCATGCGGCATGATTCAAGGACCCAGTTGGTGGCGAAGGAGGATGACAGCGTTTCCTTTCAGACGCAACTCACAAGCCGATACTTCTGCTGGCGGTATTCAGCGACGCAGGAATGAATCCACAGGAACGACCACGCATGTCATGCACATCTGCACATGCCAGCGCTTAAGATTGCCGTGGCTTCAGAACTCATTGTCACTCAGTGGTTCGTGCGCAGCGATAGCGCTGTTGAAACGAGTTCCGGATGGAGTCACCAACTGCGCGTAAACGTTGAGATCTACAGACGCAGAAAGCAACCGCGCCGAACCGTCACACATCACGACGTTCACACCACCCGAATGATTTGAATTCGGGAAAGGCCGAGCCCCCTCAGGGCCAGTGAGAGCCCCGTTGATCACTCCATAAGGATGAGCAGGATCCAATGGTGATGATCGATAATAGGTCTGCGACGTTTGCCCGGTGGCTACGTAGTCGACGGGGAACACAAAAGAAACGTAGCGAGGATCCGGGTCGCCCCAATGTTGTGATCCGGCCGCGTTGATGTTTTCCGTCAACATCAGCGTGTTCCCCATCCCGTCGTGGATCGAATTCAACAAATGGCTGCGATTCGCAACCGGATCCGGCTTGGGCGCGGAATTGCGTTTGAGCGTTTCTGGCCAGAACACACCTGACTGATGATTAATCGTGATTTCATTCTGATCGGGTTTCGAAGAAACGGCACTGCGCCCGTTCCGATCCCAGTCGAATCGCAACTTATCATCGGCCTGCTGCCGCGCGGCTCCCCAGCCGGAACCGCTGGTCAACGATAAACTGATACTGGCGTAGCCCGCGTTCACAACGTAAGACAAAGCGCCGCTGACATCCACAGCGGTCTGGTCTTCCGGACAAGCCAGAACTTCCATGCTGTAGTTTCGAATGATGCTCAAATTCGAGTGATCGTTGGTGACGGACGCCGAATCATGTTTTCGATCCACCTGCCAGCGGTCGGCCAAATCAACTCGATCGATGTAGGGAAGGATATCCACCACCCAGCTCTTCAGTTGTGCCGGATTTGGCGTGTTCACCCACTGTTGTGTTGAATCATGACGATAATCGCCCCATGTTCCATACGCAGGAAACTGGGACTTGTTCGAACGACTGGTGAAATTCACGAGGCCGATGCCGAGATTCCGAACATGATTCAGGCACTGAATTCGCCGCGCTGTCTTTCGAGCATTCATAACAGCGGGCAGGATCAGCGACATTAACACTGCAATGATGGAGATCACAACCAGCAACTCAAGCAACGTAAACCCGGCACGCCGCGGTACGCGGCTTCGGCAACGACGACAGACTGAAGTGGCAGAAGACTTCTGAGCGCGCATGAGGAACACTTCCTGAACGGGACACTCAACTTCGCAACATAGGGATCTGCAATTCCGCTCAGTTAACAGTGAACCCCGACAACCAGCACGCCGGAAGTAACACGAGCGGTGGTGAAATGACCCTACCTTATAAAGGGTTAAAAAACACTATTCATGTGTCGCAATATACACACAAATACTTAAGGGTGGAATTCAGCGTGCACTTTATGTAACTTTTTGCTCAGTTTTTGTTTTCCCGGTTCTATGCCTCCGTGACTGCGAGGGCGACATGCGGCCCCGAGAAAACCAAGCAAATCTTCCCTCCTCTGCGTATTCCGGGAGGCCTCTGTGCAGCGAGTGCCACTGTTTTGGCCAGACTGCTCCTCGTAGTGGCCAGCAGCGATTGCAGTGGCCGATCTCCTGACAGAGCCATGATGTTCGACCAGCACGGCCCCCCGGCGCACGCCGCTTGTCCCCCAAAATCCTGAGACCTGCGATCAAAACCGGTGCTAGGTCAGGAGACCCGCGCACAACAAGCGTGGCCCGTAGCGATTGTTGTGGCCGATCTCCTGATCGGGCCACACCGCCCCGATAGAAAGGTCTCCCACCTCGCGCCACCTGCACCCAAAATCTTGAGACCTGCGGTCAAAACCGGTGCGTGGTCAAGAGACGGTCATGAGACCTGCGCACAACAAGAGGAAGTCATGCACGCGTGCAAATGCCACAGACGGCATCCGATCAATGCTGTAGCTTCGTCAATTGGCGAATGCCGGATTTCGCAAGGTCCAGCATGGCGTTCAGAGCGTCCTGATCGAACGGAGCACCCTCGGCTGTGCCCTGAACTTCGATGAACTTTCCGGCACCCGTCATGATGACGTTCATGTCCACTTCCGCCGTGCTGTCTTCCTTGTAATCAAGATCCAGAACCGGAGTTCCGTCAACAATGCCAACGCTGATCGCAGCGACGGAATCACGCAGAATGGGGCGAGTCGAATTGATCTGCTTCACCGCTTCGGCGAGGGCAATATATCCACCGGTAATGCTGGCGGTGCGAGTTCCTCCGTCGGCCTGCAGCACATCACAGTCTATCGTAATCGTGTGTTCGCCGAGGGCTTCGAAGTCCACAACAGCTCGCAGGCTGCGTCCAATTAATCGTTGAATTTCGGTGGTGCGGCCGTCCACCTTGGAGCGATCTCGTTGTTTTCGGGGAGACGTGCTGCCGGGCAGCATGTTGTACTCTGCCGTAACCCAGCCCAGCACTGGTGCTCCTTCGACGCGAGATTTGCGCCACGGGGGAATCGATTTTTCCAGGCTCGCTGTACACAGAACCATAGTGGATCCGGCCTGAAACAGCACACTGGCGATTGACGTCTTTGTGAATCCTTTTTGAATGCAAATCGAGCGTAGCTGATCTGGCGTGCGATCATCGTGGCGGGGCATGGTTATTTCCAGGTCTTGTTGCGGAGGGTCAGGGAAGCTGGGGTCTTGCAGGCTTATTGCCCGCATTCCGTTGAAAATTCGAGGGCCTATGTCGACTAAAGTCGGCACTACGGTTCAAATCGACAGCCTGCAAGCGGCCGGGAGAATACCCGTAAAGACTTCACGTGACCAGGAGACAGCCTTTTCGGCGCTCGATATCCGTTCGCTAACCCGCAGAATTGCCCCTGGGTCGATCGATTCCGAGCCGAAACGTCGTTTACTCTTGCTTCCGCAACGTCGGGTTTGCGACACTTCGGAGGATCGGGACTCCTGTTTCCCGCCTTTTGCTCCGCGACTTCGGGCTTTGTGACCCGAAAATCGTGCATTCAGAACATCGGGTTCCCACAACTCGAAAGACATCCGCTGAGGCTCTGATTTATGGCTCGCCTGAATCTTCTGGCTATCGCTTTCTCTGTCTGCGCGACATTGGCTTTCGACGGGACTTCCGTGTCCGCTCAGGGATTGATTTTCAATCTTCCGGAAGACGGCAAGGCCGTTGAGTATGAAGGCACGCTGACCCAGTCAACCGGTCCGGATGACCAGGCTCCTCTGCAATGGACGTGCGAACTGAGCATCAAATCTGTCGGCAAGGAAGAAGCCGAGTTTGAGGGCAAGGTTCAGCCTTGTCGCTGGCTGGAAATTAAAACGTTGACGGGCAAAGCCGGAGCCGCCGGAATTGACCCTGGACCCGTTGGAGCACGCATCTACAAAGTGCTGGTCCCTGAAAGCAAGATCATCGCCGAAGCCAAAGATGCTGACGGCATTGCCAACGAGATGCTGCCGATCGTTAAAGGGTTTCGCCGACTGGGTGAAGAAGCTGTCACTCCAATTACGACGCCAGCTCTGCGTTACTATCCGACGATCTCTTTGCTGACCAGCTACGCTGAACCAGAAGTTGTCGCGTCGGCCGATCAGCCCGAAACACTGGTCCAGGGGGAAACATTTTCAGCCGCTCGAATGAAGGGCAAGCTGGTTATGGAAAGCCAGAAGACTCGCTCAACCAACGAAGGCGAATATTGGGTTTCGGAGAACATTCCATTCGGGCTTGCTCGCTGGATCGTGACAGTGACCACGGACGCAAAAGACTCCGCAGCTCCTGTTTCTGAGTTCAAGCCGGTCACGATCAAGAAGGTGGACATGAAGCTCCGCCGCATTCGTGACAACGTCGAGAGCGAACTTGTGACTGAGTAGTTCAGGTATCCGGGAGCATCGGCCAGATGGGATCATTTCTCAAACTTTTCTGGCCTCCGGTTGTCGTGGCGTTGTCTGCGTCGGCGGCATTCTCTGGTTACATGCTCAATGGTGTTCCTGTCAGAGATTTCGTCTTCGGTCTGTGGAACACCCTCTATTGGGTCACAGTGATCATGTGGATCGCGGCAGACGCGCGGCAGCGGCGCAGAACCCCGTGTTACGATTTCAGCTTCCTCGTCTGGGTGACCCTCTACCTTTCAATTCCATGGTATGTGATCAGTAGCCGAGGATTCCTGAGAGGAATCCCGCTTTTGTTTCTGATCCTGTTTCTCGGCATACTGCCGCAAATCGCTGCCGCACTTGTGTGGGATGTCCGTTACCGTTGATGCGAAGGTAAAACATCACACCATCTGCTCGGCCATCTCACCGGCGTGGTAGCTGCTTCGAACGAACGGGCCGCTGGCGACCATGCCAAAGCCCAGCTTGCGAGCCATCTCGCCGATCTCATCAAACTCTTCTGGTGGAAGATATCGTTCGACCGGCAGATGTTCGGGAGTTGGTTGCAGATATTGGCCCAGCGTCAACATGTCGCAATTGACTGCTCGCAAATCGGCGAACACATCCATCAGCTCATCGCGAGTTTCCCCGAGCCCCAGCATCAGGCCGCTCTTTGTCGGCATATCCGGAGCCTCGTCCTTCACCTGCTTCAGCAGATCCAGGGTACGCTGGTAGTCGGCATTGCGGCGCACCCGGTGATAAAGGCGCGGAACCGTTTCCGTATTGTGATTGAACACATCCGGACGCGATTCAATAACGCGACTGATCGCGGCTCGGTTCCCCAGGAAGTCCGGCACCAATACTTCTACCTGAGCACCCGTTTTTTCACGGACGGCGAGAACAGTACGATACCAATGTTCGGCACCACCGTCTTTCAGGTCGTCACGAGTGACCGACGTAATCACAACATACTGCAGTCCAAGGCGAGCAGCGGCTTCGGCGACGCGTTCTGGCTCGTCCAGTTCCAGTCGCTCCGTCTTGCCTTTCGGGACCGAACAAAAGCCGCATGGTCGAGTACACACGTTACCGCCGATCATGAACGTGGCGGTCTTCTGAGACCAGCACTCCGTGCGATTCGGACACTTCGCGCTTTCGCAGACGGTCTCCAGTTTCAGATCAGAGATCACGTCGCTGGTGTAAGCCATTCCCGGCTGAGGCAACGGACGTTTCAGCCAGCGAGGCAACCGGCGCACGGGGCCTCCGGCGATGATATTCACACCCGAAAGTGCAGACTCATCGACAGCAGGTTCACTCGTCGGTTGATTGAGGATTGGCAAACTTGTCATGGATCAGGGTCCGAGTTCGTTTCAAAAAAGGATGACCAGTGTGCAAATGATAGTCGGGATAACCAAGTTCTTCACACAAGTGCTGAATTAAAGCGGATCGCACCTGTGGCATTTGAGTCGGGCGGACTCGTTCTGCGTTCAGTGACGACACTTTCTGGCCCAGCATTCCGCGGCCGATTTCGCGAGCTTCGTCCAGACGAGGACTCACATTCAAAAAGATCCCGAAGCTGGTGACACCATTATCGACGTGAATTCCGATTTCCGCAACAACACCATGGCGACCAAACACGGCCGTCGGATCAGACGGCTGAATTGATGCAACCACCTGAACTTCTTCACAGGTTTTTACGACCGCTCGCTGCAGGCAGCCGCGATATTCGTCGACGCTCATGCTGCATTCCGGCAGCGATACAACGATATAAGCGGCAACCTGTCCTGGCTGATGGAGAATAGCATGGCCGTCGCGATGCAGCTTATGAACCGCGATCAGTCGAGATTCCAGCTCTCTGGGAGACGAAGGAAGTTCAAGCAGCGTCGCTCCTTCGCCAACAGTCACCGTCGGTGGATGTTCGCAGATCAGAATCGCGGCATTGGTTCTGCTCTGAAGTCTGACCTCGTGAACCATCAACTTCTGCAACGCAAGCACAGACGGAACATCCACCATCCCCAGCAGCCGCACTTCGGCAGTTGTTAGTGTGTGATTGGTAAAAGCTTCCCAGTCGATGGTCATGAAATCAGTCAGTGAACCGGTGACGATACCGAAGTAATCAGAGGGGGAATGTCGAACGAAATTTCGCGAACTCAACATGAGCTCGATACCATCTCGTTCCTGCCACCCGTAACGTTTTGCGCAGCGAAGCTGCGCCCAGGGCAACACCCACGTCGCTGCGATATTGTAGGCAGACGGCCGAACGCGCTCCAAGATTCGATCCCCAAATCAAGAAACTGTGCGGCAATTGTAGTGTTCGAGACAGGCCGTCTTTTTGCATCGATATGGGGTAGCAGGCGCAAAAAGTCTGAATTTCTGAGCAAACCTGTCGAACGATCGCAGACCGTTTCCGTTCCAGCAGTGCTCGCGGAAATCCATGATTGCCAACGGCTGGTGGAACTCAACATGTCTGAGGGAGCATTCGTGGATGCGCCGCTAAGGAGAGTTGTCGCTCGTGCCTCGAATAAGGGCACGCCACCGGAAACCATGCCGCAGCAGCCTGCAGAATCATCAAATTCGACACAACCAGAACATTCAGCACAGTCAGACATCCCAGGTGGTGCTGTTAGGGTCGCAATAGATTTAACCTTGCGTTGCCCCTCGACACCATCCCACGATGCCGAACGATTGAAAACGTCCACGCGCCGGGGGGATTCGGACGGCTGGACGAAGTATTGAGATGGACTGTTACGCGGGAGTTTACCTAAATGTTCTGTCGTTTGCTGCTGGTTCTGTGCTGCGCGGTGGTTCTGATCGCCCCGAATCGAGGTTTTGCTCAATCGCTGCCGCCATACAATGCATCCGCCGACATTATCCTGGTCTGGAATCAGGTGATGCTTGATATGAATGTCGGCGACAGTCGCCAGTTGATTCCGGATCAGGGCGGCCCGACTCGAACATCACGTGCATTCGCGATCGCATCCGTGGCGATGTTCGATGCATGGAATTCGATCCACCACAAGTACAGTCCCTACCTTGTAGAGTTGAGTGGCTATAACGCAGCAAACACCACAGCGGCGGTCTCTGCGGCCGCACAGGATACGCTGTTGTCACTCTATCCTCAGCAGGCGACAAGGATCCGCACAGCCTACGCCAACGCGATGAGCAGTGTTGCTGCGGGAGCGCCACGCACAACAGGGATTGATTTAGGGAAGAAAGTCGCCCTCGCGATTTTGAACGACCGCAGGAACGACAACTCGAACCTGAATCTTCCCTATAACGTCAGCACACTGCCGGGTTATCATCGGCCGGATCCGTTGCATCCCAATCAGGGATTTAACACACCGCACTGGGGTTATGTTGATCCGTTTGTGATTGCCAATATCCATTTACATCTGTCACCGCCTCCTCCCGCATTGAATTCGTTCGAATACGCAGTTGCGTATCAGGCACTGCTCAACTGGGGAGGAGCTGCTGGTCAGTATCCGACGCTGCGAAGTCCCAAGGATACCATCACCGGAATCTTCTGGGCGTACGATGGAGTACCCGGCCTTGGAACGCCTCCGCGTCTTTATAATCAGGTTGTTCGGACGATTGCGATCCAACGACGCAACACCACAGAACAGAATGCACGCCTCTTCGCTCTGGTGAACCTCGCGATGGCAGACGCAGGAATTCAGTGTTGGTACACAAAGTACTATTACGAACTCTGGCGACCAATCGTCGGAATTCGTCAGGGCAACAATGACACAAACATCTACACCATTGGCGATCCGGCCTGGCGTCCGCTGGGAGCACCAGCCACAAACGGAGCAGGCGATGGCGTCGACTTCACACCACCGTTTCCTGCTTACTCCTCCGGCCATTCCTCATTTGGCACTGCAGCATTCAATATGACGGCCCGATTCTACGGCACTGCCGGAATTCAGTTCTCGTTTACTTCGGATGAATACAACGGGGTGAACAGAGGCAGCGACGGTAAAATCCGACCCGTCGTGACTCGCACCTATCGCAATCTTGAGGAAGCCATCATGGAGAACGCATGGAGCCGGATTTATCTTGGCATCCACTGGCCTTTTGATGCGTACGATGGCATTATTGCGGGCAAGCTTATTGCGGGAGAAATCTTCTCGACGGCCCTGCGACCAAAGCCACCGGTTCGATAGTTTGTCGACGGCAAGACGCTCGTTGTGAACAAAGCAGCGGCTGTCTGGTCAAGTCTCTTCACAGATCGTCTGCGATCACACACGATCTTGTGTCCAGTACGAAGTGCGCGAGGTTCTTCTCGACCATATTCGCAGGAAATTCGCGACTTCGGGCCGCGATCTAAAGCACTTCAAAGAGCGTTTGGATGCGAAGCACAGCCCCATTGTCCGGAAACGAATGGAACGAGTGGATTACAAGGCCTCCCGGCAAAAGATCGCTCATCAGGTAACTTAGACAATCAGGACTACTGACACTGGAGCCAGGCAACGCCGCGGTCAGAATCGCCTTGCGGGCATCCGCTTCCATCTCTCGATGAACCTGCAGATAAACCTCCGCAGGCACCGTATCCAACTGATAGCTGCAGTGATACTTCAGGCCCGGACATTCAAAGGTGTGCGTTCGATAGCCGATTAATCGGCGGTCCACCATACGTCCCTGGAGCGGCAGTGGTGAGAACTTGCTTGTTGCGACTTCCGTGATAACTTTCTCTGGAGTCCTGAATTCGATGGCATGGCCGAAGTTGCTGATCCGCAAAGTGGCCTGATTGCGTCCGACAGAAATTGTTACCTGACACAAGGTCTCAAATAACTCCGGATGCACCGAGCGATCCAATACTCTCAGCACCATATCAGCGACATCCGGACGTAAATAACCAACGGTCATGGAGCAGGCTCTCCCGAAAGATTTCATTCAACCTTTGTTGCGGCACTTGGAAAACGGGCAGAATCACGGTGAATTGTAGTCAGATCGTCTGGAGCTACAAAAGCAGAGTTTCAGTCTTTTGCTGTCCTCAAGCAGTCATGAGTTCTTGCAACCGCCGCAACAAAATGCGGCCTGACTGCTTTAACGAACATCTCCAGCCACAACCACCGGCTCTGGCACCAGGACGTTCCGAAACAGCAGTGTAGTTTATTCACCCAGGCGGGTAATAACCCAGTAAATTCCCGAGCCATCTACTTGCTGACTCGGGTTTTCCACCAGAAAACAACTCGTCACCAGGGAGGACATTCCAGCACTTGTTAAGTTGATGTTGAATATCGGAGACATTTGACGACAGACATGATCAACGTGTCCTAGCGTTGCCTTGTGCCCCAATAGGGTAGGTGACTGAGCGTTTGATCCGTTTTCTCTTTAAATCAAAGTTGTTCCGAGCGTCACTGATGTCCATCCGACTTCAAATGGTCCTGTTGCTGATCGCGTTGTCGACGGTTTTCCTCGGCACAACGTGGATGATGCACGCGGTGGTGATGGCTCCGGCCTTCACGAAGCTGGAACAGGATGCCGCCATTCAAAATCTCGACCGTTGTCAGGAAGCAGTCGATGGAGTTGCCGAATCCGTTTCAACTCTCGCCTTCGACTATGGAGCCTGGGACGACACTTGTCAGTTCCTTGAGGACCGAAATCAGGCCTACCGCGATTCCAATCTCTCCTCTTCTTTTCACGAGACAACTGGCAATGATCTTGTTGCGATCCTGACGAGCTCTCAGGAGGTTGTTGCATTCAGTTGCGTGGATCCGAATTCCCAGGGGATGGTTGCGATTCCCGAACTGGTTCAGGATCTCCGGAAACCAGACAGCCTTTTCACAGATTTTTCCGGCACAGAGGATGCCAATGAAGGTTTGGTCCGGACAACTCACGGTCTCATGATCGTTGCGTCAAGACCGGTCGTGTCGTCCAGACGCGAAGGTCCGATTCGCGGGGCCATGATTATGGGACGGTTTCTCAATGACGATCGCATTGCCGAGATGTGCGAAAGAACGCACTGCGAGATGCGTATTACGGCTCTGGATAAGGCTGCCTCATCAGGCTCACAGGACTCAACGGTTACGGTGCAAAGCTCCATCGTGGAGATTGATGAAGACACGCTTAAAAGCACACGAACACTGGATGATATCCATGGCTCTCCAGTTGCTCTGCTGACATTGATGAGTGCTCGTCCCATCGCCCAGCAGGGAAAATTCACCAAGAATGCAGCTATGGTTTGCAGTCTCATCGGCGTCCTGTTGATGCTTTTAGGAACCGGAATCGCACTTCGCCTGCGTGTTGTTGAACCTTTGCAGACAATGGCCTCGCACGCCGCACGTGTCGGAATCGAAGACGACCTGGCCGCAAGACTGAACTCCGACCGCACTGATGAAATCGGCATCCTCGCCAGAAGCTTTGATCACATGGTCGCCCATTTGGCAGAAGCCCGCAGAGAGACCGAAGAGTCTGCTCATCGCGCAGGCATGGCGGAAATTGCTTCTGAAGTTCTGCACAACGTGGGCAACGCTGTCAACACCGCGAATTGCTGCGCCGAAGTGATTGGCGATCGCTTGAATAATTCACGACTATCCGGGCTGGAAAAGGCCACATCACTGTTGTCCGATCAGGCCTCGAATGCGGTCCATTTCTTCAGCGAAGATCCACGTGGACCAAAACTAATCAACTACCTCGTGACAGTCACAGGCACACTGCAGAAAGAGCAGGCAGAGAATCTGAGTGAACTCCAGCGTCTGCAGGAAACGATCCGTCATATTCGCGATGCAATTGCTTCTCAGCAGAGCCATGCTCGCAAATCCGATTTTCGCCAGCGGGTCGATCTGCGGGCTTTGCTGAACGAGACGTTACTCGTCAATGAAGCCCTGCAGAAGCAATGTGGCGTATCAGTCACAATCAACATGCCGGAACTCCCTCTGCTGGAACTGAACCGAAGTCGCGTCGCGCAGGTCCTTGTGAACCTTGAGAAGAATGCTCTGCTGTCCATGCAGTCTGTTCCGGAACGGAACCATGTACTAACTGTGAACGTGGCTGTTCTCGAAACGGACCTCCTGCAGATTGAAGTCCGGGACACCGGGACCGGATTCACTCCGGAAATTCACGAACGGCTTTTCGGACAGGGATTCACAACTCGCAAAGAAGGTTCGGGGCTGGGACTGCACTATTGCGTCAATGTCATCCGTGAAATGGGTGGCGACATCACAGCGTACAGCGATGGCCCGGGTACAGGAGCCAGGTTTCAGATCACGATACCGAGGGCGGTCCCGGAAATGATAAAGAGTTCCGCCGCCAATACAGAGACGTCTGCTTCAGAGGTGGTCGACAAGACCGCTTCTTCATTTTCTTCATCCAGTTCGTCACACAATGAGCCCGTTATTTCGGGAAGGTTCCAGGAGCAGTACGCATGAGTGCATACGTCAGCCCGTTGGCTTCATCACAGAAGAATCGCATCCTGATCGTCGACGACAATGCTGCGATTCATCTGGACTTTCGCAAGTTGCTTTCCTCCAACGATGAAGGCGATTTAACTCAGGCCGAGTTGGACCTCTTTGGGGAAACGTCCGCTGCGTTGCCGGGCTCAACTGCCGCGACGCAATATCAGATTGACTCCGCCTACCAGGGCCAGGAAGCGCTGGCTTTGGTCGAGAAGGCGATGGAAGAGGGCTGCCCTTATCGCATGGCATTTGTTGATATTCGTATGCCCCCCGGATGGGACGGTATCGATACCATCGAACGACTTTGGAAAGTCGATCCTCAATTGGAAGTCGTGATCTGTTCGGCCTACTCTGATTACTCATGGCGGCAGATTGTGAGTCGTCTGGGAAGAACCGATCAGTTCCTGGTACTCCGCAAGCCATTTGACGCGATTGAAGTCCGACAACTGGCACTTTCTCTGACCGCCAAAAGCGCGCTGCGAGATGTCCAGTTGCGGCATATGGAAAAACTGGCCAGAGTGGTCAACGAGAGAACTCGTGCCATTTCCGCGGCCGAAAGTGCAAGCCGTGCGAAAAGTAATTTTCTGGCGAACATGAGTCATGAAATTCGCACGCCGCTGAATGGTGTGACGGGCATGCTGGAACTGTTGTCATCCACAACACTGGACGAGCAACAGCAGCGATATGTCCACGGCGCTCAGTCTTCTGCGGATTGCCTGATGAGTCTGATCAATGGCATTCTCGATTTCTCCAAGATCGAACAGGGAATGCTGGAACTGGATCCTGTCGACTTCAATTTGCATCAATTGATTCACAATGTGGCCGACATCATGGCTCCGGCAGCTCGCAAGAGCGGGCTTGAAATCATCTGTGAACTGTCGCCGGATCTTCCCAAATGGGTCTCGGCGGATCACGGTCGCCTGCGTCAGATTCTGCTGAATCTGGTCAGCAACGCGGTAAAGTTTACTGAAAAGGGACGCGTCTCGATCGAAGCTCAGAAGCAGTACACTGATATCGGTGATCTGATGGTTCGAATCGCTGTCTCTGATACGGGGATTGGCATTCCAGTCGACCGCCGTCATCGGCTGTTCAAGTTGTTCTCGCAGGTTGATGGCAGCACGACTCGACGCTTCGGAGGGACTGGTCTCGGGCTGGCTTTGTGCAAGAAACTGGTTGAGTTGTTCGGTGGTGAAATCGGCGTTGAGAGTGAATCAGAGAAGGGCTCCACATTCTGGTTCACAATTTGTCTGCAGCCACCATCGGAAGAACATCCGGAGGAAAAAGCCGAATCAAACGGCGTATCAGATTTGATCCGAACAGAACCACTGGCAGAACAATCGTCTCAAGACTTCCGTGTTCTGGTCGCTGAAGATTACGAAATCAATCAGGTCGTTGTCCGCGAATTCCTCCGCCGGTTCGGTTTGGAGTGCGAGATTGTCGGAGATGGCGTGGGCGCTGTTGATCAGGCCAAAACCGGCGAATTCGATCTGATCCTGATGGACTGCCAGATGCCGCTGATGGATGGACTTCAGGCCGCTCGAGTGATTCGGGATGCAGAATTGCCGGACCACGGGCTGGCTCGCAACGGACGAAGAATTCCCATTGTCGCATTGACAGCGAATGCCGTCGCCGGAGACCGTGAGGAATGCCTCGAAGCCGGCATGGACGACTATCTGACCAAGCCAATCACATGCCAAGGCCTGACCAACATGCTGCTTCGCTGGATGCCAACACCTCAGTCAAAGGGACTGGAACCCATCCCAAATGAAACAGCCCCACGTGCCTGTGTCGGAAGTGCCTCCGTGGCAGAAGCTTTCGATATTGAACAACTGATGTCTCAGTGCTTTGGAGACTCCGAACTGGCTATCGAACTGCTGAATATGTTTGAACTTCGCGGACGACAAAGCCTGCGTGATCTGGAAGGCGCCATTGCCAACGATAATCGACTGGCCGTTCAGCATCTGAGCCATGGCGTCAAAGGGGTTGCCGCCAATCTATGTGCTTTGCGACTTCGCGCATCTGCGGGAGTACTCGAGCGTCGCTGTATGGACGAAGCTCTTGAATTGAAATCACTGCTGGATGAAATCAACGACTTTCGAACAGATCTGATCCTGTGCCTGGAATCCGTACCGCTAACCAGCCAGTCACTTCATCCGGAACTTTGTGAAACCACCTCTACCACGTAATTCAAACCGGCCCATTCAAACATTCAGAGCAGCGGCAATTGTCGGGCTGACAGCCGCATTCGCCCGCACTCTGAAGCGAGACTCCCCAACGAAGCCTTTTTTAAAGACAGTTCAAACAACTCCTGAACTGCCTTCGGATTCTTAATCATGTCGACCAGAATGATGAATGCACGCGAACACGAGCTGATTGAAAAAACGCTCGGGATTGAAATCCCGGATCGCGTCCTTCCCGCCAGTGCAGCTTCACTCCAAAATCTGCATGCTGTCGCCGGTCCTTTTGCGTCCACGATAGCCGCGAGTGACGAATTTCAGAATCGAAAGATCCTCGTCATTGATGATGAAGCAATCAATGTCCGATTAATCCAGAAGTGCCTGCAGATTGCCGGATATCGCAAAGTCGAAACACACACCGAGCCGGAATCTGCTCTGGAACGTATCATTACGCAGCAGCCTGACCTCGTGATTTGCGATGTCGTAATGAGCGTTTCCGGCCTGCAGATTCTGCAGCAGGTTGCCTCCAGCCCGGATCTCCGCAACATCCCGATGATCATGATCACCGCCTCAGAGGATGAACGAGTTCGCTCCGATGCCCTTGAACTTGGAGCAGCCGAACTGCTGACAAAACCTCTGCGAGCCACATCGTTGCTGCCTCGTGTCCGCAACGCACTTCTGCTGCGGTCACAGTTTGATCAAATGCTGAATCATCGTCGCGAACTGGAATCTCAGATCCAGGCTCGCACCGCCGAATTGATGTTATCAAGGCTTGAACTGATTCACTGTCTTGCGAAGCTGGCTGAGTTTCGAGATAACGAGACCGGTCATCACGTCGTGCGAGTCGGTCGCTACGCCGGAATTCTGGCCCGGCAGATGGGACTTGATCGCGCCACGTGTGAGCTGATCGAGCATGCCGCCCCCCTGCATGATATCGGTAAGATCGGCATCGGCGACGACATTCTGCGGAAGCCCGGAAAGTTAACGCCGGAAGAATTCGAAACCATGCAGCGCCACGTGGGCCTTGGTAAGCGTGTCTTTCAGCCGTTAAGCCATAGCGAATCACTGCAACTGCGAGCCCATACTCGGCTCGGTGAAATGATGATCGGGGTTGGTTCTTCGCCACTACTCCGCATGGCTTCCGAAATAGCGCTTACTCATCACGAACGTTGGGACGGCAACGGCTATCCGATTGGCCTGAAGGGAACCGATATCCCGATGAGTGGCCGAATCGTGGCGGTGGCCGACGTCTTCGACGCGCTCAGCAGCAAACGAGTTTACAAGCCAGCTTTCCCGATTGATAAGTGTTTTGAAATTCTTCAGGAAGAAAGTGGTACGCACTTCGACCCGGATGTTGTCAATGCCTTCATGAGGATCCGCGACGAAATCGTGCGAATCCGTATTGATCTGGCCGACGTTGATTAATCGATCAGGTGAAGCGGACGATCGCTCCTAGCGCATAACGGCGATTGTGAGTTGTTGATTCCGTTCGTAGTGCCGACTTCAGTCGGCATAGTGGGACACTATCGACAATCGAAAGCCGACTGAAGCCAGCTCTGCAATCTAGATAGCCACCAAATTAACGCCTCGCCGGGCGTCGGATGTCACTCTGGATCCGCCGCTGTGAAGGTACGGCTGCGTTCGAATTCCGACCCACCACGGCGAAACAAATTGCAATCCTTCCTGCGGATTGCCATACTCTTGGGCGACAAGCACATCGCTGCTTCCCTCCACACTCCTGCCCGCCGCAACCCGCATTCGGAGACTGATGTTGACGACATCTGCTCTCAGAACAATCTGTTTGTTGATCCTGACGGCTTCCGCCTTCAATCATGGCGTGCTGGCTGGCGATCAGGCGGCCTCGTGGAGTTCGCTCCAGATTTCTCCGGACCTTCTGGAGATCGCGTCCCCGGAAACCTCAGATCAGTTTCTCGTGACAGCAATCGATTCCACTGGTCGACGCATCGACGTGACTCGATCTGCCACCTTGACGCTGTCCAGCCCCAATGTCGCTGCGATTAACGCGGCTGGCCGAATTGATCCACTTTCGGACGGTGAAGCCACGCTCACGGCTCACTTCAAAGAAATGTCCACAACGGCCTTGATCCGAGTTCACGGCATCGCAAACCCCACACCCGTTTCATTTCGTCACGATGTGATTCCGCTGCTGTCTAAGTCCGGCTGTAACTCAGGCGGCTGTCACGGCAAAGCCGAAGGCCAGAATGGATTTCGCCTTAGTGTTTTCGGATTTGATCCTGCCCGTGATTTTGATGCGATCGTTCGCGACAGCCACGCTCGTCGAGTCTTCCCCGCGGCTCCTGAAAAGAGCCTACTCATTCAGAAAGCAGTGGCCAGCGTTCCTCACGGTGGTGGCCGTCGAATCGAACCGGGCTCACGCTGGCACAGAATTCTGCTCCGCTGGGTGTCTGAAGGGATGTCTCTTGACGAAGAATCCGATGACCCGATTATCTCGATCAAAGCCGAACCGGCCGAAATCATTCTGGCCGGTCGAGAAACTCAGCAATTACGTGTCGTCGCAATTACTCAGTCGGGTGCGATTCGAGGCATCACGTCTGAGGCGGATTTTCAATCCAATAATGACGTGGTTGCCGCTGTCAGCCGCGAAGGTTTGATTCAGGCGACGAACGTTCCCGGTGAAGCCGCAGTTCTGGTGCGATACATGGGACATGTGGCGGTCACCCGAATCACTCTGCCAGGGCCAGACATCAAATTTACACGTCCTGATGAACTGAGTTTTGTTGATGGTCTCGTCTGGGACAAGTTGCAGAAACTACAGATCCAGCCCAGCCCGGTGGCGAGTGACTCCATGTTCCTGCGTCGAGTTTTCCTGGACACAATTGGGACACTCCCGACTTCCTCCGAAGTACGATCATTTCTTACGGACACCGATCCCGACAAACGTCGCAAGCTGATTGACGCCTTGCTGGAACGCCCCGAATACGCCGACTACTGGGCTCAGCGCTGGGCTGATCTGTTGCAGGCTGATAAGGATATCATCACGCCTCAGGGAACCGTCGCGATGACGTGCTGGATCCATCAACAGATCACGGCAAATACTCCGTGGGATCGCCTGGTCTACGATGTTCTCACCGCGCAGGGATCAACCGTCGGAAATTCTCCGGCGGGTTTCTTTCAGGTTCAGGCAGACCCTGAAAAATCGGCTCGCGCGGTGAGCCAGTTATTCCTTGGTGTTCGCATTGAGTGCGCTCAGTGTCATCATCATCCGTTCGAACGCTGGGACCAGAAAGACTACTTCGCTCTGGCCGGTTTCTTTACCGGGGTCGATCGAAAATCACTGCCCGGTGGTGCTCTTAAGATCATCGATAAGCCGGGAGAGGATCTGAAACACCCAAGAACCAGTGAGCCTGTTGCAGCGGCTGGCCTCGGTGCAGCTCCGGCGATATTTCCTGATCCCAAAGATCGTCGCCGAGTCCTCGCGCAGTGGCTGACGGCGAAGGAGAATTCTCTGTTCGTGCGATGTCTGGTCAATCGACTGGTGGGACACTATTGGGGCCGTGGTCTGGTCGAACCGGTAGACGATCTGCGAGCGACGAATCCGGCTTCGAACGAACCGCTTATGCAGGCTCTGACTGATCATCTGATTGAAGTAAATTTCGATCTGAAAGCTTTCACGCGGACTCTCTTGAATTCGCGAGTTTACCAGCTCGATTCCGCCATCACGGATTCCAACCGTCTTGATGATCAGAACTATTCGCGAGCTGCGATCAAGCCAATGCCGGCTGAAGTTCTGCTGGATGCGATGTCTCAGGCGACTGGCATCCCGGAACGATTCAATGGCTGGCCGGAAGGCTATCGGGCGATTCAGGTTTGGGATAATAAACTGCCGTCCCTGTTTCTGGAGACATTCGGCCGACCAGTTCGTCAGTCGGTGTGTGCTTGTGAACGTGGCGTTGAACCGAGCATGGCTCAAGCCCTGCATCTGATGAACTCCGAAACGACAACGGTGAAGCTTGAAGATCGACGCGGCCGCGCGGCTATGTTGGCGACGTCTGATCTTCCACCGAGTGCGATCATCGAAGAACTGTATCTGGCTACGGTTTCACGGTTCCCGACTGCTCAGGAGCAGGAACTCATGCAGCGATCACTGACAGAAACAGACGATCGCCGCAAAGCTGTTGAGGATATTTTGTGGACGCTGCTGAATACTCGCGAGTTTGTGTTTAATCGTTAGAAGAAGTCCCGTCGGCGGAGCGACGGGCGTAACGTACACCCGTTGCTCCGCCGACGGGATCTTTTCCTGCCGAGTAGCCTTCTCATGAGATCCTCGTCACTAATCACATTGGCAGCAGTGCTGGTGCTCCTCTGCACCAGTCCGTCATTGTTGCCAGCTCAACAGCCCACGGCTGGAGAGATCTCTCCGCAGAAGTACGAAGTCCTCTCAGAGCTCAACCAGAATGCCGGCATGCGTGACGGCGTCGAACTGAAGGTCGACATATTTCGGCCAAAGAGCGACGAGCAATTCCCGGCGATCGTTTATCTCACGCCGTACAATAAGACAGGCAATACGGCTCGAGCTCAGTTGTTTGCATCTCGCGGTTATGTCGTCATCAACGCGGATACTCGGGGACGATTTGAATCCGGCGGCGAATGGGATCCGTTTTCTCCACTGCACAAACAGGACGGATATGACCTCGTCGAATGGGCGGCGAAGCAATCCTGGTCAACTGGCAAGGTCGGAATGTTTGGCCTGTCTTATATGGGCTGGACTCAATGGTGGACCGCCACTCAGGCACCGCCTTCGTTGAAATGCATTGTTCCGGAAGTCGCTCCACCCGACAATTTTTACAACTGCCCTTACCAGAACGGCATCTTTGTCTGCTGGATGATGGACTGGGCCGGCATGGTCAGCGGTCGAAATCCTCACAGTTCCGGCCCGGGACCTTATGGCGGATTTGC
>CAIXQV010000310.1 GCA_903921605.1 uncultured Planctomycetaceae bacterium | reverse complement strand
GTACTCGCCAGCCACTCCGGCAAAAGTCTGCTTGCCAAGTTCTGCATCAAACGCGGTCCCGTGTGACTTTTCCAATTGCGGTCGATAATCCCACGTATCAACATGGCTGAGACCGCCCGGACAGAAAATCTGAATGACCGATGTTGCTGTGGCCGGATGATGAGGATCAAGTACCGATGTCCGTGCTTGTTCATCTGCAGCGACCGCAGATTTTTTCTGCAGCATGGCCGCCAAAGCCAAGGCTCCGAATCCATCGCCCATCTTTTGCAGCAGATGTCTTCGAGATTGTTGCGTTGCAAACATTCTGTCATTTGACAGTCGACCGGATTGTGGATCCATTCGCGTTGTCCCAAAGAAAACAGCCCTGAGGAATTCACCGCAGGGCTGTTTTGATTCATGAAATCACCAGGTGTGAAATCTACTTCTTCGCGATAACGCGGGCCATTTCCAGAACCTTGTTGGAGTAACCCCACTCGTTGTCGTACCATGAAACGAGCTTCACGAAGGTTCCGTCGAGTGCAATGCCGGCTTCGGCATCGAACACGCTGGTGCAGCTTTCGCCAACGAAGTCTGTCGACACAACTTTGTCAGTCGTGTAAGCCAGAACGCCCTTCATCGGGCCATCAGCAGCAGCCTTAACAGCCGCACAGATTTCTTCGTAGGTGGCTGACTTGTTCAGTTCCACAGTCAGGTCCACAACAGACACGTCTGAAGTTGGAACTCGGAACGCCATCCCGGTCAGCTTCTTGTTCAGCTCTGGAATCACCTTGCCCACGGCCTTGGCAGCACCGGTGGATGAAGGAATGATGTTTTCCAGAATGCCGCGTCCGCCGCGCCAGTCTTTGGCACTTGGACCGTCAACGGTCTTCTGTGTCGCTGTTGCAGCGTGAACAGTGGTCATCAGACCGCGCTTGATGCCGAACGAATCGTTGATGACCTTCGCGAGTGGTGCCAGACAGTTGGTCGTGCAGCTTGCGTTGGAGATGATCGCCTGACCTGCGTAAGACTTGTCGTTAACGCCGTAGACGAACATCGGAGTGTCGTCCTTGGACGGAGCTGACATGATGACCTTCTTCGCACCAGCGGCCAGGTGAGCCTTCGCAGTGGCTTCATCAAGGAACAGGCCGGTTGATTCAACAACGATGTCCGCGCCAACTTCGTCCCACTTCAGTGTGGATGGATCTTTGACCGCTGTCAGGCGAATCTTCTTGCCGTTGACGATCAGATTTGTGCCTTCGGTGGACACTTCACCTTTGAAGCGACCGTGGACAGAGTCAAACTTCAACATGTAAGCCAGGTATTCTGGCTCGAGCAGGTCGTTGATACCGACGACTTCGATGTCCTGAGAAAAGTTCTGGATCGCAGCGCGGAAGACCATTCGTCCGATGCGTCCGAATCCGTTGATACCGAGTTTAATCATGGAAATGCCGTGTTTTTGATGTGACTAGTGACAGAAAGAGACAAGGGCCAAAATGGTAACGCCCTCGCCCGAAAGCGCCAATCGTTCCTGGGAACTGGCCGTGAACAGTCCTGGATTTGCATCGAATTAGCGGCATTTTGCAGGACTGCCTGGGGGATGCTGGCATAAAGGCCGCAGGCCGGAAGCGACGACATTCGTTTAACGGCGAGCCGTAGGCGTAGGCGAAATGCAGCGACGACGCCTGCGACTTGCCGTTAACCATTGCGAGAGTCGGAATGAAATGTTTCTCTGTGGCTGGATTCGTGAGAATTCGGGGCGCCTCCGTATAACGCATGTGAAGAACGCATCGTGAATTCTCACGAATCCAGCTACTTTCAAGACACAACACTCGGAGTATAAAAACTAGTTCGCTTCCTGCACTGCTGCTTCAGCGCCTGGAAATCCAGGTTGCCCTGGCATTGGCTGGCCCGGCATTGGCACTCCTGTTTGTTGTCCCGGTTGAGGCGGTGCCGTTTTCATCAGTTCCTTGAGCCGTTCCTGAATCAGGCTGAGGTCAACGCTTTTGTCGACCTTGATCACCTGAACCACTGACGAAGAATCGGCCGCCTTGTCCAGAGATTCGATCATCTCTGAGATGGTGTCCATCAGAGTTCCGGCCGAAGACACGATCAACGTGTTGGATGAGTCGTCAATGCCGATCGACAGAAGACCTTTAAAGCGAATTGGCTCCTCCTCGTCTTCGCCATCTTTTTTCCCGCCACCGGGCAGAAACGTAACCAGTCCTCCGCTGCCCTGACGCTGTCCGCCTTTATCGTCCTTCTCGAGTGCTTTGTCGTTGGAGCTGAGCAGATCGCGAAAGACATCTTTGACGGCCGCTGCGACTGACGTAGCCCTGGCATGTTCGAGACGGAAAATCGTGGTGACTCGCATCGATCGACTATCCGACGGTTCCGGCACGTCATAGATCTTAATCAGATCTTCAATTGTCTGCAGTTGCTTCGCGTCAGCGTCGCGCACCAGAATCGTGCTGGTGAAGTTGTCGGATATGAACTGCGGCTGACGACGCTTTGACAATGTTCGATTGCCTTTGACCTTCTTCTCTGATGGCATAATGCCCCAGTATGGGCTGTATTCCAGAGTGCTCTTCGTTTCTTCGTCGGTCTTAAAGAAGTCTTTCAGATTGAGAGTTACCCACGACGGTGTCGCGTACTCCAGTCGAAACACTTTAAAACTGCGGCGAGGTGCGACGACCTGCGAGATCAAATCTTCCATCTCCGCCAACGCCTGCGGATCCTTGCTGCTGACAATCAGCTTGCCATCGGGAGTCACGGAAATTTTAACCGGGGAGCCATCTTCGACGGCTGGTGCCGATTTGGGCTGAGCATCGAGCATTTCAGCCTCGGGTTCAGTCTCTTCTTTCGGTGCAGCATCGAGCTGTTTTCGCAGTTTTTCAATCAGTTCACGACTGATTCGCGGCTCAGATTTTGCCCCCGGGGCTGCATCATCGGACGCTTTTTCCTGCGTTTCACTCGCCGGGGCACTGTCTTCGGGAGTTGTCTTCGAGTCAGCCTCGTCGCGTTCCGGCGAGGCAGTCTCTTCGTCTGTCAAACCCGTCAGGAACGCGGATTTATCGACGGTCGTCGTTCGTTGAGCTGCACGGTGAGCTTCCAACAAGCGATCAAGCTCTGCTCCCGGTCGACTGTCCTTCTTCGTTTGCAGCGACTCCTCCGAAGCAACCGTGGTTTTTCCTCGATGCCACACTCGTACCCGTGTTGAATCGGGTCGACCATTTGAATCAACGGCGGTTGTTGACGTGTTGATCTGTCGTTTGTCTTTGTCGGTTCGCTGAGGTTCTGCCTTCTCGGCATCGCCATCCTTCAGCATTCGCTTTTCAGAACCGGATTCATTGCTCGATTCATCTGACTGCGTTTCGTCCTTCGGCTCCTGCGGGGGAAGATCAAATTCAATAGCATTCCCGCGTCGCCAATATCGCTGCAGACGTTCTCGGAACTCATTCAGGTCTTCGTCCGGGTTTAGATCAAAAACACGAACTCCATCATTGGCTGCGTTGGGGTCAGGAAGTTCTCCCAGCTTGATCAGCAGATCCTGGATCTCATCCATCTCAATGTTATTGGCGTTGACCAGCAGACGATTATTCTCGGTGTCGGCTTCAACCTTGAACGACGGCTCTTTGGCGGACTCCTGATTATTCATCCCGCCGAAATCAAAGAACCCGTAGCGCCGTGACATCGGGTTCTCTTCTTTCTGCTCTTCCTTGCCCATCAGCAGACGAATCGTGCCGGCCACATATTCTGCGTCCAGCCGTCGCAATGGAATCACTTCGATCTTCCGTGAAGACTGGTCCAGCTTTTCGACCAAAGAAGAAATCGTGAGATGATCGGCTAACGTGGCCCAGGCAATAATGGATCGTTTCTGCTTGTCGACTTTCAGGACTGTTGCGGGATCCAGATCGCCGAGTTGCTGCAGCAGGTCTGCCAGTGTCTGGGGATCGATGGATTCCAGCCGGTAGATCTTCATCCGATTAATGTTGTCCAGCAAACTGCCTTCTCGGCCGCTGACAACATCGATTTGCTCGATCGCCTTTTCAATAATGGCCATCTGATCTGGCGCGGCCTGAGCCAGAATCATGTTCTCTTTCTGATTCAGGACCAGCCGGGTTTCCACTTTGGCTTTGGTGCCTGCTGCTCCGCCCGCGGCACCGGCCTGCGCAGCAGCCTGCTGCATCTGCTGCTGCATTTGCTGCATCATCTGCATCATCATGTTGGGATCCATTCCACCACCACCACCTACTCCACCGCCAGCAGCGTCGCCTCCCGGCCCCTGCAGTTTCAGCAACTCACGAAGCATCTTGATGACGTCATCGGCTCGCCGATTCTCCAAATGAAACGCGCGGACCAACTGTTCTTCGCCATCCTTGGATTGTTCCGATTCGATCAACTCCCACAGTTGCCGCAGGCTGATTGCGGTGTCGATGACTTCCAGACGATTGGTGCGGCTGAGCTTATGAATCTGCCCGGCGGAACTGAGCATCGGCTTGAGTTCTTCGACAGCCTCATCAGCAATCAACCAGTCCAGATCAAACGACACTTTGCACATTGTATGATCCGGCAACTTGGCCAGCATCTCCGGGGTGACTCGTTGCACCATCGCCGGATTGAGTTCTTTGACTTTGATGATCGACATGACTTCGCCGGTCACGATCATCGTGAAACCACGACTGAGCAAATGCCGGTTGATCAGATCGCGAGCTTCCTCCATGGTGTATTCGCGCGTCGTGATCAGATTGAGCGAATCGCCAGGAAGTTCCTGCCAGTCGAGCGACAGCGCTGACGCATCAGACAGCCATTGCAGCACTGGTTCCCATGGCTGCCCCTTGATGTTGAAGGAAACCTTACCTTCGGGATTTTTGCGAATCTCCGTATCGATTGGCTGCGGCACGAATTTGTCGGCCGTGGGACGTTTCACGGCCGCATTTGCTGATGCGTCTGCTGGCTTTGATTCTGTGCCGGGCGTAGGCTGCCCAGGCATTGGCATCGGAGTTGAGCCATCAGTCGGCGGGGTCGCAGGCGTCGCTGACTGGGGCGATGCAAGCGTTGGTGACTCACTCACAACTGCATCCGAGACAACTGCAGCGGCCGCAGGTTTGAGCTCATCTGCGGCCAGGACCGCGTGAACCGTCAGCAACTCGCAGGCAGCGATCACTGCAAAGATCTGAAGTCTGCGATTGAGGCTCATTGTTCGACTGGTGATCAACGTAAGCTCCCGAGTGGCACTGGTCGCCATGAAATTCTTGACAAGACGATGAGGAAGTTTCATGGGCAGAACCGTCGAACAGTCCCAAATGATTTGACATACCATTCATTCGGGACGCAGGTTTCTGAAGACCGAGCGGCCAGGAGATTTTGTCTGGCCATTGTCCGGATACCCCTCTCAAAATCAACTTCTGTTGCCGGAATTACCCTGGGTATAGCAGCTGATCACCGCTGGTTTCGGAAAATTCCGACCTTGAGGGCCCCTGAGCCTCCGAAAACCCAGGACCGGAAACCCTTTCGCCGCCTCCACTTGCCTCCGGAACTCGCAATCCGCATCATCCGGCTCCTTTGTCGCCCGACCACCGATTCTCACGCTGATTTGTTGTCAAAATGACCGTGTCCCTGCCCATTGATGTCGTCCTGCCGGACCTTGTGGCCGCGTTGAAGACGGCCAATTGCGTTGTTTTGCGAGCCCCCGCCGGGGCCGGCAAGACGACTCGAGTTCCTCCCGCACTGCTGATGGCCGGGCTGGCTGGCAGCAAAACGGCTAGGAAAACCAACGGTCAGATCGTGATGCTGGAACCTCGCCGCATCGCTGCCCGAACTGCTGCTCGACGGATGGCGTTTGAATGCGGCGAACGAGTTGGCCAGTCGGTGGGTTATCGAGTTCGCTTTGAAGAATCGGTTAGCCGGGACACTCGCATTCTGGTGGTGACCGAAGGCGTCCTGTTGCGACGATTGCAGGACGATCCGTTTCTGGAAGACATCGAGATCGTCGTCTTCGATGAATTCCACGAACGACGGCTCGACAGCGATCTTGCTCTGGCCATGGTTCGGCGAGTTCAGCAGACCGTGCGGCCTGAACTTCGGATTGTTGTGATGTCGGCCACATTGGATCCGACTGCGATCGCAAAGTATCTCGGCGATTGTCCAATCGTCGAAAGCGAAGGCCGACTGCATCCGGTTCGTATCGACTATCTTCGCCCCGGAGATTTGCGCGCGGGCGAACGTCAGCACATGACAGACCTTGCGACTCG
>CAIXQV010000309.1 GCA_903921605.1 uncultured Planctomycetaceae bacterium | reverse complement strand
TTCAGGAGGAAATCCTGTTTCTGCCACGGATCATGGACGGACGAGGCGAGGTGCATTTACGTCAGCTGCAGGAAATTTCGCTGATCCCCGACTGGGGCAAGCAGCGTCGAATCTGGGGGAAACTCCTTCACGAGCAAGCTTAAGAATTTCGACTCTCGTCTGCTTGTCTCACTGCTTTTGTGTGACTACCATGGCGTTAATCGTTTAGTTTACGCGCACGTCAGGATGGCGAGCTCGATGATTGCGTTTTCGCTGCAAAAGATTGGCGTTGATCGCATTATCAACGGCTGAAATACTCAGCTACTCTCTCCGCAGCGATCAAAGGAATGTCGGGATCATGAACAAAAGGAAACACGACCGTTCGTTTGGACACGTATTGCGGGAGGCTCGCGTTGCGAAAGGGTTCAGCCTGCGAAAGTTTGCACAGATGATTGGGGTCAGCCCGACGTATCTTTCACAGGTTGAACAGGAAAACGTGGATCCACCAACTGCGGATCGCGTGCAGACGATGGCCGAACTTCTCGGTGAAAATGTGGATGAGTGGACCGCACTAGCCGGTCGTTTAACAGAGGATCTGCCAGACATCATTCGGTCATCTCCGACAGAGGTGCCGGATCTGCTGCGGGCGGTTCGAGGGCTGACGCCTGAGCAGCTGCGTACTCTGACAGCCCAGGCGGAACAATTACAGAAACAGGGAAAGAGCAGAGAGAAGTAGGCTATGAGTTCGTCAGCGAAGCTTCGATTCATGAAACCTCATGAGTTTGACGAAGAGGCTGCGCTGCTGCTGGCACAGTATCAGCAGAAATCCGGCCCCCTCAATGGCCCACCTGTCCCGGTTGATGACATCGTGGAACTGCACCTGGGGCTTCGGCTCGAATTTAATGACATGCAGAAGCTCTTTGGTGTGCGCGATATCCACGGCGCACTTTGGGTGAATGAGCGACGCGTCGGTATCGACAGTCGGCTTGATCCGGAGCGGAACCCGTCCATGCTCGGTCGGTATCGCTTCACCCTCGCGCACGAAGCTGGCCACTGGCAGCTCCATCGGCACCTGTTTAAGCGGTGGGCAAATCAGCTTTCGCTGTTACCTGAAGACGCGGAACGCCCGGAATACATCTGCCGCTCCAGCGACAATGATCCGCTGGAATTTCAGGCCAACAGTTTTGCTTCCTGCCTGCTGATGCCAAAGCACATGGTCCTGCAGGCCTGGCAGACGGCTCATGGGAGCCTCGATCCCGTTTTTCTTGAGGATCTCCGCTCCAGCGTTTTGGCGGTCAATTGCGACGGTTCCGATGGGGAGCTTCTTGAATCTGTGGCACTTCCGTTGGCGGAGAAATTTGAGGTGTCTGGAGAGGCCATGCGGATCCGCCTGGAGGTCCTGGGACTGCTCAAAAGAAAAAAAGAATCAACGCTGTTTTAAAGTATTGCGTGGCAGGGATTTTTTTATACCATTCGTTTACTGTTTAGTTCACATGGCCGACAGCGGCAGTGCCAAGAATGTGATTTCGGC
>CAIXQV010000308.1 GCA_903921605.1 uncultured Planctomycetaceae bacterium | reverse complement strand
ATCGAACGAACAATCAGCTGGCTTCAATACCAGAGACGACTCCTTGTCCGACACGAACGACACGCTCATCTCTTCGAAGGTTTCTTTCATCTCGCCTGCATGATGTTATGCTTGAACGGGTTTTGAAATAGCCTCTAATCTCGGCTGCTGAGATTCTCGTGATTTCTCCAGAGCGATACTGAGCGTGTCAGCGAGCCCTTCCTGAAGGCGACCTGGAAGTATGCTGGCATCGACCAGTTGCTCGAGACCACTGCGGAGCACCAAAAGTTGGCCGGCCAGATTTCCGCTGTCGACAGTCGAGACATACTGAGGAGCCAACGGGGCCAGCGTGCGTGTGTCGTACCAGTTGAACAAGTGACCTCGATAGCGTTCCATTCTCGCCATCGTGCCAAATGTCTTGCGAGTTCGATCGAGTAGACAGCCGACGGAGATATAACCGAAATCCTGGGCAGCCAGATCCGCCAGCAGAGCCATACCGATGTTGGTCGGGCTGGTTCGCGGAGCGATCACTTCGTTCGGATTCATCTGCACATTGTCTGGAGGCAGCCAGTTTTCTTCTTCCGTCACATAGGTTTCGAAGTAGCGCCATGTTTTGCGAGATAGTCGGCGCAGGAACTGAGTCTGCAGGTGAGTCAGCCGGACGGGTGTCGGTGCAATCGGACGACTCAGCCACCACGCGATAGCCGGTGAAAAGAGCCAAAGCAGCAGCAACGGTGCAGCGATCAACAGGTTCTGGCGGCTCATCAATGCCAGCCAGACGAGGGACATTATCGCCAGACCCGGAGCAACCAACATGGCGCGATAGAACCCGGATAAGTCAGACCGCGCAGTGCGTTCGCTGTCGCTGGAAGTTTTCCATTCCAGCAGACGCGACTTCGTCCAGTGGACTCGCGAAATCGTTCGGGCGATCGCATCCAGACTGATAAAGGCTTCGTACGGCAGAAAAATCAACGTCATTAGACACTGAGCAAACGGACGGCCCATCGCACTGAATGCCGAGATCAAATGCGTGCGCACCGGCAGATCTGTCGGCTTGACGGCCACGTCCAGAAACGCGGACAGCAGCGAAGGCACGGTCACAGCCCCGATGATGAAGCCGGTGGCGAGCATCCCAAGGGAGGCCGTTCCGAAGAACCAGGCCAGAAGCAACACGGACAACATCGAAACCGGGACAAGGCTTCGTCGCAGGTTGTCAAAAATCTTCCATCGCGACAATGCAGAGATTGGGTTTCCGACCTGAACAAACGCCAAATTGCGAACTCTCGGCATCAACCAGGCTGCGATCTGCCAGTCACCGCGCATCCAGCGATGTCGTCGGCCAACGTCCGCCGTATAACTGGATGGATAATCTTCATAAAGCACAACATCCGTCAACAACGCGGAGCGGCAGTAGCAACTTTCAAGGAGGTCATGGCTGAGAATTCGGTTCTCCGGGAAGTCACCGCAGCGCCGATCAAATGTGTCGACGTCATAAATGCCCTTACCGATAAATGAACCTTCTGAAAACAGGTCCTGATAAACATCCGAGACGACTCGCGTGTACGGATCAACGCCAGGATCGCCACCCAGAAGCCGCACAAACCACGATCGATACGCACTCGGCAGACTGACACCAACGCGAGGTTGCAGAATTGTATAACCATGAATCACACGCTGCCCTGAAGCATCAAGTACCGGACGATTCAAAGGATGAGCCATCGCGGCAATCATCTCCCGCGCGGAATCGCGAGGCAGTTGCGTGTCCGTGTCGAGCGTAATCACATACTCAACCTGCTGCAGGATCACGGTATCTCCCACGACATGCGAAAATCGCCCGACCGCACCGCGCAGCATCGCATTGAGGTCTGCCAGTTTTCCTCGCTTTCGTTCATACCCCATCCAGACATTTTCCTGGGCATTCCAGCGGCGATCGCGATGCAACAGAAAGAAAATGTCGAGACGTTCATGTTCGTACTTCAGCGCCAGATCCTTGATTCCGTCGCTCGCCTGCTGAATCAACGCAGCGTCTTCCTCGCGTGATTCCGTGGAGGCATCTTCGAGATCCGTCAACAGGGCAAAATGCAAATTTCTTTCGCGATTGGCGAGATAGCGAATCTCCAGCCCCTCCAGAAGTCGTTCGATCGCGGCAACGCTGGACAGCATCGTCGGGACAACGACCAGCGTGCGATGAGCGGGCGGAATTCCACCTCGAAAATCCATCCGCGGCAAAGCTTGAGGACTCATCATAACCGTCATGAGCCAATGCACCGTGCCGATCGCCAGTTGTCCCGCCGACATCAGGATGGGAAAGGCCATCAGCCACATCAACGGCGTGCCGGGTCGTAGTTCACGACTGTAGTGTCGCAACACAGCGAACACCGTCACGGTGATGACGGCGACGGCGAACGTATAAATTGGCAGCGGGAAGCGACGGCGAAATTTTTCTACCGCAACGCCAAAAGTCAGACGCATCTGCACCAGACGTTCCAGTGCCGAGCGACCATGATCGACGAGAAAGTATCCAACGTGATGCATCCGGGCATCGGACTGAACCCCAACTTCAGCCTGAGCCAACTGGACAGCTCGCTGAGCCACATCGTATTCGTTACTCGAGGAGCGACGAGCGATCGCTTCGACAGCATGGCGATATCGATCTCGCGTGGCAAAATCCATTTCGGAATAGATTCCGGCAGGATCACGGTTCAGTGTTTGTTCGACAAGGCTTTGATCGGCGACAAATTTTCGCCAATCATTGACGGCCAGAAAACGCAGACTGGTAATGCTGTTGCCAACCGAGACCTGATCGGCCGCCTGAGCCTGACCTTCCGCCTGAATCAGTTGCTCGGTCGTTTGCCCCTGATCGCTGAGACGTTGTTCCAGCCAACTGCTGGCGAAGGAAAAGTTCGGATTCTGTCCTTGCAGATGTCGAGTTAGTTCGGCGAGGAATGCTCCCGTTAAGGGCGGATTTTCACGCGCCATATCGGCCAGCACCAGAACCAGATCTGTCGGCTTCTGTTCAACGGTACGAATCATCTGTTCGGCCCAGTCGCTGGCCTGATCGCGATCGCAACGACCTTTGGCAATTCTCACGGCGACTCGACGAAGGTTCTCAATCAACGCCAACCGCAGCATCAGCGGGAGAGCCCACAATTCCCCAAGCTTCAGCGGAACCACCGACTGATACGCGGTCAGGAACCCGGTCAAACTCGCACAATCCATTCGGCCGTCAGTATGAGCGATCAGTTCCAGAGCGATGCTGTAGGCACGGGGATAGTTGATGCCGGGACCGGAAGCGATACGAGGCAGTTCACTGCTGTAGGATCGAGGCAAGAGCCTGCGAGTCGATCGAATTTGTTCTTCGATCAGATAAAAGTTGTCCAGCAGCCATTCCGCAGCCGGCGCGATGCGGCGATTCCTGGCAGCGGCGGCAGCGATCAGATCGTAAGCATCTACCAGGACAACTTCGTTCTCTGCCAAACGAGGCAGCAAGCGATCTTCCGCTGGTGTCGTTGCCAATCGATGGGCACCAGCGATGCTGCGAGCGTGACGTTCCAGTTGATCGACATTCAGCAATTCGGCCCGCAGCGGAGGTTCCTCAACCGGCATATTCTTATGCTTTGCTCGGCACGTAATCTTCGGCCAAAGCAGCAGGCGATTCAGACGGTCTTTGAACTCGGGCAATTGCATAGAGTAATACTTTTCTTTGTATGTTTTTCTGCAGGCCCTGCCTGTCGGGCGGGACTTCGCGGCCTCGCCGCGAACTGTTTGCACTTTGATGAATCTTTGTCAGGCTGAATTTGGAACGACCCGATGCTCTTTAAAAACATCCGCACAACGGTCCGCCTGGCGGCGAAAGTCTTTTCCAGCAGAAAGGACCTACTGGAAAAAGCGAATCTCAAACGAAAATGGAACATCCGACAAAACCAGATCTGGCTCCCGCATCCAGCCCGATCGACTTTCGAAGAACGGTCGGCGAGGGTGCCACAGGTTCGGTTTTGTGCGGATGTTTGTTCTCTCCCTGCGAGCAGAAGGACGTGAGGGAATGCTGAGGCAAGGGGGAAAATCGGAGGGCTGACGCCCTGCCGCTCGCCATGTGGTTCTTGCCATGTGGTTATTGAAACTTTGGAGCATCGGTTAGTGAAAACACAACGACCTCTTCGCCGGTGATGGTACTGATATCGTGGTGCATGCTGCGAACTTTCACGCCGGACGCTTCGTGAACGAGCGACTCCAGCATCGGCCTCGCGAGTTCAAGCAGTTGCTTGCGAGTTTGTTTGATAAGATCTCGTCCTTTCTCAGGCGACAAAGATTTGCCCAGTTGTCGTTCGGCAAGGGTCAACACACCCAGAATGCGAACGATCAGAATGTCCTTGATCAAATGAGCATGGATGCGTTCGGAACGCCAGCCGAGATACTCATCCTGAAACCGAATGATGCCATCGCAGATCGCGGCTTCACTTTCGGCCTGAGTCAGGCTCCTGGAAGTTCGCTCGCTTCGCAGCTTTCGAGCTTCCCCGATGGGTAATCTTCGATCGGTAACTGGCTGTGCCGAAGGTCTCGGACGCATGGCTGGAATTCGTGTCACAGACACTGCGGGCGTTACGTTTTCGAGGACCATTCTTACGGCTGCCAGCGTCACTGGTTTGAACAGCACCAGATCACAGCCAGCTTTCATTGCCAGAGCCTTATGTTCTTCGCCTTTCTGACCGGTAATGGCCACGATCTTCGTGGTCGCAAAACCCGGCAGTTGGCGAAATCGATTGACCAGCGTGCAGCCGTCCATACCCGGCATGAGCAGATCCACCAGCATCAAATCAGGACGAAACGCCGTCGCCACGTCCAGAGCCTGAATCCCACCGTAGGTCACATGCACCTGATTGTCGAGTTCCTCCAGAAGCAACCCCAACGCATCCGCGCCGTCGCGATTGTCATCAACAATGAGCACTCGAAGTGATTGATCGTTGGTCATGTTTGATTGTCCTGGGTTGGAATTGAAGTTGTCATAAAAGCCCAGCGGTTCAGCGATTCAGGCCCGAAGGGTCGAAAAAAAAGACGTCATGTGTCGGCCTTTCAGGCCTGATGATGAATGCGTTTCGGTTCCAGGGCCTCACGGCCCCGGCAGTGGTTGTGCCGGGCTTCCAGCCCTCAACACTCGACGGTCTATGTTCAATTCTCACCGGCAAGTCGTACTCATTTCCCCACCTTCACCGTCGCGAGGATTTGCAGCAGTTGTTCGAATCTCGCAGGCTTCACGAGATGATGATCAAAGCCTGCATCGCTCGAGGTGCGACGATCGGAATCCTGTCCATATCCGGTCAATGCAATCAGCATGATCTTTTCGCCTTCGGGTTGATCGCGAATCTGTTTAGCGACTTCATATCCATTAAACCCCGGGAGACCGATATCCAGCATAACCACCTGTGGATGAAACTCGGCGGCAGTCTCGACGGCATCCGGACCGTTGTAAGCGGTACGAACATCGTGGCCCTGAGCCTTCAGCAGCAGAGAAAATCCCAGGACGGTGTCGACATTGTCATCTACCACCAGAACTCGCAGAACACGATTGGCGTCAAGAACGGCTACATCAATATTCGTCACGCGTTTGGAATCATCAGTCTGCAATGGGAGCCGCACAATAAACTCACTTCCCTGACCCAGCTCGCTCTGGGCTTCGACTGTTCCGCCATGTAACTCCGTCAATCTTTGCACGAGAGCGAGGCCGATGCCGAGCCCTCCCTGAGATCGATCCAGAGAGCGTTCTGCCTGAGTAAACAGATCAAACACGTGTGGCAGGAGAGCCGGAGCAATCCCGACGCCAGAGTCTCGGACTCGGATTACGCATTCGTTACGATCTTTGACGACCGTCAGCCAGATTTCTCCGCCTTCCTCGGTATACTTTGCAGCATTCGTCAGGAGGTTAATCACCACTTGTTCGAGTCTTGCCGCATCGGCACTAAGCCAGATCGGGATGACAGGCATTGAGATTGTCAGCTCGTGTCTTCGCTGCTGAATGAGAGGACGTGCCGTTTCAATGGCCCCGTGAATAAAGCCGCTGACGGCGACCCATTCCTTTCGCAATTGCACTCGGCCGGAGGTAATCCGCGAAACCTCCAGCAGGTCATCGACCAGACGCTGCAACTTTCCGAGCTGTCGTTCGATGATATTTCGGGCCTGTTTCTGAGTCCTTGATTCGGTCTCCTGTTGCAGGCTCATCAATTGAACAGCGTTGGCGATTGGAGCCAGCGGACTTCGCAGCTCGTGACTTAGCATCGCAAGAAATTCATCTTTGCGAAGATGCAGGTTTTCAAGCTCTCTGGACTGTGCCTGCAGAAGTTTCTCCAGTCGGCTGCGTTCCGTGATGTCTCGGATGTTGCACTGAATCACCTGATGATCGGCTT
>CAIXQV010000307.1 GCA_903921605.1 uncultured Planctomycetaceae bacterium | reverse complement strand
TTTCGGTCAGGAGTCAGGCCACGCGTAACGATTGCGACCAGTTCAACACAGGATTCGGGCTGGAGCGGTTATTACGTATGGCCAAGAGGCGGAACACGTGAGGAATAAATGAAAAAGCCCCACCTGAAGAATCAGGCGGGGCCAACCGTGTTTGGGGTGGTATGTAATCCAGCCGGCAATCCAGGAATGAAACCCTCGGTCAAAACACGGTACAACCGGGAAAAATGTGGAGGAGGATTCTTGCAATCTCTGTGCCAGAAAGTCAACCGAGGAGGAAGAAACGCCGGACGCATTTTTTCACTGCGTCATAATGAATCTCTGTCAGCTGGAGGCTGTGTTGAAATGAAACGGGGCGGCGAGGGGAATTGCAGTGAAACGCGAGGCACACTGATGCGGTGACGTTACGTTGGGGGCTGTTTGGTTTTTGTGGTTTGTTGTATGTGATTGTGGGTGAATACTTTGTGGATTTCTTGTGGTTTTTGTTTGCGAGATTGTCTGTTTTTGTGGAACGCGATCTGCGTTGAGGGTTCAATGCCAGAGTGAGGGTTGGCCCGCACTTACTCAACGGCAAACGATAAGCGTCCCCGGATTGTTTCTGGGGACGCTTTCGTTGTTTTAGGGGGTGTGTTTTGCGCTGGGCGGTGCGTTTTAGGGCAATGCAGCGATTCGATGCAGGTGAAACGGGCCGCACTGATGCAGGCTGCGACGGCATCTGGTAGAAAATGTCGTTTTTCGCCCTCTCCCAGCAAAGGTGACTGATGCTTTACATCAACGTGCAACTGAAAGTGAAGAATTCCGCCGACATTGCCAAAGTCGGTCAGCTGCTGCAGGAGCATGGCCGTTTGTCGCGAGCGGAACCGGGGTGCGAACGGTTTGATGTGTACCACTCCCAGAGCGACCCGAGCGTCTATCTCCTCTGTGAGTACTGGGAATCGGAGGCAGCACTTGATCAGCATCGTCTGGCGCCTGGTTACCTGACGATTTACAAGCCGCAGGTGATTCCGCTGGTCGATCGGGCTCCGCATATGTGTGATCTGCTGAACTAGTTCCGGCAGGTCGGGATTGTCGAATTCGGGAACTCGCGGGTCTGGCGACTTGCCCGGCCCAATCTGCCCGCTAATCTGTGGTGCTTCCCCGGGAGTGGCCCGGGAAAGCTGTTCAGTCTGTGTTCGTTCTGAGTGACGGAGTTCCGGAATGGTCCCGGCCGATATTCGCAAGGTGATCCTCAACATCCTCGAGCGGATTGCGCCCGATGAAGATCTGTCCAATCTCGATGACAGCAAGCCATTTCGGGAGCAGATGGAACTCGACAGCATGGATTTCCTCGACATCGTCATGGAACTCCGCAAGCTCTACCGGGTGCAGATTCCTGAGGCGGACTACCCAAACCTGATTTCGATGGACAGCACGGTGACCTACCTGACTCCGTTGCTGAAGGATGTCCCGGCCTAAGCGGTTGGCAGGCGAGGGTCTGCCATCATTTGAATTCGCTGGACTGGCCAATGATGCGGCGGACTGAAGTCTGCCGCTCTCACCTGCTGGCAGACTTTCGAAATACTTCCCGTGCGTTACCACACCGTCATCATCGGGGCCGGCATGTCCGGGCTGGCAGCCGGGATTCGGCTGGC
>CAIXQV010000306.1 GCA_903921605.1 uncultured Planctomycetaceae bacterium | reverse complement strand
GCCAGCGCCTTGCAGAGTTCTGTCTTGCCGACACCGGTTGGGCCGAGAAACATGAACGAGCCGATTGGACGATTGGGATCACCCATTCCGGAACGAGCACGGCGCACGGCATTCGAAACCGCTTCGACGGCTTCATGCTGATTGATCATGCGCTTGTGGATTTCGTCTTCCATTCGCAGCAGCTTTTCACGTTCGCCCTGCATCATGCGTGAGACGGGAATATTTGTCCACAGGCTGACGACCTTGGCAATATCTTCGTCAGTCACTTCTTCACGCAGCAGACGATTATCTTTATTGGTGTTCAGCTCGGCCGACTTCACCTCCACGACCTGCAGTTGTTTCTCGGCTTCCTTCAGCTCCTGTTCCGTGCGTTGGGCTTCGACGAAGTCTTCGTTGCGAAGTGTCTGCTGAGCACGCGAAAAGGCCTGCTGGAAGGATGTTCGCAGACGATCAATGTTTTCCTTCAGCGGCTTGATCCCGGACAGAGCCTGCTTCTCCGCTTCCCACCGGGACTTCAGTTGATTGGTCGTTTCTTCTCGTTCTGCAATCTGACGCTTCAGCTCCTGCAGACGTTCTTTGCTCTCTTCGCTGGTCTCCTTTTCCAGAGCCGCAGCTTCGATCTGCATGCGAGTCAGGCCACGAGTCGCTTCATCGATCTCCACCGGCATCGAGTCGATTTCCATGCGGAGCCGACTGGCCGCTTCGTCCACAAGGTCGATCGCTTTGTCTGGCAGAAAACGATCGCTGATATAGCGATCCGACAAAGTCGCCGCTGCAATAATGGCATCGTCCGTGATACGAACGCCGTGATGGCTTTCGTAACGATCTTTTAGGCCACGCAGAATCGAAATTGTGTCCTCGACATTCGGCTCCTGCACAACGACAGGCTGGAAGCGACGTTCCAGAGCCGGGTCTTTTTCAATGTGCTTGCGGTACTCATCCAGCGTGGTTGCACCGACACAGTGCAGTTCCCCGCGAGCCAGGGCCGGCTTCAGCAGGTTGGAAGCATCCATCGCACCTTCGGCATTTCCTGCGCCGACGACGGTATGCAGTTCATCAATAAAGAGGATGATCTGACCGTTTGAACCCTGCACTTCTTTCAGCACAGCCTTCAGGCGATCTTCGAATTCACCGCGATACTTGGCACCGGCCACCAGAGCGCCCATATCGAGGGAGAAGACGCGTTTGTTCTTGAGGTTTTGCGGAACGTCGCCAAGCACGATGCGATGAGCAAGTCCTTCCACGATGGCGGTCTTTCCGACACCTGGTTCACCGATCAGCACCGGGTTATTTTTACGGCGGCGTGACAATACCTGAATGACGCGACGGATTTCCGTATCGCGACCAATGACAGGATCGACCTTGCCTTCACGAGCCAGCTGAACAAGATCCTTGCCGTACTTTTCCAGCGCCTGAAACTTGTCTTCGGGGTTCTGATCCTGCACGGTCTGTCCTCCTCGAATTGTTTTCACGGCTTCCTGAAGATCTGATTCTTCAATCCCATTGAGCTGTAGAAGTCGTTTGGCCTGGTCTTCGACCTGAGTCAATGCGATCAGAAGATGTTCGGTTGAAGTGTAATCGTCCCCCATGGAGTCGGCTTGTTTCTTCGCCGCCGTCAGGACCTTCATCGCCTCGGTTCCTGCACCGATCGGTTCTTCACTGGGGGGATACTGTGGCAGTCGCCCCAGTTCGCCGTCGACCATTTTTTGCAGTTGCGGGATCTTGATATTCATTTTCTGGAGGATGGAGGTCATCAGCCCGCCTTCCTCGTCAAGGAGCGACTTCAGCAGGTGCAGGGGCCGAAGAAACTTGTGGTTTCTCTTCTCTGCAATCTCCTGAGCGCGCTGAATGGCTTCGGACGCTTTGACGGTGAGTTTTCGGGGATCAAAGGCCATGATGGGAAGCTCCGTAAGACTGACCCGCGGATGCGAAAAGAGGGGACCGCTCTTGGGAAGGAGGCAAACCTGTGCCCGGGTGGCTCATGTCAGCCTGTTTTTGCGGCGGATAAGCCCTTATGCAGTTTTCGTGCCTGTCAAAATGATCCTTCTTCCCGATCAGGCGGGTTGTCAGCCCATGAGTGGCATCGAAAGTCGGATGAGATGTTGTTTTCGCTTGCCAGTCAGGGTTTAAGAGCTGTAAGTTTGCCAAACGAAAGCGGCAAATTGGACGTACCAACCTGACGCGGACTCATTGCGCGCCTGCTGAGGCAGGTTCCATTCCTGTTGACCTGAGAGATTTTTCGCGTGACTGGCGACGAACAGACCAACGAAGAACTGAAGAAATCCGACGATTCCTCCAGCACGGGTAGTACTCCCGACACCGCGAATTCCTCGGACTCGCCGGTCCCGATTGCGAAATCCGTCTTCTCTGACGATTTTGACGATCCGGAAAAGCGTGACCTCGAAGACGAACTGCCGGACGATGAGCCGCTGACTCCCGAGCTGGTCGAAGAGGAAGCGATCCGCGGTGACTTCATGCTTCGTTGGGCCGCTGTCTTTCTGGCCGTGCTCATGGCGTTCGGGCAGATAAACGATACGAAGCCGTTGGTCCTGATTCGATCAGGAGATGCCATGAGAGCCAACGGCTTTCTGCCATCGACAGTGGATCAGTTTTCAATGACGATGGAGGGACAGTCTGTCGCGAATGTCAGTTGGATGTTTGATCACCTCGTCAGTCTATCGTGGTTAGCAGGTGGCGATCAGGGGCTGACGATTCTGAAAGCATTGCTTGCGGGGATCTCTGCGTTCCTGCTGGTGCGGATTTCGGTACCGGGCGTGTCCAGTTGGTGGACGTCGATCTGCGCTGTCTTTGCAATTGTCGCTTGTTCCACAGACTTCATGCCGGTTCCTGAACTCATCACCGTGCTTGGCATGACGCTGACGATGCGACTTCTGGTCCAGCATCGTCTTGGCAAAGCGGAAGGGCTGATTTGGAAGCTGCCGGTCTTGATTGCTGTATGGTGTAATTTCGATTCGCATGCCTGGGTTGGTGCGGGAGTTATTTTTGCTTACGCGGTCGGGTCAGCGATTTCCGGAAGGATGGCTGCACGAAAGCAATCTCTGGCTGCCGTTGCGGAACAGAAGACTCTGATGCTGCCCGCGGTTGTTGCTGTACTCGCCTTGTTGGTGAATCCATTTCACATCAACTCTTTGCTGGCACCGTTGACAACGTATTCGACTGAGTATCCGGCCATGGCTGCTCAGCGGAAGCTGACCACAGACGCGGCCCGCATTCGTTTTGATGGACGCGTTGACTTCTTCTCGATCCTGAATCCTGATGCAATTAAGTTGTTTGATCATTCCCATGTCGCTGGGATTGCTCTGTTGTGCGTTGCTGCGGTTGTGCTTTTGCTCTCCAGAAGCGTGAGAGATCTGGGCTTCCTGATGGTCTTTGTGTTCGTTTCGTTTCTGGTGGTTATGGCCGCCCATGAACTGCCAGCGGCTTCAATCGCGGTCGCTGCCATCGCAGGCGTGGTTGCTCAGGACTGGTATCGTCGATCATTCAACGTGAAGTACTCGACGGACAGCAAAGAACTTATGTTTTCCCGCGGCGGCCGTGCGGCCACGGTTCTGGGACTTGCAATGATCGGTTTCTGTGTTGTTGCTGCGAGACTTCCGGGTGCTGTACCGCTGGGATTCGGGTTTGATAAAGAAACCCAGGTGACGATTGAGACGTTCAAGGAACAGCTGGAAGGGCTTGATCCTGAAGCCCGAATTCTGCACACGCTCATTGAGCAGGGCGATGTTTTGATCTGGAGTGGTCGCAAGAGCTTTGTTGACAGTCGAGTGACTCCGTTTGGTCGCAGAGATGATATGGACTCCGTGTTCGGAAAACATGGTGCGATTCTGGACTCCATGTTGCTGCAGCGGGCCAACTCCGAACCTCCCACTTCGGAAGATCCGAAAGAGAAGGAGAGTCTGGCTCGTCAGCATCAGGAGCGGCTGGCACTGGCTCAACAGGCTCTGCGAGATTATGACATTACGCACATTATTACTCGCCTCGCTCCTCCCGGCCCGCCCGATTTCGCCTCTGTTAAAAATCTGACTGAGGCTGGTGGCTGGTTGCGAGCCAGCATCGGCCCGTCCGCTGCGATTCTGGAGCGTATTACACCAACGATGACGCAGGCGCAGGCCGAGAAGATTGTGTTGAATCTGCCTCGCCTTGCGTTCAAGGATGGTGATCTTCCGATGGCCACTTTGCGTCAGGCGGCGACGGCACCCGGTTTTTATGAAAAGCATGTTTATCGAACTCGGAAGGCCTCAAGTCCCAACCGGCGTCTGGGCATGCACTATCTGAAGATCGCCACTGGAGAGACTCAGGCACCTTTTGTGTTCGCTGCGTTGAATCTTGCGGTGCGACATCTGAACCTCTCACTCAATGAAACACCGGATGATCTGGAAGTCTATAACTCACTGGGGCAATGCTATACGACGTTCAGTGTCGGTGAGCAGGTGTTTCAGGGAGAAAATGCAAGCCAGCGAATCACTCAGGTGCGATATCTCCAGGCCGTGATGGCATTTCGTCAGGCAACGGTGATTGAGCCATCTGATAAATTTGCGTGGCAAAACCTGTTTGAACTGCATTTGCAGCGGAACCGGCTTGATCTTGCCCTCGAGTGTCTTGAGATATGGTTGAAGCTGGAAGACGAATCGCCGCTGGGAAGTGGTGATGAGTACGAGGATCGCATTACCAGTATGTATCAGCGAAAAACAGAACTGAAGGAGCAGATCACTCAGGCTGAAGAACAGGTGAAGGCGTCCGTTGAACAACAGATCGAGGCGATAAAAAAGCAGCAGGAGGCAGGTAAGTCGGCGAAAGAAAACAGTGGGGAAGCGAAGACAGCCGAAGAAGCGGCCGCCGAAGAATCGATGGAGGTTGTGATCACGGCTATGGGCTACAACGGTGTTGGTCAGCCTCGAAAAGCCCTTGAAATTATGAAGGCGCAAGCGGAGACGATTCGAGCGAATCCTCTGGGAGGAGTCCTGCTGGGACAATTGCTTCTTGAAGCCGGTGAACTTGAAGAAGCCCATCGGATGCTCAGCCTGATGAGTCAGGATGCCATGAAACAACCTGAAGCTATGGGCGGGATTGAATGGCAGCTCTACACCGGAATTTCACAACTCGGTATCGGAGACTATCCGTCAGCGGACGAAACCTGGACTTCGCAACTCAGTTTTCTGAATCGGCAGATTTCTTCTGGCCAGGCCTATGGCACAATTCTTTATTCGTTGCCAATGATTGCTGATGCGAATATGGCGGTCAACGGGGCCGTCCCGGTCTGGCCGTTTCGCAACTCTACGATGTCCGGCGATGCAATCCAGAGCATGAATGAAGGTCGGGCTGAAATTAGCCTGCTCCTTGGATTGATCCAACTGGAGGAAGGGAATCTGGCCAACGCCAGAAAATCACTTTCCCGGATCATCACAGACTATGGAAGCACGCGGGCCTCGGCCATGGCAAGATTCTACTACAGCATGCTGGATGATAAGGCGTTGAGTTTGTTCGAGCAGAATTTTTCGAAAGCCTGGGAGGAATTCGAATACCCAGGAGAGGTTCTGCCGTCAGCCGAAAACGAAGCCTCTTCCACAAAACCTCCGTTGAGCGATCTGCTCCCCGGTGCTGGTGGTAGCAGCACGCCAAATGAGCCCGCAGATACTCCGAGGCAGTAATGTTGCCGCTTCCGGTATGGAGCCTCCACGTCATTGATGTGTTGTTCTTTGTGTTTCACACGGGATTGATGCTTTTCAATCTGGCGGGCTGGGTCTGGCCTCAAACTCGCAGGCTCCATTTTCTTTGCATCGCTGCCACATTGTTTTCATGGGTTGTGATGGGAGCCTTCCACGGTTTCGGCTATTGCCTTTGTACCGACTGGCAATTTCAGATTCGTCGCCGTTTGGGTCTGCCAGTCTTTGGTCACACGTATTTGCAGTTGATGGCGCAGGTGTTTCTGGGAATCAATCTCAGTCAGTCGGCTTCAGATCTGCTGGCCGGTGGCGGTTTATTATTTATTCTGGTTGCCATGTTCGCGGTGTGGATCAGACAGCGATGGCAAGGAAAACACCCAGTCGCATAAAGAGCACCGGGTAGCGACTCACGACAACCACCATTCCTCAGGTCAACACTGCAAATGAATAACCCTACAGCCCCACTATCGCCTCAGCTTGACGAAGCCTCCGGCAATCGCAGCACGATGATGGCATGGCTTCAGTTGGTGAGGCTGCCCACGATCTTCACGGCCTTATCCAACATCCTCTGCGGGTTCCTGATCACGCATCGAGTACCGCAAATCAAGGTGGCTGAACTAACGGCTCAGAAGGAACTTTGGTTGCTGCTGCTGTCCACATCCGGGCTTTATCTTGGCGGCATGGTGCTCAATGATGTCTTCGATGCGAAGCTGGATGCTCAGGAGCGTCCCGAACGACCGATTCCCTCGGGACGCATTTCACTGCGATCCGCGGCGATTTTTGGAAGCGTGCTGATGCTGACAGGAGTACTCGCCGCTGCCATGGCGGGAACTCCCAGTCTCATTATTGCAGCGATGATAGTGCCGTGTGTTCTGCTGTATAATGGTGTTTTGAAATCCACAATTGCAGCCCCGCTTGGGATGGGCGCGTGTCGGTTTTTGAATTTGATGCTCGGCGCGAGTGCAGTTTCGGATTGGTCCACTTTGTGGCAGGCATTACCAGTCACTGTTGCTGCCGCTTTGGGCATTTATATTATTGGCGTGACGGTCTTTGCTCGTAATGAAGCTGGGCAGAGCAGTCCGGCATTGCTTGTTTGCGGCATGATCATTTTGATCGGCGGCATCAGTCTGGATGCGTGGGCCATCAGCACCTACGGAGCTTCTGCCAATGCTGTCAGCGGAAGTCGAATGGCGTTGCTGATTCTATCGCTGAATCTCCTGATGAGAGCAGCTGCCGCAATTCCCTCCGGGTCTCCTCGCAGGATTCAGAAGACTGTGGGTCTGATGCTGCTGTGCATTATCTTTCTTGATGCCATCATGGTCTTCGCAATGACGGCTGACGCGAAGTTGGCCGCATTAGTCATTATGTTGGTCGCTCCGGCGTCACTACTGCGGCGACTCATCCCCATGAGCTGATGATAACCGTTGGCTGTGATGGAATCGGTCAGGAAGGGTTCGAGTCCCCCCCGAAGATCCACTTGAAACGCAGACTTTCCCACAGCCCGTGTTGTGATAGAAGTAAAAAGGACCTGAACCTGTTTCCTCGCCGGTGCCTCCATTGGTTTTGAATGGATACCCCGCGTTCTCACTTCCCGGTCGCTGAGATGCGGGCACCATTCCGCAGTTTCCGATGACGTTGTACATGATGAATGTCGGACCATCGAGTGCTTGAGCGACGGAGATACCCGACAGCGAGCGGTTCATGTAATTGTCGAAGATTCGAACATTTCGAGAATCCCCGTCCGCTTCCACGAAATCATCGATGCAGCCGTCGATGATGTTCTCATAAAAATCGATTTCGTTTGTGAGGGAGTTATTGACTGTCCACGGTGTAAAATGGACGCCGTCAAAGAAGTTGCGGATTCGATTGCGTCGAAACACGAGACGTCTTCCGTTGAATTTCGAATCGACATTGATCACGCCACCTTCGAAGCGACCACTGAGGCCGCTGTCGCCTTTCATCTAATCGAAGGGCCAATCAAAGATTTCATCCGTGAACAGGCAATTCTGGACCGTCAGTCGGTCCGAATTCAGCTTGGCGTAGATTTGAGAATCATCGTAACGGAACGTGCAGTTCTGAATCAGGGTGTTCGAAGAATTCCGCACATAAATCGCACAGGAGGATTCGTCTCGACCGTAATGATTCAGTTCCAGTCCATCGATCTGCACGTGGTTGCGGGTATCGAGGACGATACCGCGATCAAACCTGCTCAAATGAATAACGCGGCCATCCAATGGTTCCTGAAATGAGATAGGGATTCGTTGTCCATCGCAAAAGACGGCACCCTCAATGCCCAGCTCGCGGAAGGTGCCGACCTCAGGGATCGCTCGGTTTTGAAGATGCTTCAGCTCGAGAACTGGAAAGAGAGGGGTGGCTCTATCGTCACTTTGGCGGATGACTGTGACGGCACGATAGTTTCCCTGACATGGGGTACTGAAAACACCTGCTCCGTCTGATCGCCATGTTTCCCAGTCAGACATTTCCGGGTCCGTCCCGTCGAGGTTCACCTTCTCACCGGGGAAAGCTCGAATGACGATGGGAGCGTGTTGCTGGCCATCATGAGCCAGCTCTAATCGGCCCTCATGATACTGGCCTTCGCGAATAAACAATGTTTGTCTTGCAGTGACGGCTGAGAACCCTCGCGCGATCGTTTTGAAGGGTCGCTCTTTTGTTCCGGGGTGTCTGTCATCCCCGTTTTTGGCGACATACAGGCTGTCTGAAGATTGATGGGGGACCGGATCCTGCCGTGTGTTTCCCTCGCCATACCAGACGGTCGCTGTGATCGAGCAGCCTCGGACGTCTTGCGATTAAGCTGTATCTCACGAGCTTTTGCCTGACAGGATTCATTGTGCGCGACGTATTTTCTCCGCGGTCAATTGGACAAGGCTTTTTTCAATGCCGCATCGCGCTGTGCAGCATCGGCCTCGGCTTTTACGGCCTCGCCGATCGGCTTCACGTCTACTGTGACCTTCAGGATTTTTCCGGTGAAGGAATTATCTCGTTCCTGATAGTCATCTGTGACAGGTGTGGCGTCATCCACTCCAACGGCCGCTGTCTCATCTGCCGAAAAAATCGCTGGCTGGGTCCGTTCGATCCGACCACTGGCGACCTTCTCGCCGTTGACCAAAAGCGTTGCCACTCCCCCATTGCCGACTCCGCCGCCATCGTAGTCAAAGTTCATTCGGATCGTAGTCTTTCCTGGTGCTACGGCGGTGTCCGACGCCACCTTGTATTCCTGCACACCGATAAAGCTATAACTGTAAGACGGCTTACCATCTTTTAGATAAAGGCTCCAGCCGCCGAAGCGACCGCCCTGAGCCAGTATGACGCCATTAGCGCCGCCCTGTGGAATTTCGACATCCGCCGTGATGGAGAGCGAGCGATTCTTGATGTTGATGAATACGTTCTCGCTCATCGAGCCCATGCCTTCCGAGAGCGTCAGCGAGTTACGCTCGCCCATGAGGTCGGGGCGACCCGCGCTCGCAGCATTGACGCGTTCCAGAACACGGTCATCAATGGGGAGCACACGATATTTGATCGCCTCCTTGATAAACAGTTCCTGCATCTCCTTGAGCTTCGCCGGATTGGCTGTCGCCAAATCGTTGGTCAGGCTGAAATCCTTCGTTGTCTCGTAGAGTTCCCACTGATCTTCGAGCAGCTTCGCCCGCGGCTTCGTCTCCCAAGGTGCTTTGTGCACGGTGCCAGCAAACCAGCCATCGTGATAGACGCCGCGATTGGCAAAGATCTCGAAATACTGAGTCTTGTGAGTGCTCTCCGCTGCGGTGTCGTCAAAACTGTAAAGCATGCTCACTCCTTCGATCGGAGTTTGGACCGTGCCGTTCACG
>CAIXQV010000305.1 GCA_903921605.1 uncultured Planctomycetaceae bacterium | reverse complement strand
GAAAGTAACAGGCACTTTCCGAGTGCCCTAGTGTAGTGTCTCTCTCAGATGGGATCTTATAGAACAGGGTGTTTGGTATTGTTTTGCCTTCGTTTAGCCCGTGCCGACAGGCCGGGAGCAGAAAACGCCTGGCCTGTCGGCCACGGGTTAAACGAAGGAATTTGAGAGACACTACACTGGCCCTGAAAATCGCTGATAAGGCGGACGGCACGCGGGCTGTGCCTGCCACTCTTGACGCACACCAAGTGCCATTGGGAGCTGGGGCGCGAGGCCAGCCGAGAAAAGAAAGCGTTGAGAGCGGGCTTGGCGGCAGGTAATTCCGGAAGGCGTGCCGGAATTATGGAATGGGCAATCGCCCAAATTCCCATTCGCCCATGGCTATCGTGATTGCAAAACGCGATGAGAACCGAGGACCAAAGTTTCCTCCGTCCGCTACAAGCGCCGACCATTATTATTCTAGTCGGCGGGCAACGCTGCGATATCCTGTCAAACTCCAGAATGTCGCGAGTACAATGGGGATTGGCCGGGGAATACACCGCAATGCCCGGAGCTCGCTTATGACGTAAGTCCATCATAAGGCGAGTTCCTTATTGGCAGGTCTTAGTTTGAATCAGACTCAATTCGCCATCGGTTGCTTTGATCGTAGCGTCATTCTACGGAGTCTTTGCATTCGGAGTCCCGGGCGGCTTCTGCATTTGTCCAGTCATTTTCTGCATTTCTGCGTCCATAGTTGCTTTCATTTCAGCCTCTTTCTCAGGAGTCGGAGCCTCCTGGTCTGCCCCTCCACAACCCATGATCAAAGCAAACACCAACAAGCAGGAAGTATTCTTCATCAAAAACTCTCCAGATCTGAATTGGAAATGTGGTTGGCAGCAACGTTTCTGCCACCCTGAGATTTTAACAGAGTGTAAGTCCGATTCAATTCAGGAACACCTGGATCAAGTCGTGGTCAGCAGTTCGGAGGATTTGAGTGCGAATGTAGGTATATGGAAAGCGGGTTTTTGCTTGCATCCAGCCAAATGGAAAAAGCGTCTGGATAACGGTAGTAGTCAGTTTGCGGCAGTTCTGAAATCCGCTTCAAAGGTCACTGATTGTCCACGGCGGCGAATTGATTCAAGATGGGACAGCCGGTAGGGGGCAAGTTCGCTGCGGTGAATGCGGGCAAACCAAATGGCAGCAAAAATGGTTTACCCGCGCTCCGCTTGTCACACCATACAAAACATGCAGATTCAACAAGTGCGTTGCCGTCAGTGATTGTCAGATCACGTCGGCGCCGCCTGTTCGAAAAAAAGCGTCAACATAGACACTTAACCAATTGACTGCTCTGAATCATGCCCCGACAAGAAGATCGTGGGAGAATCTGCCGCTGATCTCACGCAATTGCGGGTGTGTTTGATTGGACACCGCCAGCTTCGGCTTTCTTACAACTACGAAGCGCGCGAGTGAACACTTTACGGCTCATTCACGCGCTAGTGCTTCGTATTTGTCTTCATGGTTTTCTTGAAGATGACGCTGTCCAGATAAATACGCTGGTTAATTCTTTTCGGGGACCTCCTCGGCGTGTCGAGTCTTCTGTGATTGGTCTCCTGCCCCCGATGGATTTTTCCCCGACAGAAACATGTCGTATTCCATTTTGAGAGTGGGGTCGCCTGGCGTCAGTGTCAACAGTGTTTTGTACTGAGCTACCACATCCGGAGTCATTTTTCGGACTTGATAGATCATCAGGAGAGCGCGATGAGCCTCAATATAGTCGGGCTTCAAGCTGACAGCCATTTTCAGGGAATTCGTAGCGGACTGGTAATCTGCTCTTCTTGCCTCAATGGCCGCTTTGCAGGTCCAGACCAGTGCATCACCGGGAAACAATTTGCTGACACGAATGATCTCCTCTAACGCGCGGTCTGCATCTCCGGCATTCATGAGGACCATGGCACGAAACGCATGAGAACGGGAGTTGCGACTTTCTGTACTTACCAACTGGTCATAAAGCCTTAACGCTGCATCATACTGCTGCCCGGTTGCCAGAGCGCCAGCCTGAGCGGCGATCATGGGAGCCTTCGGCATGCGAGCCATAACACCACTGAACCACGGTTCTTCCAGTGGCTCGGTCGCCGCGGGGCGTTCCTGAAGTTTTTTTTCCAGACCGGCATTTACATCTTTGATAGAGTATCGCGCGAACCATTGCTTTGCGTCCAGCAGGACGTCGTGTCCCGAGCGATCATCACCTAACAACTGCCGATACATTTCAGTTGCTTCATCCACCTTCCCCTGCATCGCCAGGAGTTGTGCGATCGACTTCAACACCAGAGGGTGACCGTTCGTCAGTTTCGACGCCGTTTGGTATGCGTTTTCTGCCTCAATAAAAGAACCTGATCTCGCCTGCACTTTTCCTAACCGCAGATATAGCGGAGGTGACGACGAATCCAGCTTCGCAACGTGTTGATAGGCCTCGACAGCTTGCGCGATATCGACCTCCTCAGCAATCACCCCCTGGAGGTAGATCCATCTGGGTTTGTCAGGGTTGTCGTCAGAGGCCTTCTTGAAACACCACATTGCCTGCGGCAATAACTCGTGTGCCATACATAACTCGCCCATCGCGCCCCACGAGGCCGCCGTTGGATTTCGCACGACTCTCTGTTGTGCGTCGATCAGATCAGATCGCAGCGATTCGGAGATACCGTCGGGAAAAAAATCCGGAGGGAAAGTGGTGGAGAATGGTTGCTGCCATGCCAGCTTTGCACCGACGGCGCCGACCGCAACGCATATTAATGCCGTGATCAGAAGAGCCCGCCTCCTGTACAGTTTTGGTCGCGAACATGTTTCCATCATTGGGGTTCATTCTTTACAGCTGATTCGCGACGAACTCCCGATCCCATGGTCAGGATCACCCTGGTATCAACCCGAGGCGCCGAAAATTCTTCCTCAAAACCTGCTTCGCCCGGCCATTGGACCACGATGCCAGCCAGCTCAGAAACATGTCCCAGACCAACATGGACAATCGGCTCCGAACTACTCAGATAGCTAAGGTGAGGCAACAATTCCGACACCCATGCTTTTTCGCTGCTCTTCACAACGACTTTCGCGCCAAAGGCGACTCGCCGCCGACTCGAATCCATCGGAACAATCTCCAGCCAATGCCCACTGCGGTCAGAATCGTTCCGAAAGATTCTGGCGGCGCCCCCGATTTCCGTCACCAGTAAATCCAGGTCACCATCCTGGTCATAGTCGCCAGTTGCGAGTCCGCGGTAGACTCCTTTAGTCGAGGTTATTCCCGGAGGTTCGTCCCTGGCCTCGCGGAAACTGGAGCCTTGTCCAAGGAAGACCTGATTGTACTCAGCGTAGCCTTCCCAGAACGCACTTCCAGTTCCAGAGGTATGGCGATTTCGTTTCACTTTGCCATTTGCCACGACAATATCGGTGATCCCGTCGCAGTTGAAATCGGCGGCGGCAACACCAAAACCTGTTTGAGCGAGACTAGCTGGTCCAATCTGATACTGTGATGTCTGGTCGACAAATTGTCCCGGAGATTTACTTTCCCAGATTGTGTTCATTTCACCGGAGAGGTGCGTCACCAGCAGGTCCATCCTCCCGTCGTTTGAAAAGTCCGCGATTGAAGTGCCCATATTTGCTTCCGCCTCGCCGAAACGGTTCACGGCAACACCACGCAGGAAGGCTTCATCAACGTAACCAGCGGGTGTCTGTATCCAAAGTTGATTGGGTTCACCGTCATTCGCGACAAAAATGTCAACATCGCCGTCTTCGTCGAAGTCCCGACAGGCCAGCCCCAGACTCTTTCCTGGTGCCGCCGACATGCCCGAAACGCCCGACGCATCAGAAAAAGACACCATGTTGTCGTCCGTGGCTCCAAGGTTCATAAAGATCCGATTGGCTGCTCCGGAAAAATCCTTTGGCCCGCAAAACTCTTCTCGCCCTGCTCCATCAGCGCAGAATGTTCCAGGAAAATAGTCGACATAATTTGCCACGACAATATCCAGCCAGCCGTCAGCGTTCAGGTCAACAAATGCGGCAGCGGTTGACCATTGTGGATTCGAAATTCCAGCCAACTCAGACACATCTGTGAATCGCCCAGTGCCATCATTCAGAAATAATTGATCAGGCCCATACTTCGTTATGTAGACGTCGTTGTCACCGTCGTTGTCGATATCACCGACCGCAAGGCCCATTCCGTAGCCGGCCCCTTTGAGTCCGGCTTCTTCGGTAAAATCTTTGAAACGACCGTCGTTCTCCTGGAGGTACAAAAAACCGAGCAGACCTGAGTTATCCGGGCTGACTTTTTCTCCTCCATCGATAAGTAGCACGTCGAGTCGACCGTCACCATTCGCATCCAGAAAGCCGCAGCCTGATCCCATGGACCTGGGGAATTCGTAGGTATCAGATTCGCCATCACGATGACGAAATCGCAATCCAGCGGAATCGGTGACATCGGTAAAAAGTCGTTGAACAATTTCTGGCTTCGAGGCGGTTTCATCGGTCGACGTGACAGTTGGTGTTCCCTCATTTCGGCAGCCGGATGCAATCAGCGTACATATCAGGATGAGAATCTGAGACAACAGAATCCTGCTCAATTGATGCCAAAACACAGCGTTGGCAACAGGTTCGGATCGCAGATCCCGGGATTCATTGATTGATGTGAACACACTGACCAACTTTCCCGATTTCATTTCGGCCGGACCTGCATTCTTGACGTAATGATCGTGTTGCTTCAGATTACAGAAACCTTGCTTCTGCCATCTCATCAGTTTTGTCGAACACGGCCAGTACACCGTTATCTTCGAGCGTTTGTAGTGGGAGTATCCCATTTCTTCAAACCACTCATGCTAATGGTATGATGTCCTTCAGGCCAACGGCATTTCAGACGCTCCCTATACAAGATCGAAATACCGCCGCGATTCGCATTACGATGGGTCACTTCGCAGGGATGTGGGTCAGCTGAGGCAAAAAGAGATAAGGTCGCATAACGGTCAAACCTGTCAGAAGTCCGGAGTCGTCGTGAGATGAGCAGGAATCTTGCGTGTCGTTGCTGTGGTCTGATCCACGAAATTCCGGTACTCCAACCGCACCAGCTTGCGAGCTGCACGCGTTGTGGAACAGCTATTGCAAAACCGGGCTGTCGACGCACCACCTCCAGTCGCACGGCTGCCGCGACAGTTGCAGCGTTTGTGTTGTTCTGGCCGGCGGTGCTGTGTCCCATTCTGGAAATCGAAAAGATGGGGATGCGGCAACAATCCAGCATCCTGGGCGGCGCGATTGATTTGCTGAAGCAGGGTAACTGGCTGGTAGGCGGAGTTGTTCTGCTGTTCTCTGTCATATTTCCTCTGACGAAAATTGTCCTGTTACTGGAGCTGAGCCTGCTGGAGTTTCTGCACAGGCGACACAAAGCTGCGTCTCTCAAACTGATGGAACACATGGGACGCTGGAGCATGATGGATGTCATGCTGCTGGCGTTTCTGGTCATGCTGGTCAAACTG
>CAIXQV010000304.1 GCA_903921605.1 uncultured Planctomycetaceae bacterium | reverse complement strand
TGCCGTTGTGGCCATCGTGCCGCTGGTCTGTTCAACTCGGCTAGGTCGCAACATCCATCTGGGCCATGAAAAGAGCCTGATCGATCGCAATCTGACTCGCCTGAGCGGTCTGATTGATCTTGTGCTGCGAGCCCCCAGGTTGATTGCGGTTTCCAGTATCGTCGTCACTCTGACTCTGCTGGCGGTCTCACTGACTCTTCGTCCCGATCAGCGGCGAGCGAATTCTTTGCCGGAGAAAAGCGAAGCCTATCTGGCGATGATGGAGATGGATAAAGCTCTTGGAGGACTGGAATTCTCCGAAGTCGAAATCGTATGGTCGGCGAAAGTTGCGGATGATTCTCCTGAAATCCTGCAGACCATCGCGGAAGTCGATGATCTCCTGAAGTCCGAGCCAATGATTGGCTACCCGCTGTCCATTCGAAATCTCGTTGATTCTTTGCCAGGCGAAGGGCCGGCTGAAGAACGCATGTCGATGATTGAATTGTTGCCGCCTCCTTTGAAGCGAGCGTTCTATACTCCCGAGCGTCGTCGAGGCGTCGTGACGTTTCGTGTGCAGGATCTGGGGATCGCCCAGTTTGATCCGGTCTTCAATCGAATTACCAATGGACTAAAGGAAATCGAATCCCGGCATCCGGAGTTTAAAACGAAACTGCAGGGAGATGCGATCTGGCGCTGGAGAAATTTGTACCAGATCGTGATCGACCTCACCGCAAGTCTGGGGTCGGCATCCGTTATCATCTTCCTGACTCTGACGTTGGCGTATCGGTCGCTGCGAATTGGCCTCGTCTCCATTATTCCCAACGCGTTCCCGCTGGTTGTGACGGGCACATGGCTGGTCTGGCGAAAAGAATCTTTAGAACTCACCAGCGTCTGCGCGTTTACGGTGTGCCTGGGAATTGTCGTTGACGATACGATTCACTTTCTGAGTCGATTTGATGAAGAACGACGAACGGCGAAGAATCGCGATGAGGCGATTCGGAAAGCCTTTGGAAATGTCGGCGTGGCGATGGTGATGACGACATCTGTGCTTGTGGCAGGTTTCGGCACGGTGGCTTTCAGTGACTCACGTGATCACCATATCTTCGCGTCCATGGGAGCCATCACGATCGCGGCAGCTTTGTTCGGTGATTTGGTTATGCTTCCCGCAATGCTCGCCTGCTTTGCTGATAAAACTGACGAAGAGAAACTGCAGTGACACGCTGGAAGATTCGTATGAGACGTCTGCTGTTCTGGGTTGGCTTGCTGTTGACGATTGTCGGTGGCGTAATAGGCTCGACCTATTGGTGGTGGTTTCACGCGCCGTATTCGCTGACTCCCGGTATTGTCTACGGCCAACGCGATGACAAGCCGCTGGTGATGGATGTGTTCCAGCCGCCGAATCACAACGGCGCGGGTGTCATCCTGATGGTGAGTGGTGGCTGGAAGTCCGGGCCGGGGTCCATCAGACCTTTCCTGTTTGCTCCGTTCCTGCGACGAGGATACACGGTCTTTGCCGTGCAGCACATTTCTCAACCGGAATGCCTGATTGGTGAGATCGTTGACGATGTGCTGCGATCCGTGCGATTCATCCGGCATCATGCGGCCGATTACAAGGTCAACCCGGATCAACTGGGAGTCATCGGCGGCAGTTCCGGCGGACATCTTTCACTGATGCTGGGAACTCGCGGAGGTGCCGGCGATCCTCTCGCCGCTGATGAGATCGATCGTGAATCCAGTGCCGTGCAGTGCGTGGCTTGTTTTTATCCTCCGACAGATTTGCTGAATCTCGGAACATCGACAGAGAATCCCGGCGATGGCGGGCCACCAAAGAGTTTTCGCAAAGGGTTCGGTCCAAAAGCAGAAGCGATGGACACCTGGAAAGAACTGGGACGTGATCTGTCACCGATCTATCACATCACTCCGCAAATGCCGCCCACGATGATTGTGCATGGCGATGCCGACACACTGGTCACAATAGATCAGTCGGAGCGTTTTATTGCAAAAGCCGAAGAACTGGGTTGCAAAGTCCGCTTCGAAGTTCGCCCCGGGAAAAGTCACGGCTGGCCGACGATGTTTCTCGATATCGTGCGTTTCGCAGATTGGTTCGATGAACATCTGAAGCCGCAATAAGAAAGCGATGCTCGTCCCACTCGCCAGATTTAGACTGTTGATTTAATCCTAACCCGAAGCGTCAGCGGGGGATTTGCGGAAACACTGGCGAAGCGCACAAACACAATCCCTCGCTGACGCGTCGGGTTGGGATAGTCACAAATGCGCAACTTCAAAAAGCGTCAGCGGGGGATTTTGCACGCAAAACACCGGTAAATTGATGCCTCACTGACGTTTCGGATTGTGAAAGCCCCATTCACTCGGCCAGCAAACCGATCGCCACCCGGCGACGGCTATTTCCGTCGTCGGATCCACCGGATGGGCAACGTCACGGCCAGCACAGTGGCAATGATGATTCCGGCAATGCCAAAACCGCGAAGGATGGAGTAGCCTTCAGTATTTCGCTCTGCAAGAATCAGCACTGACGATCCCACCATCAGCCCGGTGATCACGAGCCCGATTGCGATGGTGCCGCTGGCATGTTCCAGAGTATCGTCGTTCAGGCGATCGATACCGTGATGCCGCAGATTCACGCTGAACTCCCGACGCCGAAGCTGATCCAGCACATCGCGTACTTCGTCCGGCATATCTTCCAGAAGGGAAAGATATCGCTGAGCAGTGGTGACGATTCGATCCTGAGCCGCCTTGAAACCGTAGCGGTCGCGGATCAGCTTTTCCAGTTGAGGCCTTCCATGGGAAATCAGATCGAACTGCGGATCAATTTCCTTTGCAACTCCCTGAATTGTCGACAACGCCTTGATCAGAAACACAAGATCGGCCGGACATTGAATCCGATAGCGACGCAGCAGAGCGAAGAATTCCTCCAGCAGTCCGGCCATATCGAGCGAATCAATTGTGCCCCGTTCGAAGCGAGCCATGAAGCTCCAGGCATCCCGCCGAAACGCCCGATCGAACTTCAGCGACGTTTCCGCACTGCATAAGGCCATTGTCGCTTCAATGACGCTGTCGAGATCCGAATTGATGACCGACATCACCAGCGTGGCAAGATCCTGCATGGTCTGGCGATCAATTCGCCCGGTCATGCCGCAGTCGATGAAACAGATGCTGCCATCAGGCATCGCAAAGATGTTGCCCGGATGAGGATCGGCGTGAAAAAAACCGAACTCCAGGCACTGCCGAAAAACAGCCTCCGCACCTTTGGCAACAATGTTCCTGCGCTGCTCGGGCGTCATTGCCGCAAAGTTCGTCTCGGACAGCGCTGTCCCCGGCACATGTTCCAGCGTCAGAATCCTGCGGGTACTCGACTGCCAGTACACATCTGGAAAGTGAATCTTCGGATCATCGGAAAAATTCCTGCGGAACCGATCCGTCGACCGACCTTCATGCAGCAGGTCCACTTCCCGCGTTAGCTCCTGCTGAAATTCACGCACTGTTTCCACTGGGCTGTAACCCAGTTCGCGAAATCGATTCTCCGTCAGGCGAGCCAGCTCCATCAGGATGTCCATGTCGGACTCGATGGTCTCTTCGATACCCGGCCGCAAAATCTTCAGCACGACGCTGGTACCATCAGCCAGTACGGCAGAATGCACTTGCGCAATCGACGCGGCGGCCAGCGGTGTTTCTTCGATGGACCGGAACAGGGTCGTCAGACGATCGCCGTACTCTTCGTCCAGCCGCTTCTTAATGTCCGGATAGGGGACCAGCGGACAATTCGAACGCAGGCGACGCAGCTCGTCGGCCAGTTCGGGCGGAACAAGGTCCGGACGAGTACTCAGGACCTGGCCCAGTTTGATAAACGTGCCACCCAATTCTTCAAGTGCTTCACGCACGCGTACTTCAACCGGAGTAGAAGCAGACGCATCGAATTTGGAACGCAGCAGGATTTCCTGTCCACGTTCGATCATACGCTCGATACCGGTGTCAGACAGGATCTGTCGAAATCCATGCTTCGCCAGGACCGCAATCACCTCGGCCGCGCGACGAGTATTCCGGATGCCGCGACGAATCCCAATGGGATCACTCACGACGCCTGTTCCTTGTTCTCCGCTGCAGCTACTGTTGCTTCTGAAGATGAAGCCGTGGACTTTTGTCGCGATGGATCCAGTGCATCGGCCGCTCCGGCCAGAAGACCACTCATCGCTCCCAGCAGAGCTCCTGCCGTCAGTTGAGCGGTACGCAGAACAGTCTCCGCCGCCTCTCCGGCCGTCTGAACAGGATGCCCGGTGACAGCATCAACGGAAGATTTCAGAACCGGAGTCACCGCTGCGGCTGATCGCTCCGCATGAGTTCTCAGTTCCTTTGCAGCCGTCCCGGCTTCCTCGGTCACGCGATTCGTAAAATACTTGACAGTATCCATCAGGATATCGCTGATCCCGCTCAAATCTTTCTTTGCGCGATCCAGATCCTGACTGGCGAAACGCTGGCCGCGAGCTGTCGCTTCCTGAACTGCGTATTGCGTGGACTGAGCCACTATGGAAAGTCCTGACGTGACGCCATCAATCACATTGCGGAGCACACTCTCGGGATTGTCCGGAGCCGACCGCTTCACAATCTCCGTTGCGCTTTGCACAATTCCGCTGACGGCAGCACGAGCTGAAGCCGTAGTTGCTTCACTGCTGCGAAACAGACTGACGACCACATCACGAACTCGATCGCGCACATCTTTGCCTGATTCAACGGCTTCCCGAATCGCTTCGGAAAGGGGCACGGAAGAATCCGGATTTGTTTCGTTCGGTACAGTGCCAGAAGATTCTGTCATGAGTCACTCTCTCACTGATTGTGTACTGAATGGAGCCAGGGAGTCCAGCGCCACTCCGATAAGATTCTACCCGTGGCCATCGCAACAGGCAAATTAGAGTATCCGGCTGGAAGACCAGACATCTGACATCTATGCCGTTACTTGATTGGCACCAGTTGCACTGCGTCGGCGTGAACATTCCCCTGAGCACCTTTCGTGAACAATTCCACGGTGCCTTTCGTTCCCGCACTGACGTCGATGAGGCCGATGGAATGGAAGCCGTTGTCTAATCCGGCAGGCTCGGTCATGTTGACCGTAGTCTCCTGTGACTTGCCGTTCACGGTCAGCTTGACACGCGCCGTTTTCGCGCGATTTTCATGGGGCAGCCACGCAATGCGAACATCGTAACGCCCGCTTTCGGACACTTCGAACGGAAACCTGATCGTGGCCACATCGCCGGATGCATAAACGTAACCGTATCCAACATAGCCCTTCAGTCCGGTGCCTTCAGTCCACGTTCCGACTTTTTCGGCGGCGCGGTCGTCGATAACGATTCCACCCAGCTTGGCGGCATTCAGGCCAGTTGGCGGTCCCATGGATCCAGCCAGTTCCATCGCGTCATCCGGAATCTGCACTTTGTCATAAACTGTCTCCCGGCGAGCTTTCCCGGGCAGCTTCAGCAGATCCAGCAGTTCTGCCAGGTAGCGATCATGGACTTCGCGAGGAGTACACTCGTTAAACACGCAAACGCTGGCAGCTCGTCCTACGACTTCACCCATCATGCCGCAGGTCTTCATCACGCGAGTCGTCCCGAGAGCTTCATGAGTGACGCTGATGTTGCGTCCGGCCATAAACAGGTTGTCGATATTGCGTGAGTAGAAGCAACGATACGGAACCGGATACCCATAATTGCGATCGATTCGCTGGTCATGCACCGCAATGCTGATGAACGGATTGTCCGGAAATTTTTTGGCGTACTGATCCTTCGGATAGTGAAGATCGATCGACCAGGTGCTCGGCACGCATCCGTCGGCGAATTCCTTTTTCGAAACAACGTCATCCTGAGTCAGCACAAGATCGCCCATCAGCCGCCGTGATTCTCGCGGACCGCCGATGTAAGCCACCCAGGTGAGGATCGCCGTCTTGTGTTTATCGGCTCCGTCGCGATTCTTCATGGCATTGAACGCACCGAAGACCGCTCGCAGATTCCAATCCCGGATGCTTTCTGAATCGCCGATGGCGTCTTTATCAAAGCCGCTCTCCCAGAACCATTGACCGTGGTGGTCGCGAGGGTACGGAAAGTCGTCCATCGTCAGATCTAATGCCCACGGAGTTTCCGGAAATGTTGCGGGCTCCTTGAGTTCATCCCAGGCCCACATGTTGCTCATTCCCATGCGGCCTTTTTCTTCCATCTCCCAGTCCGCATTGGCCAGATAACCAATTGTGCCGTGGCCCGTGCAATCGCTGAACAGTCGACCAAAGAATTCCGAATGCTCACTCGTGCGAGTGTTGAAAGCGGTAACGGACACGATATGGTTGTTCTCAGTCTTCACGGCGTAAGCGTGATGATTCAAAAACAGATCGATGTTCTTTTCAGCGCGAACGACCTTCTCTTTCAGATCGTCGCCAAACTCTTCGGCTCGTCCCGGAGATTTTGTCGCTTTGTCGGCGAACTCCTCGATGATCTCGCCGATGCGAGGAAACTTGCCGCGACGAATATTGCCCATCGCCCAAACTCGCACCTCACTGCTGCCGTTGCCGCCGAGCACCGGGCGATCCTGAATCAATGCGACCTTGCAGCCCATACGAGCTGCTGAGATCGCAGCTCCCATACCGGCGTAACCACCACCGACAACAACCAGATCGTAGCCCTCGCGTTTTGTCGGATCGGCATTCAGTCCAAGTTGTTCACGACGCCAGCCGGACAGCGGTTCTCTGTCGTTCGGCGGACCGTTCTTTGCAATTTCAGAGTCGGCCTTTGTAAAGAAGATCGCATCGCAACGACCGTTGAAGCCTGTCAGGTCATGCAGAGCAATTGCGACGGTCTTCTGAGTAATCTCGACTGTGCCGCCATTCTGCCAGCCCCATTCCACGCCGGTTGTTCCCAATGTTTCGCTGAGCGGCTTGCCGTTGACCAGAACCTGAAATCGTCCCGGCTGCCCCTGGGCCTTCCAGCGAGCAACCCAGTCTCTGGTCCTGACGAAAACTTTATAGGTGCCGGTTTCTGCGAACTCCACAGCCGTTGAAGCATCAAGCACCGGTTTGCCCAGCCCATGAGCCAGCATATACGGCGAACCCATCTCACGGATGAACTGAGTATCCAGACTCCAGCCGCCGGGATTGTTGAAGCTCTCGGCTTCGACCAGAACATCGCCGGCGAATCCGGAGACTGTAGTGAGAACGATGAACATTAATGTCATCAAAGAACGCATACAAAATTCCCCTGGGTGTAACCCGATTCAATGTGTAGTCACAACTTAGGCAGCGGCTGGCAAACAACCTACCAGTCAAGCGAGAGGCCGGTGTGAGCCGGCCAGTACTTTCGACTCAAGTTCATGTCAAAAGCTAAGGTATTTCTTTTCGACGCTCCTGCCTCAGTGTCGTCACAACTCGACGTACCTTGAAGTCTGAGTCGTTGATTCGGTGCGATGGGCCGCATGAACTCGCCGGCCGTTAACGCATGATACCGAGCATCTCGAAAGATGCTCTAACGCGCAAAGCTCAGTTCAGCCTGTTGGCACAGAATTTTCAAGTTGAATAAATCGGTTGAGTATTTTCCGGCTGGAGACTCGGAGTGGTCATGGATGGTTGGCCGGCAGGGGAATCGGCGGAAGTCATCCGAGTTGAGACGGTGAGCTCGCGCTTTGTGAACGTGTTGGGTCTCAGAGTGATCCTTGGCGTGTGGGCGACCCGACGAAAGGTCTGCTGATCGAACCCTGATGTCGCGGATGTGACCGACTACTGCCTGATGGCACCGACGACTGCGTTGATCGTTCCGAGACATTGCCGTGGCCCACGGCAAGAGAGATTCTGTGTGGTGGCGGTAGCAGCATCGGGCTGATCAAGCCCCGGCGGATGCCTTGCTCGGCGGTTGTTCCCCGTCAGATAAGCGTCAGGCCCTCAATTTTCGAATTCTTCTCTGTTTGAGCCGGAACAACCGTTTTCTAAACGTAAGAACATGATATTTTTATGAAATAGCCATTGTTTACGGCATATCCGCCGTTTTTTTGTGTTCATGTTAAGTGCTTTGTTCACATTCAGGGAAAGTGTATTGGACTCCCTGAGTGCCTGTCTTTTTCTTTAGGGGGCTGAATTATGAACCGACTTCGCCATCGTGGTTTCACGTTGATCGAATTGCTTGTGGTCATTGCGATCATTGCAATCCTGATCGCATTACTGCTTCCTGCGGTGCAACAGGCTCGCGAATCTGCCAGAAGGACACAGTGCAAGAACAACCTTAAGCAACTTGGGCTTGCGTTTCACAATTATCACGACACGTTCAAGATGTTTCCCCCGGCGGCAACGATTGCTCGAAACAGTACTCCAGCGACCAATCGGATTATGGATCAGCCAGACGCCTGGGGATGGCCGCTCCGCCTGCTGCCCGGCATCGAGCAGGCCAATCTCTATAATCAGATCGGGGTGGGTACGACTGTTCGAACACCGCACACGGCCATGACGAATCTGATTGACTATTCGACGTCAAATCCAGGCAGTGTTGAAAAGCTGCTGACAACCACGATTCCAACATTCTTGTGCCCATCGGCATCAGGCCCGGTGCTCAATAAATATCAACAGAATCTTGGGACTTTGATGTATGCGTTAAATAGCCGTGTCGCAACGTATCCGGATGGTTCTGTGCCCTACTGCATGACTCTCAGCGACTTCGTGGATGGCACCACGAATACAATCCTCGCTGGTGAAAAAGCGCTGATGGACAAACCGTTTCTGGCTATTGGAACTAACTGGGGGAACTACCGTCCCGCTGCTGCGGCCCGAATTCAGATTATTCACCATGCTCGGCCGATGAATACGCCGTTCGATGGGACTCATGATCCTGCGACCAACACATACATAGAGAACACTCCAAACCTGGTGACACGCTGCGTGATGGCTAGTGCTCATGTCGGAGGTGCTCAGGTTGTGCTTGCTGACGGGTCGGTCAAGTTCATCAGTGAGAACATTCAAAGTGACCCACAGGCGAACAATGGAGTGCTGAGCGGCAATTTTATCTATCAGAACCTGTTCAATCTCAATGACCGAAACACCATTGGTGAATTCTGATGTTTGCGATCAGGGTGTGTTTGATAAAGCTGGGTAGGCCCATTTGCTGAGGACTTTTTTGTGCAATTGATTCAGAGATGTTTTGCCGGGGGTTCGTTAGGAATTCTGCTGCTGGCGGGTTGCGGAGATGGGCGACCGTCTCTGGTGCCGATCAACGGAACTGTCACGCTCAACGGCACACCGGTCGAGGGTGCTCAGTTGGGTTTCGAGCCCCAGGAAATTGAGGGCTACAGTCGTCCATCAATGGCAATCACTGATGCTCAGGGGAAATTCACCATTGGGACTTATGACAAGGCCGACGGTATTCCCGCAGGGTCTTACAAGGTGTCCGTCTTCAAGCGTGACGTGGTGAGTAAACTGCCAGAGAATTTCAACAGTGAAGACACCGCCAGTAGTGTCGTGCCAGTCACTTACAAGTGGGCTGTCCCCCAAAAGTATTCAACGACGCTGGACTCTGGCATTACCGTTGAAATCAGTTCCAGCGGTATGAAGCCTGATACCATCGCTCTCACCGGTGAAGCGGAGGTTCAGACGTCTGGACCAGCGGCGAATGCTCCTTAGACCGCCGAACATAACAGAGGCCCCACCGGGACCAACTCCCGAACGTCTCAAGAATGTCTGATGAAAAACCAACGACAGGGAAACTGTCCGGGTGTCGTCAGAGCCCGTTTATGAATTCGTTATTTTCCCTTAAATCTTAACTCTTCGTTTTGCTGGAGTCTTTCCTATGAAGAAGCGCGTGCGTGGATTCACGCTGATAGAGTTGTTGGTTGTGATTGCCATTATTGCAATCCTGATCGCTTTGCTTTTGCCAGCCGTACAGCAGGCTCGTGAAGCAGCCCGAAGAACTCAGTGCAAAAACAATCTCAAACAGTGGGGTTTGGCTCTCCACAATTATCACGACACCTTCCTCGTGTTCCCGATTGGTGCGATGGGGCTGGATGCTCTGGCCAATGTACGTCCTCAGGGGAACAACCTGGGCTGGCATGTCCGGGTATTGCCATATCTGGAGCAAACCGCTCTTTACGCGCGTTTCGATTTCAGCAGCCATTACAATGCCACGACACCGATCAACAACCAGGTGTTAAGAGAACAGCGGTTTGACGCATTGTTCTGCCCAAGTGCCCGCACGATTAATCGTCAGCCCTCCAGTGTTGCTGAAGGCTGGACGGTTCACTACTACGGCGTGGCTGGTGCGAAAGATGCCGTCGAGACGACTCGCAAGTTCGCGATGCAGAACAACACCTTTCCGCGTCCAAACTTTGATTCGGATCATGGGCAAGTGGCGATAACCGGGATTCTGTTCCGCAACAGCAAGGTTGGTATCCGCGACATTACTGATGGCACAACAAACACGCTGATGGTTGGCGAAATTTCCGGTACTCCGCTGAACGATACTGGCAATAATCCAGCACGAGCATGGCCCCAGGGGGCCAGCAATGAAGTTGCTTCGGTTGCCGTATACTCCTGTAAGAACGTGCGGTGGGGTATTGGACGGGCACGCTACACTTCAGGCAATCTGAACTTTCTCTTCAACGATCAGCGTTTCGGCAGCAATCACACTGGTGGCGCACAATTCCTTCTGGGTGACGGTGCCGTGAAGTTTGTTTCAGAAAACATTGACTTCAACCTCTACCAGTCGCTCGCAACCCGCGACGGCGGCGAAGTTGTTTCCGAGTTCTGATCCTGGTGGAACGACAGTTTTCTGACCTGAAATGCTGTCCTGCCCTGGTGTGGCTCGACAGCATTTTCTTTTTCCGACAGAGTTAAATCATGTGCAGAGTCCTGGTGGCATTGTCATTTTTTTCATTGTGTCTTGCGGGATGCGGTCGTGATGATGGCCGTGATCCTCTTTCGGGAAACGTCACCTTTGACGGGAAACCACTGGTCTATGGCGAAATCGTCTTTCGTCCAGCAAAGGGGCCGGAAGGATCTGCAACGGTACGTGACGGAAAATACAGCACTGATGAAGGTGGCCAGGGAATTACGAAGGGCCCGAACACGATGATCATCACAGGCTACGCGGCGGAGCCCGTTTCGAATGCTGACGAAACGAAAGTGACGGAAGCCGCTCCACCCTTATTCACTGGTTATCAACAGGAAGTCGACCTCAATTCGGAATCCTTCGATATTGCGGTGCCAGCTGAAGCCGCCGCGAAGAAATAGTGTGCGTTCACGTCAGCAGCAGTTGAGATCTCTCAGTTTTGATCGGTTTCACACGGCTGCGCTTCCCAGACGCAGCATTAACCCGATTGTTTTCCGGCAAGGTGCAGACGCTGGTGTCTGCACCTTAAACTGGCCGTCGATTGGCGTACTTTCATCACCCTTTGTTCGCATTCTTTTGGCAACAAAGCATTCGAATGCCTGAGTTGTCTTCGTCGGCCTGCATCAGGCTGTCTTTGCTGCACGACAGCATTCGACCTCGAAATAAGAAGCGCATTGCGTAGTGATCTCAACAAGACATTTCCGCAGCGTCTTCTTCATTAAACAACCCTCTGCAAACCGGCTGCTTGCAATGCCGTGATTCCGCTGTCTTCAGGTCAGAGATAGACTACCGTTCGAATCACCAAACTGCGTTGTCTCGGTGCCGAACGTATTCAGCATTGAAACAAACAGATTGGACATTGGCTGCGAAGGAGCTTTCAGGAAGCGACCTGTCTTTATCTTTCCTCCCGCATGCCCTGCCAGAATTACCGGCAGGTTTTCGTGTGAGTGTCTGTTCCCATCAGCAATCGCGCCGCCATAGACGATCATTGAATTGTGCAGCAACGAGTTCCCGTCAGTGTCGATCGTGCTGGCCATGCGATCCAGGAATCTCCCAAAGCGTGAAATATAGAAGCGATCGATCTGAGCTACTTTCTTCGCCAGCTCCGGCTCCTGCTGGTAATGTGTCAGATGATGATGACCTTCCCGAATTCCGATCTGCGGAAAGGTGCGGTTGCTGCCATCGTAGGCCAACAGCAATGTCGCAACG
>CAIXQV010000303.1 GCA_903921605.1 uncultured Planctomycetaceae bacterium | reverse complement strand
GCTTTCCATCCTTGGCCTCCTTGCCGTTTATGGTGCTGTCGCAGACAGCATCATACGCAAGAAAGCGGCGTCGACGTATGTTGTTGTGATTCAACAACTTGCACGTTAACTAAGTGCCATTCGTCGATGTGACCGGAGCAGGTAAAGCACTTCTCTTCGGCAAGGTGAAGCGAATTCATGGTCAGTGTCTGAGGAAAACACTTTTAATTCTTCCCGTTTCGAACCTGGCCACGGAAGGGGTTTCAACCCCCGGAAACGCGGCAACCAACAACGTTCGCGTTGCGGAGCGACGCATGCCAAGCGGGAACGTTCAACCCCCGGTATGGTTATGCCGCGACCCCACGGAGAAACACTCCGACGAGGGCCGCTGCCACTTCCTGAGTCAGAAACTGCCCCGGACGTTTCTTGCGGGAAAAGATGTTGATGGGCTGATCCATCAGACAACAAAAACTGAGTGCAAGGAACTCCGGATCAGCAGCAGCAAGTTCGCCGGATTCGATTCCGCTCTGGATGGTTTCAGTCACTAGGCGAAATCGTTTGGTTGTGAGCTTGTCCAGAATTCCTTTGATCTCTTCCACCGGAGGTCCGTAGTAGGTCTGAAACAGCAGGCAGGGAACTCGAGGATCGGCGTTACAGAATTCAAAGGAGCTTTGCACCATCGCCAGCAGCTTCGATTGACAGTCCGGCAATTGCTCGATGGCTGACTTCAGTTGCTGGAGATTCTCGCCGTAGTAATGTTCAACCAGTTTTGTGAAAAGATCCACCTTGTCCTCGAAGTGATAGTACAACGTCGGCTGAGTTACCCCGGCGGCTTGAATGATGTCGCGAATACTTGTCGCGGCATATCCGCGCTGCGAAAACAAAGTCAGCGCGCAGTCGAACAGGTGGGCTCTGGTCTCGGCGGTTTTGGTCTGGCGAGCGGTCATGGCTGATTGGAGATCTCTTTGCGTGGTTGTTTGAGATCATGGGCGAGATTGTCGAAGATCACGTGGATCAGATCTTCGGTCTTGTCTGCCGTCAGGAGAAAGAAGCAGAACAGCATCTCGTCATCGGTCTCCTCTCCCCATGTCACTCGCTTCGGCGGCGACGACGGATTCGAGGGGTTCTGATCAGAATTATCGAAAGTCGCTTCGACGATCAGAACGGTACCGGCTGGCAGTTTAAAAGGCCGCTCAAAGTAGTACTCATCCTGCCAGTTGTAATTCCAGTTCGGAACATCAATCAGGACCTCGGTGCTTTTGTCCGGCAATCTGGCGGTCACCTTGATGGACTTACCCAGCAGATGCATGTGCGGGACAATGCCGACCATGATGCAGTCTTTAGGGAGGCGATAACTGCTCGAACGACGATAATCATTGTCGCCGGCCGCCATGTCCATCTCGTAGTTCGCCATCCAGATGCTGCCAACCAGCTTCGCGGATTCCTTCAGTGATTCTTCGACCGGCTTTTTAACAAAGTACAAGCCGATTTCGGACTGGTCAACTTCTTCTTTTCCCGTCGGGTGATAGTGAACCTGAACGACCAGATCGCTGCCCTTTTTCAGGTATCGGCCCATATCATTGGGCAGCCGACGCGCCGTGTTTCCAACCGACCAGCCACCCAGCGCGCCGTCGGGAAGAAAGCCCGGGCCGCCGAAGTTGGGATAACCGGGTTCTGGAGTTGCTTCGTCCAGCTTGCGTGCCTGACCTTTGCTGTCGAGGAATAACACGGCATGGTGGACGACTCGTTTATTGCCCGGATGAAACTCCACCGCCGCCACCAGATGATCGCTATCTGTTCCCAAAGGAATCACAAAATTCTGCAGCAGATCCGGGCCATCCGCAGGAACGGTGAATGATTCGGGCATCTTGACGATCAAATCCGGAGTTCCCAATTGCCAGCCTTCTGCGAACTGCGGCGCAGGGGGAAGATCGGCTTCGTCACCTTTTGCACATCCGGCAGTCACCCAGTCTCTCAGCAGATTGAGTTCTTCATCTGTCAACCATCGCTCACCGACAAACCGATGCTGTGAGTTTGAGCCGGGCATCCACGGCGGCATGATCCTCTTCTGAGTCACCTCGACCAGCATCTCCGCATGCTTGGCTGCCTCTTCGAAACTTGTTAACGAAAACGGTGCAACCTGGCCTGGCCGATGGCAATTCTGACAGCGAGTCTGAATCAGCGGCGCAATATCGCGGCAGTAGGTAATCGCCGATTCTTTGGTGAAGCGATCCAGTGGCGGCACGATGCATCCGACGGGCGATGTCTCAGGTTCGGCCACAGGCTCACCGGCCAAAGCCGATGTGATCGCTGTCTTCAGATAATGATGTTCAACGGTCGCGCGTCGTCGCCCGATAGATTCATAAGCGTTGTCAATCGCTCCCTTGTAGACCAGTTGTTCCTCAGCGTTCAGCAGGAAAACTTGCGGCACATGAGAAGGCGTGAGTTCTTTCAGCAGCAGATTCGAAGCATCGAAGAGGATAGGGATCCTCAATTCGAATTCCTCAAAGTGCTTGTGAGCATCCTGGCGTGTGACGTCCGGCTCTGACAATACGCCGAAGAATTCAACCCGGCCTTTAAACTCATCAGCCAGTCGATTCAGCTCGGCCGTATAAGAGTTTGCGATCGGGCAGGTTGTGGAGAGAAACACATACGCACGAGGGACGCCGCGTTCGTTCTGCCCCGGCGAGTGAATTTTTCCAGACAGATCG
>CAIXQV010000302.1 GCA_903921605.1 uncultured Planctomycetaceae bacterium | reverse complement strand
TGATCGAGCTGACACGTGGACTCGCATGAGTTACGCCGGGGCCAACAAGCCAATCGCTCCGATCGACGATCCGTATCAGATGTTCCGCAAGCTCTACGGCCAGGTCAAAGATCGCGAAGTGCTGACCAGCATTCTGGACAGCGTTCAGGAAGACCTGAAGAAAATCAGTCGCAGCGTTTCCAAAGAAGACCGACATCTTTTGGAAGAGCACACGACCTTCGTACGAACCATGGAACAGCAGTTGCGGCAGGCTCAGTCCAGCGATGTCGGGCATGCAATTCCGGAACTGGAACAGGGCATCAAGGAAGAGAACGACAACATCCCGCAGATCGCAAAGATGCAACTGGATCTGATGGTGAACAGCTTTGTGAATGACTTTAGCCGAGTCGCCACGTTTCAGATTACGAATTCCGTAGGTCAGCCGAAGATGCGATGGCTGGGAATCGATGAAGGCCACCATGAACTTTCTCATGAGCCCAATGAGAACAAGGATGCTCACGAGAAGCTGACAAAGATTAACACCTGGTACTGTGAGCAGTTGGCTTATCTCGTACGTCGGCTCTCCGAAACTCCTGAACCGGGAAGCGACGGATCATTGCTGGATAATACGCTGATCCTGTGGGGCAATGAGCTGGGTCAGGGCAATTCGCATACGCTCGATAACATCCCGTTCGTGATGGTCGGCAATGGGCTCGACTTCAACATGGGGCGATCCTTGAAATACAAGCATGTGCCCCACAACAGACTGCTGGTGGCACTGGCTCATGGATTCGGTCATCACATCGAATCGTTCGGAAATCCGGACTTCTGTAAGGATGGAGTTCTCACGGGGCTGACATAGCTCGGTCTAACTGTCGTCATCAATCGAACCTGTAAGGAGTACAGCGACCTTGGCTCAGAAGATCATCATTGATGCTGATCCTGGCATTGGCGATGCCCTGGCGATTCTGGTCGCATTGGCCGATTCTTCGCTGGATGTTCTCGGACTGACGGCGGTCGCCGGAATGGTCTCGGGAATCCAGGCCACTCGGAATCTTCACTACCTGATTGGCATTGCCGATCCGTTACGACATCCACGAGTCGGTCAGTCGGACGTCGCGGTTTGTTCGGCCGATCAAACGCCACTGGGACTGCCGCATCCTCAGGCGTTGAATGGCCGTTTCGGACTTGGCGAAGTCGATCCGCTGGTGCCGGATCTGCACAATCGACGTGAGTCAGCCAAGTTGATGGTGGATCTTGTGCGGGAGCATCCCAATGAGGTTCGCATTATCTCTTTTGGTCCTCTGACAAACGTCGCCATGGCACTGGATCTGGATCCGGAGCTGCCTTTCCTTCTGAATGGACTGATCTGTCTCGGCGGGGCTTTGCATCATGATGGAGATGTGACTGCGGCGGCAGAGTTCAATATCTGGTCAGATCCCCAGGCGGCTCGGGCCGTCATGAAATCCCCCGTCGGCAAGATTCTGGTCCCGTTGAATGTGAGCCAGAATCCCGGCCTGACGTTTGAGGATATTGATCGTCTGACAGGACTGATTCCGTCAACACCAGTCGGGGAAATGATCTCAGGGCTGATGCAGTACGCCGTCCGAGCGAATCGACAGAAACTACCTCGTGAAGAAGTTTCTCTTCCGGCTGTGGCTGCCCTGGCAGTTGCGTCGCGAGCAGCCAAATTCTCGACCGAGAGCGTTTTCATCGATATCGAAACTTCCGGAGATATCACCAGTGGCATGACTGTCCTGGATCGACGTCCGTTTCGTCCGAGTCAAACAAATGCGGACGTGGTGACAGAACTGGATGCGGGGGCTGTGATAGATTACTACTGCCGCGGTGTCAGAAGAATAGCGGTTTCTTCCGACCGTCGTTCCTGAAGTCTTTAAACAGAATCATTTAGCTGTGCGTGAACTTCATACCTTTGCTGATGAACAGGTCGCTCACCGGTTCATCAGTATCCTGCAGTCCCGACAGATGCCAGCGCATACAGAACAGGAAGGCGCGTCGTGGATCGTGTGGATTGAAAACGACGATCATCGTGACAAAGCGCGGGAGTTGCTGACGGAGTTTCAGGCCAACCCGGATGCGGAACAATTCGCGGAGGCGGAGAAGACCGCAAAGCGCATCCTGGCTGAGAAGCTGGAAGCAGAAAAAACGCGGCAGAAGCTTCGCAAAGATCTTCGGGATCGCTGGCGAGGGGTGTGGTGGAAATGCCATCCGGTCGCAACCATTATGGTCGCGATTTCTGTGTTTGTCGTTGCCGTATCCACCGAGCTGAGTCCGGTCAAGTTTACTCAACGCATCATTCCAGTCACCTGTAACCTGGAAACATCTGTCATTCGCAATTCACTCTTCATTCAGGAAACCATCAAGATGGTTGATGAAGAGGGAAATGATGCAGCCGGATTTTTGAACAAGTCACCCACAGAGGTCCTGAAGACATGGCAGATCTGGCGCTACGTGACGCCGATCTTTATTCATTTCAATGCTCTGCACATTCTCTTCAACATGTCCTGGCTGCGCACGCTGGGAAACGCGATTGAGTTTGTCCGCGGAACTCGCCGATTCCTTGGTCTGGTTCTGTTTATTGCCGTCGTCTCCAATGTGGCTCAACTGATCTGGAGCGGCCCGGCGTTTGGAGGAATGTCGGGAGTTGACTTTGGACTGATCGGCTATGTCTGGATGAAAGGGAAAACTCAACCGCAGCACGGACTGGCGCTTCCCCAGGAACAGGTCGTCATGTCGATGCTGTGGATGCTGCTTTGCATTGGAGGAGCCTTTGGCCCCATCGCAAACGCCGCGCATGTCGGCGGTTTTGTGGCTGGCATGGTGATCGGTGCTCGTACTGCAATCTGGAAAAAGATCGCAGGATCCTGATCAAGGGCGCCTCATAGAATGGCACCGCGTTTGAAAGATCTCGCGGACACTGGTCTCCATTGAGAATTTCCGCAACCGACGAACTTCGGTTGATCCTCATTTGCCTGAAGACGTTCTCGGCTGATACCTTCCGTCACCCGCTGATTTCGCCGACGGAAGAATCGAGATTTATGGGATCCTGGTCTATTGGCCCGGCAAATGAGGAATCCATTGCCCACCCGAATTGAATGCTACGAAGACGCCATTCGATGGCTTTACGATCGTATTGACTACGAGCGGATTCGGCCGTCCGCTCAGATCAATCCGTTTCGACTCGAACGTATTGAAGGTTTGCTGCAGCGAATCGGGGCACCTCATGAACGAATCCCTGCCGTTCACATCGCCGGAACCAAAGGCAAAGGTTCCACGGCCGCGATGGTGGATTCCATTTTGCAGTCTGCCGGAATACGTACAGGCCTGTTCACATCACCGCATATCGAACAGTTTGAAGAACGCATGCGGGTTTCGGGACATATGCCGCATGCAGATCAACTGACGCGACTTGTCGGCCGTCTCTGCCAGGTTCTGCAGGACGCCGAAATGGACGTCAGTGACCGGATCCCGACGTTCTTTGAAGTGACGACTCTGCTGGCCTGGATGCTTTTCGACGAAGAGCAGGTTCAGGTGGCCGTCCTGGAAACAGGGCTTGGAGGTCGTCTGGACTGCACCAATGTCTGCAGCCCACTGGTTACGGTGATCACCAGCATTGGACTCGAC
>CAIXQV010000301.1 GCA_903921605.1 uncultured Planctomycetaceae bacterium | reverse complement strand
GTCGCTCCGCCGACGGGACTTCGAAATGACACCAACCGTGTTCATGCGGAACGAAGCGGCAGTAATCGTTGGCTCAGTACATTCACGCTAAGAAAAGCAGATTTCGTCGCGGAACGTTTCACGTTGCTGGGGCAATGGCCCGTGAATGATTCAGGAAAGATTGGTTCCGGAAATGGTACGGCTGTGGTAGGCTTAAGGCATGATGCAGCCTTCCGCCAATTCCGTTGTTGATGAACTGCTGGATCCCGTCGGGAACTGCCTGACGCTGGAGGTCGCTCAGCGATTGGCTGGATTGCGGGCGACACCGCAGGTCCAGGAGAAACTGGACGCTTTTGCGGACAAATCGTCCGAAGGGACGCTGACGGCGGAAGAGCGGCTGGAATATGAAGCCAGCCTCCGGGCCATCAACTTTATCAGCGTGCTGCAGTTGAAGGCACGAGCATTGATTTCCCGCACGGCCAGTTAACCGCGATGGCCGTTGGGAATCGCAAAAAGGGACATTCTACTTTTCCCACTGTTTTGGTCCGCCTCTCCGTCGAAGCGAGGCTTCAAGACCGTGCATTGCCGCTGGTGCGAGTGACCGAATGGAGTGCCCCGATCATGACTGTGAAGCCCGTTTGCGTGCGAGCAACATGATCAGTCTGCTGCGGCTGAAGACACAGACTCTGATTCTCACAATGCCGTCAGAGCTAAGGTGGTTGTTAGCATTGCAACGATGTGATTGGTGCTCATTCTTCTTTCATTCGAGTGCCGGTGCTGCTGCTTTGGCGGCGCGAAAAGAACATTTATATTCCCGTCGGCGGAGCGACGGGTGTACCGTACGCCCGTCGCCCCGTCGACGGGATTCTTCTCGCCGCAGCCAGCGATTAAGCCTGGGTGATCCATTTTCCATCGACGACTTGCGTTTCTTCGAACGCAACGAAGGTTTCAGAAGAATCGCAAAAAGAGACATTCTGCTTTCATTTGAGTGCCGGTGCTGCTGCGTTGGCGGTGGGAATACTTGAGATACGATCCCGTCGACGGAGCGACGGGTGTACGGTACACCCGTCGCTCCGCCGACGGGATTCTTCTGGCCACTGCGAGCGACTAAGCATGGGCGATGCTTTCTCCATTGGCAACTTAGGTTTCTTCGAACGGAACGAAGGTTTCAGAAGAATCGCAAAAAGAGACATTCTGCATTCATTCGAGTGCCGGTGCTGCTGCTTTGGGGGTGGGAAAAGAACATGTATATTCCCGTCGGCGGAGCGACGGGTGTACGGTACGCCCGTCGCTCCGCCGACGGGATTCTTCTGGCCACTGCGAGCGTTTAAGCATGGGCGATGCCTTTTCCATTGACGACTTGCGTTTCTTCGAACGGAACGAAGATTTCACGATCGTTTGGAAACATCTGCCTCATTGGACTCAAACGGCCACGCTGACATTCATCACCTGGAGGCTGGCGGATTCATTGCCTGCGGCTGTGATCTCTGAGTGGCAGTCAGAACGTGATGCCATGTTGAGAGATCTTGGAATTGATCCAGACTCCGATTGGAAGCTCGCTCTCAAAAAGCTGCCGCCCGATCGGCGAGGTCGAATACAGTGGTCGTTGTTCTTCGCATGGGACTGTCGTCTGGATGAAGCGGCAGGATCATGCCTGCTGAAGACACCCGAGTTCTCTAAAATCGTTCTGGACAGCCTGCTCCATTTCGAGGGTGACAGGACAGTTCTGACGGATGCGATCATTATGCCAAATCATGTCCATCTGATCGCAGCGTTCCGAAGTCAGGAGTCAATGTTCGAACAGTGCACTTCGTGGAAACATTTCACCGCGACGAAGATTCGGAGGATTCAGCGGAGCCGCCTGCCGACGGAGCGGCATGTGTACCTTACACCCGTCGCTCCGCCGACGGGAGAGCTCTCCGGCCAGTTCTGGCAGACGGATCAGTTTGACCATCTGGTTCGAAGCGAAGAACAATTTCAGTTCCTTCGCGACTACATCAGGAAAAATCCTGTGCGGGCGGGTTTAGCAGCCCGTTGAAAAACCAGCCATGCTGACCTGGTGCTGAATATTTGGATCCGTAGAATGGTCGGCAGTGACAGGTGGATGGTCTGATGGTCAGCAACGGATGGTGATTTGATGGGG
>CAIXQV010000300.1 GCA_903921605.1 uncultured Planctomycetaceae bacterium | reverse complement strand
GTGTCTCTTCGCGATCTCAAAAGCCTCCGAAAGTTGTTGGCGATACTGACCGCCCGACTTACTCGTTTCATAAATTCGAAAGCTCGCGATTGTTCTGTTGAGGAAAGTGCCCGGACACTCTCGCCAGAACCTGAGCCACAGATCGTAATCCATGGCCAGATGATAGTTCGTTTGAAGTCCGCCAACCGAAGTCAGAAACTCGCGTCGCCAGAAGACACCCATCTGGGAGATCCAGTTGGTTTGCAGCAATTGGTTGAAGGTAAGTTTCGGCAGCCGGCGGTTCTTGATCTTCGTGACCCACTTTCGGATTTCATTCCCCTGTTCGTCAATGACATCTACCATTCCATAAATCCATTTGACGCTGGGATCGTCAAACATACCCAGCACATGCAGAAACGCAGCAGGCTTGTAAACATCATCTGAATTCAACCAGCCGACAACTTCTCCTGTGGCCAGGCTCAACCCCTTGTTTAATGCATCAGATTGCCCTTCGTCCGGTTCAGACAAATACCGAATCCTATCCCCGTACGATTTCAGAATCTCCAGTGATCCATCTGTCGAGCCCCCGTCGACCACGATGATTTCGGCGTGGCATGTCTGCTCGAGAATCGAATCAATCGCAGCCCGCAGATAACGCTGCTGATTCAGAGTCGGCATCACGATGGAAATCTTTGATGTCGTCATCTGGCACTCGCAACGGATTCCCTGTTACTCGAACCCGCAATCGCCTGTATCAGCTCATCTGCGATCTGCTGCGTTGCATTATCCCAGGAGAATTCCTTCGCGCGTTGCTTTGCTGCGTCCGACACCGTTGCGAACGTCTCCTCGTTCATCGTGAGGAAATGCTCCAGTGCGTTGGCGACTTGTGTCACGTCTACCGAGGGACAAAGTTTGCCGCACGGTAAGTCATTAAGGATCTCCCTAGGACCGCCGCTATTCATCGCCACCACCGGGGTTCCACAGGCCAGAGCTTCGACCACGACAAGTCCGAAGGGTTCGTCAGCCGACGCGAGACAGAAGACTCGCGACTGCTGCAGGATTTCAACCACGCGATCATCACCCAGCCGTCCATGAAAAGTGACGTGATCGGTGATGCTGTCCGCTTCCGCCGTGTGTCGGCACTCTTCCAGTGCATCACCGACACCGATGACATGCAAATGAACATCAGTGAGTCCTCGTCGAACCAGTTCCGCGATCGCCTTCACGATCACATCCACGTTCTTGAAGCGAGAGATCTTCGCGATCACGCACACCCATGGCTTTCGGATGGTACTGCTGTCAGGCTTGAATCGCTGATGGTCAACTCCAAGGTAAACAGTGCGACACGCCTGGTCTGGAAATCCGTAAACTTGAATGACGTTGCGGCGAGAGAATTCGGAATTCACCAGCACGCGGGAAAATCGCCTGCAACGGCGTCGATCAAGCCACGCCATGAGTGGCGAGATGAGAATCGCGATCCAATTCTTCGGCCAGGGAAGACTTCTTTTCCAGACGTTCGAATGAATAAATGCGGATGGCTCCTGACAGTACCAGACACTGGCGAACTGCGGTCGGTATTCAGCAATGAACGCTCCCCACCAGTTTGCCGGGAACACTTGCGGAAACAGGACTGTTTTCATTCCGTCCGCAGTTGAAGTTATGGCATCGATTATCTTCAACACCTGTCGACAAGTGTGATTGAATCGAATCCAAAACCAAATGCTGGACGACAGTGGTCCGCCAATCTGGTGGAACTGAATCCTGTCGCCGACTTGTCCAACAATCGCGGAGTCAGCCCGGATACAAACAACATGCACCTGATGCCCACAATCCGCCAGACGCCGAGCCGTCTCCAGCACCATTCGTCCCGCCCCACCGTCAGAGACGAAGTGTGGATGAAGGTAGATGATTTGCAGTCGCTGGTTCGGCTCAGACACCGGCATTGATTTACCGTTGGAGCACGTTACTGTAGACAGCCAGCGTTTGAGCGGCCGTGGATTTCCATGAGAACCGAGCTGCGTGCTCGATCGACCGGCGAATCATCGCATCGCGGCCATCGCCCATGGATACCATCTGCGCCATTCCGTCGGCAATGGACTCTACGCTAAGCGGATCCACAATAATCGCCGCATCGCCCACGACTTCTCCCAGCGAACCTGCCGCAGAACAGACAACCGGAGTTCCGCAGGCCATGGCTTCGAGAGCTGGCAGGCCGAATCCTTCATACAGCGATGGATAGACAAGAGCCGTCGCGTCCCAAAGCAATTCACGCACGCGATCATCACTGACTCGGCCCAGTACCTCGACGTGGTCGGCGAGGTGATGCTTTCTGATGGCGTCTCTTACATCCGGCCATGCACTGCGTTTGGCACCAGCGATCAGCAGCTTGTAATCAGGGAAACGACGATGAACTTCTGCAAAGGCATTCACGAGCCGCACAAAGTTTTTTCGAGGCTCAATGGTGCTCACGGCGAGAAAATAGGGGCGAGCATTTCCCTGTGGCATGCCTTGAGATGACGGCTTGTCCGCAGGCTTTGGAAAGAATCCAGGCCGAGGGGCTAGGAGCACGGTCGAGACGTCCTCGGGGCGTCGATTGCAGAACTCAAGCACATCCGTACGAGTGCATTCCGAATCGCAGATGACATGAGCGGCGTTCTGGATCAAGCTCTGCAGTTGATCGAGCCCGTGGATTCTGGGTTTGGGCAGCTCATGTCGTGGCACACGCATCCACGCCAGATCATGGACCGTAATCACATACGGCGTCTCGAAGATATCGAATTGACTCTGCGAATTTGTCACATGGAACAGATCAAACCGCCCGCGAGCAAGTCGCTGCGGAGACACCTGCCGCTGCTGCACGCGTGAATTGTGGCGAAACGCCCATTCCGGCCAGATCGTTACCCGAGAGACCGTCTCCTTCTGCAGGTTCTTTGCTATTCGCCAGCGAAAGAACGAACGAGATGGCAGCTCGGAAAATATTGGAAAATGCCATTCAAGCTCCGGGCGTTCCTTGCTCACAGCTTCCACCAACTGCTGCACATACACTCCGATGCCGGTCATCGTGTACGTCAGCGGGGCAAGATCAATGCCGATTCGAATCCGCGCCGCGTCAGAGCTCTGTTCAGACAACGAAAGACTCCATTACCAACTGGAGAAAACAAACCTTTCGCCAAGGGCACAGGCACCGCTGCTCGCGACAGAAAGTCAGGGAGACCCCCATGTACCATTTCGTTTCGGGTATAATTTTGAACGTCCTCTAGTTGTTCCAGTGTTTGCGCATACGAACGATGCCGGAAACGTTCGATACGACCTGAAAGCCCAGGGTCGAATACACCCGAAAAGCCCGGTCATTATTCGCGTAGACTTTTAGCTCTACACCTGACAGTCCATTGAGGCGACAGGTTAGGATCGCATGTTTCGTCGCGAATGAGGCGATACCTATGCCTGAGAATGCGGAAGAAACGTACAACCCAAACATGGGTTCCTCATATCCTTCGTCCAACCCGCGGAGCATATAGAAACCAATCAACGCATCGCTGTTCTGATCCAAAATCAGCACATAAGCGTCCTGTAATGCGCCTTCCAGACGCCGACGGATCTCGGATTCCTCAAATGGAAAGGGGTTGAAAAACTTTAGATAGTCAGGGTGTTCGGAGCTCAGGGAGTTCGCTATGCGAGCAGCATCACTAGTTTGTGCAGTTCGGAATCCAATCAGTATACGTTCTCTGTGCGTCATCGTGAGACTTCCGCCAGAGATTGAAGGACGCTTGAACACACGACTGACAGTTCCTCATCCGTAAGATCAGGGAAGCTCGGCAGGTTGATGCCGCGACTCGAGATGAGTTCCGCCATTGGCATTCTACGATAGTGGCGAGCGTACATCGGCATTGAGTGAATCGGATAAAAAACCGGGCGCGTCTCAATTCCCCGTTGCGTCAGAAACTCTCGAATTCGATTTCGCATGCCAGCGTTCGGAGACAAACAGCAGACCATCCAATTCGAATGTGTACAATGTTCCAGCGTATCCTGAAACTCGAGTTGTTCCGATAACAAAGTTCGGTACATGTGGGCAATTTCTTGCTTGCGTGCAAGAATGTTATCGATTCTTGTCAGTTGAGCACACCCGATCGCTGCACAGATGTTTGTCATGCGATAATTGTAGCCAATGATGTCGTGCCAATACTCGCGAAATTTTGCAAGTCCCTGCCCCTTGATGTGGGCAGCACGCTCCGCAATGCTGGGATTTGAGGTGACCACCATGCCACCTTCACCGGTAGTAATTGTTTTGTTGCCATAAAAACTGAAAGCCGCAACATCACCAAACGTGCCTACATGCTGCTGTCTGTAGTAAGATCCAATTGCTTCCGCACAATCTTCGATCAGTAAGAGATCAAATTCGTCAGCGATCCTTCTGAGCGCATCCATATCGCATGGATGTCCATAGAGATGGACTGCTACAATCCCCCTTGTTTTAGGAGTTATGGCTTTGCGGACATCGTCAGGGTCAATCTGCCACGAACGTCGGCAGCAATCAACGAAGACAACTCTGGCACCTGTGTAAGTCACTGCGTTTGCTGCTGCCACATATGTCAGCGATGGAACAATGACCTCGTCGCCTTCACCAATTCCCAGTGCAAGAATCGCCGCATGCAGTGCAGTGGTTCCATTTGACATGGATACGGCATAACTTGTGCCTACATATGCGCTGAACTCGGTCTCAAATCGCTCGACGAAGCTTCCTTTCGAAGAGATCCATCCTGAGTCAAGGCACTCGTTAACGAACTGCTTTTCCAGCGAAGTAATCTGCGGCCGGTAGACCGGAATTCTAATGCTACTCATGATCTTCCTTCAGCTCAACGGTTCTGTCCCGCTCATACATGGTTCTAAGGACCGACAATTGATTCCTCAATTCGCCGATTTCCGATTGCAGGAGGCCCTGGGAATGCTCAAGTGACTGAACACGCAGGTAGAGATCGTGTAAATACGAGATTGGCCAGCATTTCTTGAGTGTGATCCTGAGTCTCTGGAGAAGGGCACGGCGCTGTGTGAAGCTCACAACGCGGCATTGGGCATTCGCCTGATTAGAAAGGATCTCAGAATACTGAAAGGCAACATCGGACCACGTGTATCGGTTGAACGCTTCAACAACACGACTTTGTGACTCGACTACGGCCGCGCGATGCCGCAATGCATGACCAATGCCGTGACACAGTTCGTTAAGGTTGTCGGGCTCAAACAACACCAGATCGTCACACGAAACTCCATCCATGCATTTCAGTCGCTCCTCTACAACTGGTATTCGACTCATCACGACCGGAGTGTTACAGGACATCGATTCAATAGCCTGCCACGGGAAACCTCCTTCAAAGAGCGTCGTAACGACAGTCACTGCGGCAGCCCTGTGAAGTGCATAAAGATCGAAACTCGACACCTCCCCGGGAAAAACAAGTCTTGATGTCACTCCCAGCTCTTCCGCGAGTTCTTTCAGGTGGTCGAGGGTCACTCTCGACGCGGTAAGGACGAGATCTGGTGCCAGCCCCTCGTTATTCAGTCGGGCCAGAGCCTCAATCAGCAACTCAAGTCTCTTGTAGGGTCTGTTTTGTGTTGGATAGAAAAGAAACGGTCCAGAAAGTCCATATTTTCTTTTGACCTCTGCCTCATCCAAAGCATGTGGTTGCGATTCCGGTGGTATGCCCGGAAGAAACACGGAAAAGATCCTGTTGGCTGCTTGCGAAGGCACGTACTTCTGCAGGTGTTCCCTGGCGACGTACGGACTGTTACAGCAGAAGGCTGCTCCGGATTCAGCAAATGCCTCAATGGCAGCCCTGAGCTCTCGTGAATCGTTGTCGGAAATTCCTCGCTGGCCTTCAGAAAGTTCGGAATAGACAAGTGGAGCGAGATCAGGAACGTATAGCACCTTCGGCCGATTGATTTTCAGGACATTATGTAGACGAGGCGAGTAAACAAGAAATACCTGGGCGTTGGAGTATTGCTCGGCAACCTCTTCAAGGCTTCGTTCAGCGCCGGAAGTCTTCGGTCCATTGTTGAGTCCCTGAGTAAGTGAAAACATGGTTTCACCACTGTGTCGCTCAGAGAAAAATCCGGCTGTTGTCGGTGGGGCGGACTGCTCCAGCACGTTATTGAACATTGCCGAAATCACAGCACGATTGGACTCGTAACACCAGAATTCGAGTGACAAATGACAATCGCGAACGAGGCTGAAGCAAAGGCTTCGCAGGAATCGGCCGATGCCTTCCCGATGCAAATTAACCGGCTCTGTAAAGCCTAGCCAGATGCCAACAGTCTTCAGCTGTTTATTGGTCTTTGCTGAAGACATTGGGACCTCTCTGCCTTTCCGAATGTTTGACGAATCGAATTGTTGCCTGTTGTCTCACAATTCAGTCCCGACTTCGTCGTGCTTATGACGCTCAATCACTTTCGTAAAGAACTCAACGTATCTCGTGGCCACCATATCCCAGCCATATTTTTCCATGGCATCTCTGGAGACCTCAGCATCCGCTTGTGCCGCGTCAGGATTCCTAAGGATATCCAAAATAGCGTCCCGCATTTCATGACAGCATCGTGGGTTGAACAGCTTCGCTCGCACCCCCAGAACGTCAAGGTGCTCAACAAACGCAGGAATATTAGACATGGCCACAGGAGTCCCGAGCGCCCACGCATCAAGGCCTGAACCATTGCCGGCTTCATATAAAGACGGATTTATCACGAGGCGAGCACTCTGTATCAGTGCCACCAGTTCTTCATCTCGGACGAGCCCCAGCCCAAGAACATTCCATTTACTACTACAATGATCAATGTAGAAATCATTGTCGGCAACTCCTCTGATTTCTTCTGTTCCAGCGCCACACAATACCAGCTTAACCTCAGGATATACCGCTGCGATAGAATGGAAAACGGAAACTAACCCACCCAGATTCTTGTGATATTGGATATTATTCGGGCAAAGAATATAGTCGCCCTCAACCCCCAGCCGGGTGCGGATACTCTGAGCATGATCGTCTGCCATGCGATCGACGGGTGACAGCCGTGAGAGCGGAATGACATCGGCATTATTAGTCTCTCGCCCCGTGATCACTGCCAGTTCGCGCGCAATAAACCGCGATGACACAACGGGATGAGCGACTGCGAACCAGCGGCGGTGGCTCTCAACGAGATTTCGGTATTCACTCATTGAATACACGACTGCGCCGAAAAAATGCACGTAGTTGAAATCGTGTGGAATGAAGGCAACCGGCACGTTCAGATCAGGACATTCGATCTGATAGGGCCAGGAGAAAAACACGATGTCGAAGGTATTTAGTACACTTCGTTGTCGCTCATAGACAAGGCGACAAAGCAGACTAAGTCCAAACGCTCGACCAGCCGCCTGACGTACCATCGATCGAGAATAGAACCTTGAAGTGTAGAACCACCTCTTTATCTGAACTCCGGAAAGTGTTCGCGAGAAATCACCTTTTCCATTCCGGATCTCACATAACATCGACTTTGAAGTGTAGATTACGAGTTGCACGTCCGGATGAACTTTTCGAATGCCCTCGCATAAACGAATGACATATCGCCATCCTCCGATGGAGCCGTTCTGAGCAACGATTGCGATTTTTTTCACTTGTTAAGGGAACCCATGATGCTTCGCTTCGAAAGAATGTCTCGCCCGTAAACCGTTTTGCCGGTCGCGACATCGATGAGCGGCAGGTCTCTGATTTCCTTAAGTCGGTTATCGCCTGAGAGAAGCGACAAACTCCCGTCCCTATTGCGACTTTCTCTGAAAGTCGATTCTACGTAACCCTCCTGAACTGACACTTCTCGCAAATTCCCTATGCACTCATGTCTCACAAAAAATGCGTTGTTGCCCGCACTGTTTGAACCCAGAAAAGCATAGCCCTTCCTATTACCAAGATGGACCAGAGCAGCCAACGACGCCCCGGCGTAAAGCCAGGAGTAGTGAGCTCGACGGCGTGAGAAGGCAGCATCGTACGGAATTGAGACCGGAATCTCTGAACCAAAGATGCTGTTGTACTCAACAACAACGATTGCTGGTTGTATGACATGAATTGCTTCCCATACCCAATAGTCGTTTCCATCAATGTCAATGCTCAGAACACCAACGTCTCCGATGAATCCGTTGTGCGAAAGAAGTTCATTGATGTTCTCTTTCGTAACCATTGCTGAATCTGCGACAATATTTCGTAACAGGTATGTCGGGCAACCCAAAAGCTTCTGAGAAAAATCCGGCGCCGAATCAAGCAGCAGCCCGCTCCAGGCGTTGGTCTCTGCGAGGAATCGGCAATTGGACTCAATGAAATCCTCAGCTCCAAATTCTACAAACCGATGACTCGAGATCGATGCATGCTGTATCAGGTGCTGCAGGATGCCGTCCTCCCCGAACTGTGAACTCCATCGAAATTCGCATTCCGACAACGGAGTCCCGGCGGGCAGCGATCGAACTCTTCGACATTCTGTCTTAGCGATTAGAAGAGACTGACCTTCAAGCACTCTTGTGAGAGCGTCCAGTTTTCTCTCCAGCAACGGGATGCGATCCACGGCATTGATCGCACAGCGCAGTTTTTTGAAAATGGCACGGATCATTTGCTTTCCCCAAGCCGGGAGCCAGCGACGAGTTCTTGATTGCGCTTGATCATGCTTCGATGGTCAACGCCGGACTTCCGCTCAATGACCAGTGGAGATTTGGACGAACGACTCCGGACCATTTTCCATTCCAGCCTATTCGTTCCGAGTCGTCAGTTAGTTCAAAAATCAATGCTTCGGCAAGGCACCATTCGCAAGTGCATCTATCTCTTATAATGTAGGCGTCGAGGATGTATCGCTCATCATTTAGAAGTTGCGGTGGAATCTCACATATGCAGTGCATCAAAGTTGCTTCTCCCGGGAGGCAGCATTCTTCATACCCGCTGACAGGGAATGTATTCAATATGACGGTCCCATCGCATGTCTTAAGGACAAGACTTGGCGTCAGCATGATCCCCGGGACGAGGATCCAGTATTCGATTCGGATCTGCAACGGTTTGCTTAAGGTCAGTGCGGCCCCAGCAGATTCTGTTGAGGAACAGATCGATATGCATCGGAGGCGAACATTCTCGTTCCCAGGTGCGTCTTGCAGCGAACTCCAGTTGCGATGTGGGGTTGTCGAGATGTTAGCGGAATATTCATGAAGGACCGGACCCGATTCTCCAGCAGCTGCCAGCGATCCATCAGCAAGCCAAATCGCCTTCTCGCATAAACTGCGTATCGCCGTCAGATGATGACTTACGAGCAAAACGGTCCTTCCACATTGAGCGATGGCGCTCATTTTGCCCAGACATTTCTTTTGGAATGCGGCATCACCCACAGCCAGTACTTCATCAACGATCAGAATTTCACTCTCGAGATGCGCTGCGACTGCAAAACCAAGTCGCACCTGCATTCCGGAGGAGTAGTGTTTGACTGGTGTATCGAGGAATTTTACAACTCCCGAAAAGTCGACGATTTCCTCAAAACGCTTCTTGATTTCCGCTCTGGTCATTCCCAGAGTCACACCGCTGACGTAGATGTTTTCTCGACCGGTGAGCTCCGGATGAAAGCCGGTGCCGACTTCCAGCAGGCTGGCGACTCGGCCTCGGATGCCCAAGCGGCCGTATGTCGGCTCGGTGATGCGGGAGAGGATCTTCAACAGTGTGCTCTTGCCAGCTCCGTTTCGGCCAATGATGCCGACGACTTCGCCCTGCTTGACTTCGAAACTGACGTCCTTGAGTGCCCAGAATTCGTCTTTGTTCGCTGATTCAGCCTCGCCGGAATCGTCCTTCGAAGCCCTGAACGCTGTTCGTCCGTAATTCCAAAGGGCGCGGGGAACTCCCGAAATCATCTCTGACAATCGATGATACGACGGCCCACCACTCGCACCGATTCGGTAGCGTTTTGAGATGTTTTCAACAGAGATGGCGATGTCAGACATGGAGTTTGAAAAGCTGCCGATGACCAGTGCACCGCGGCGATGTTGAATTTGCAAAATGCTACTGACAAGGACTGCAACGGCTGACGCCCAGCCGCTCGCTGAGGATCAACTTAGGTCGGCGAAGTACCGTTCCATGCGGCGAAAATAGAACATCCCTCCGACGAGCAGCACACTCACCGCGATCGTGGAGGTCAGCAATGCGAGCGGACTCGGAAAATCGGAGCCCAGCAGAGCCCAGCGGTAGCACTGCAGCAATCCGGCCATTGGGTTCAGGTAGTACAAAAGCCGCCATTCTTCCGGGACAACGGTTTCCGTTTCATACACAACCGGGCTCACCATCATGCCCAACTGAAGCACGAAGGGAACCGCAAATTGAACATCTCGATAAATGCCATTCACCGCCGAAAGCCACAAGGCCACTGCAGCAGACACAATCAGCGTTGCCAAAATCAGAATTGGAAGCAACAAAATTTGAGGCCCCGGCACGACCCCATAGAACATCATCACAACGGCCAGCATCGTAAACGAAACCAGGAAATCTACCGACGCTGGCACGAATGTCGACAGTGGAAGAATGACTCGAGGGAAATACACTTTCTTTATCAAATGATTGTTCATCGCAATCGAAAGTGTGGCCTGAGTCGTCGCTGCCGCAAAGAATTGCCAGGGAACCATCCCGCAGAGGCTCGTTACAACATACGGAACTCTGCCATCACTCGCTGATCCTCGCAGCCATGCGATCAGAACTCCGAAGACAACTACTGTCATCAACGGCTGAATTATAGCCCACGCGACGCCGACGAGCGTCTGTCGATAGCGAACCTTTAGGTCACGTAACCCGAACGCCCAGATGAGCTCACGAAATCGCCAGAGTTCGGCGACGTCGATCAGTTGCCAGCCAGTCCTCGCCCCGTAGTAGATCATCTCAGGGGAAGCCGAACGAACTTGACTTGCCGCAGTTTTTTTACTGAACGCCATAGGTGACTTTGCAGGTTTCTCTCGTGACGAGTATTCTCGACCGCATTGATGTTTATCAACAGGCAGAGCGTACTTCGTCCCTCTGGGTGACAGTCGTCTTAACGACAGCCCTTAACGAACTCCTGCAGTTCCGCAGATCCAGATGACGT
>CAIXQV010000299.1 GCA_903921605.1 uncultured Planctomycetaceae bacterium | reverse complement strand
GGCTCATCCTCAACCACGCCGACGGTAAAGAGTCGCAGAAATCGCTGCGGTCCCAGCGGAGCATCTTTATTCACAACGATCTGTAACGATCCAGTTTCTGTTTGCCCGGTGAAAGTTTCGCCACGCCCAAGCAGTCCAGGAACATCGGTCACCACGCCGGGCGAGGCGATCTCCGTATGCATCTTGCCGATGAAACCGTTGCGTCTTCGAGACGAATAGGCGATCTGAATTGTGTCACCACGGCGAGCTTTCGTGATGGCGAACGGATCAACATCCACATCAAACGCAGCCGTTTGCACGTCAATCACGACGGGCGAACTATGAACCGCGACGTTCTCCGTTTTCCCGTCCGCTGTCGGAACCGTCGTCTCCGCGCGGATGACAAATGAGTATTGTCCCGCTGGCAAAGTCAGAGGCAGTTCGAACGTGACATATCCTTTTGTTTGCCCTGCAGGAATAATCGCGATCTGATTTCTGATTTGATCCGGCAGCCCTTCCGCGAACATTTTCACATCGGCCTGATGTGACGCATCCCGACGCTCAATCTCCACCGCGACATCGACGGCGCTGCCCTGAAAGTGCTTTGCCGCGAGAGTTCCATAAAGCTGATGTTCAAGAGGTTCGTGAGCATTCGCTGAGATCCTCAGCGGCGCAGAGCCGGCTACCGCGAAGGGAAGTGCCGAGACCAATCGCCCCCAGCCATCGGGACTTCCCGCGCGAACGATCGAGCCAAACTGAACATCGTGTCGGAGCGTGTTGTGCTCCGCATCGCCGGTGGCTTCGAGATGCAGATTATCGATAAGTCTTTCGCAAGCCGGGTCGGCGGAGATCACCATCGTTGCCTGATTCACTCCGGGGCCGAACCAAACATCCGGGCATTCGATTCCGCCCGGCAGATCTCTCGCCGAAACTCGGATCGCCCCGTTATAGGCTCGTTGTCGGACAGCGATCAGCTTTACAATCTGCCGACCACCCTGCGGAATATTGAGCGATCGAACTCCGTCCGTGGCTGGAATTGCCACGACCTGAAAATCTGCTTCCTCACGACGAATACTGAGTTGATAAACTCGACGCAGATCATTCTGTACGGCACGATTAAGATTGCGAACAACCACAAGATAACGCCCGTCGCGCGGACAAACCCAACGCCCCGCGGGATCCAGATGCGATGTGGAGAACTCATCGCCCAGGTTGTCCTGCTGATCACTGAACTGAGCCAACAGCGACTGCTGCTCAGAATCGTAAACGCTGATCTGCAAATCCACGGGAGACGAAATGCGTTGGCCGAATCCTTCCAGGTGCAACACTTCGCCCCGCTGAACGTCAATTGCAAACCAATCCTGTTCGCTGGCTTCCGCAAGTTGTCCGCTCAGTTCACATGGCACGGAAACATTCTGAGCCGACTCCGGTGCATGATTGTCGCTTTGATCAAGACTGATGGCGATATCGCTCAGGCCAATCATCACAGGAGCGTGGCTGCCTGGTAGATAATATGCGAATGAATTCGCCGCGGTCACGACCTGTGATGGCTGCAGGCGAATCGGCAACTGAGTTGAGGGCTGCGCGAGAGAAGCCGGGATCTCGACTTCAATCTGTTCGAATTCAATCTGTTTGAAACTGCCGGTCGTGTGATGTGACGTCAGCTTAGAACCAAGCTCTGCCTGAGGCCCTGACTTTTCGCCGGACACCGCAGCAACCTCATCTGTTGCTTTTGCCGTCGGCAGATTCCATCCAAACAGTGTGACGCGCGTTGCTTGACCGCGTTGAATCACGGAAGGTCTGGAAAACAGAACTCTCGGTTGAGTATCAAACTCCAGACGATAGTAGAGTTCAGGGCCACCGGAGGAAATCAGGTCCTGAACACGGACAACATAAGATCCATCCGCCGGCGCGACGAAATCAATCAGCGGATCAATCCCGACATATCCTCGATTGACCGCGATTCGTCGTCCATGATCATCGAAGACTTCCAGAACCGCACGCAGTCGAGAATCAATTCGCTCGGCCGAACATTCAATGATGACTCGTTGGCCCATTGTGGCCTGAATGCGATACTGATCGACATCAGCCGGTTTGTCGAGCTGCCCATTGATCACGGTATCCAACGGCACTGACATCGCTGCAGGTTCGACATCATTCGGTTCAACCTCAAGCAGCTCCGGATGGCGGCCGACAAGGAACGTCCGAGGGCTGCTCAGACCATTCTCGCCCACGGCCCACACATCATATTGCCCGGGCATCGTGGTCGAAGGTACCGTCACGCGAAATCGATTCGCCGCCAGGAATTCACATTCAAAGCCCGGGACATTACTTCGCAGCGTTTCAACTGATTCGAGGTGACTTCCGGTCACACTCAATTCGAATGCCGTGCCGATTTTTCCGCCGCATGGAAAGACTGTGTTCAGCACCGGTGCCATCTGCGCGGCGGCAGGCGAAGTGATCAACAGCACGAGCAGCGCTGACAAGGAGATTACGCGACTGCTGCGGACAAAGTCCGTCAACAGAGCATCCATCGACATCGCATCGCGGTCGTCTGGTCTCATGGCACAGGCTTGAAATTGAAGGCAGGGTCTAACGGCAGGTCGGCTGGAGAAGCCTAAGGCGGGGTTTGAATCTGGTCGACTTCTCGTTTGATCGTTTGGTTCGATCGGGTGTAATTACAGGGCAATCCGCAGCCAGTTGCAAGAGAGGTCTGGTCTGCGGGGACTCCAAATGCAAAAACTCATTGCGACAACAATCAGGCCTCGACGGTGGAGTATTCACAGGCCGCCAGAAGTCGCGGAATAGAACCGCGAATTCGTCGAGCATGCGATTCCGTGACAGCCATCAGCGGAGGAGCCACGGTTCCACTGCACAGTCCGCACTCTTCCATCGCCAGTTTCAGACCCGGGATCAGTTTCATTCGCTGCTCGTCGTCGCGATAGACGGAGGCAAACATGTCCGCAATGGTTTGCTTCCAATGAGCGATCTCCACGGCGTCTTTTCGCACGGCGGCCAGATAAAGTCGACTGTAAACTTGTGGGAGCAGATTGGCTCCACCGCAAACGCCGCCATTCGCACCGGCCGCTACGGCTTCCGCTAACAACTCCTCCGGCCCCATGAAGATGACAAAGTCTTCACGATCGCGATGCTTGTCGCAGAGTGCCTGAAAGTAAGTCCAGTCGCCGCCACTGTCCTTAATGCCTGCCACGTTCGGATGATGAGACAGGGCATCGACGATTTCCAGATCAAGCGTCACGCCGACGCACGACGGCATGTTATACAGCATCACTGGCAGAGGAGACCGGTCTGCAAGCTCACGAAACCATGCCTCCAAAGCGGACTGAGAGACGTCAAAATAAAACGGCGCTGCCGCCACGATTGCCGCTGCACCGCACGCCGCCGCATGCTCCGCCAGGGCAATGGACTCAGCCAGACTGGTGTCAGTCACACCAACGAGAACCGGAACTCGGCCCTTGACGTGTTCGCAGGTTCGCTCAACCATTTCGTAACGCATCTGATACGTCAGCGAGGGGCCTTCACCGGTCGTCCCCAGAACAAACAAGCCTGAGACGCCCCCCTGAATCAGATGCTCCACGACACGATCAACGGCTTCGACATCAAGTTGGTCGGCCGACTTCATCGGAGAAACAACTGGAGGAATGACGCCTGAGAACTTGTGCATTGGGGAAGTCCGAAGAGAAGTCGATGGCGGTGGTTCAAAACTACGTGTTCAAAGAATATTGACTCGGGGAGGTGTTCATCGTTTCACACCTCATGCAAAAGTACCTGCCCGGATCGAATGAAAGCGACGAAGATGAATTCCCTCTGGTCAAAGTATGCCCGGAGGAAACGTCAGGGACACACATTTTCCCGATGTCGAAAGCCGGATTAGAGATTTGAATGCCCATGGACGACTTGGCGCAGCGTTCAGGAAAGAACTGAGAGACATCCGGAAAATGAGGGTTGTCAGGATTTGCCACGGCCACGCCGAATTCGCGTGTTGGGGAATCTCGTGTTTGGCACGCGCGACCACCGCTTTGGGAATTCTCTGAAGTCAGCGGCGAGCGTGTCCGAAAAGCATGAAGCCGACAAACCGGCAGAAACTGCCGACAGTGGATTTCTGAAACAGACCACAATTCCCCATCGATCAGAGTTTGCAACTGATTGTTATGAAAGGACTTGTGGCGATCTTGCTGGTGATTCTCCCGGTGGGATCTCCCCCGGCGGCTTGCCGGGAAGAGGCTTTGGAGAGTTGACGTTTTTGCGAAAAAGTGAATATTGGGGGCTCTTAGTGGTCTGGGAGACTCTGTCATCTCTTGATGGAGTTTCGCCTCGTCAGTGAACATAAGTGCCGATTTTTCTTTGTTTTTTTTGCTTTTGTGGTTCAATGTGATTCTGCTCCATAAGCGTTCTCGGACGCGATGTAGTTCACTTCGATAACCTTGCCAGGGAACACGATGTATACGCTTTTGACCGGTGCCACAGGTTTGGTGGGACGATACCTGGTTCGCGACTTGCTTCTGAATGGCCATGAGTTGGCGGTCGTTGTCCGGCCATCTCGAAAACAATCGCCTCGCGACAGGATGGAAGAGATCCTTCAGCATTGGGAGCGGGAACTGGGTCGGGCATTGCCGCGACCGGTTGTGCTTTCCGGTGACATTGCTGAGCCCGGTTTTGGCCTGAGCCCCGAAGAGACCGAATGGGTTGCCGACAACTGCAGCAGCATCATTCACAGCGCAGCGATTCTTGAATTCTACGGGAAGGACCGTGCGGGTGAACCGTGGCGGACCAACCTGAATGGCACGCAGAATATGATTGATCTGTGCCGTGAATCGGGAATTAAGGACATTCATTACGTCTCCACCGCCTATGTCGCTGGCCTGCAGACCGAACCGGTGATGGAGTCCAGTCTGAGTGCCGGGCAGTTGTTTCGCAACGACTACGAAGAAAGCAAGTTCTGCGCTGAGACGCTCGTTCAGCAGATTGATTTCGCTGACCATGTAACGGTTTATCGTCCGGCTGTGATTTCTGGTGACTCACGTACGGGTTACACCAATACCTACCACGGGCTGTATCTTTATCTGCGTTTGATGTCGGTCATGATTCCGCCAGTCCCCGCGGACGAAAACGGTTATCGACATACTCCAATTCGCCTTCGCATGACGGGTGATGAACGTCGCAACATCATTCCTGTCGAGTGGGTTTCGGCTGTGATGTGCCGCTTGTTTGAAACTCCTGAAGCTCGTGGTCTGACCTTCCATATTGCTCCGGACAAGCCGATCTCGTCTCGTGAGATGATCGAATACTGCGGCGAGTACTTTAAGTCGACAGGCGTTGAGTTCCACGGTCACGGCGAACTTCCTCCTTTGGCGAATCGTGCTGAGAACGAAGACCAGTGGATGTTTGAACGCATGGTGATGGAGAATGCGGAAACGTATGCTCCTTACGAACAAACCGACAATACGTTCGACATGACGAACACCAAGAAGTTTTCGGGCGACATTCCTTGTCCGGAAATTGATAAGACGGTCATCTTCCGTTATATCGAATATGGTAACGAAGATCGCTGGGGGAAACGCAAGCTGGATGTCGAGCGAGTCAAGAACTGGACGGAGGACGCGCTGCAGAATCACGTGAACACCGATGCGTCCAATGGTCGTCGACAGATGGTGGGATTGGATGTTTTCGGTCCCGGTGGCTGCCAGGTGACTCTGGAACTTTCCCCTTCCGGACTCCACAGTGTTCATCGCGGTCTCCCGGATCAGGATCTGCCGGTGCTTCGAGTTTCGAATACAGACCTTGAATCCGCGATCCGAAATCAGGAGAACGCGGCAACCGTCCGCCAGGCGTGGGAAGGTGCGGACTCAGAGTTGGCTGCTTCACTCACCACAATGCTGCTGAGCGCCCTGGAGCTACAAACGATTGCCGTGCGAAGCTAATCAACTGGGTTGAAGACGCGCAGAGCGGTGGGAGACGCGAGTAGCGGTCTATCCCACTTGCAGAGAACAAATCGTCACCGTGCCTCGGGCTCCTCCGAGCTTGTGAACTTATTGGAATCGTAGGGTGGGACCAGCGAGCTTCGCGAACGCTGGCCCACCGATTCTCCGCATTCCGGATGGTGGGCCGGCGCTCCGCTGGTTCCACCCTACAATAAATTCACAGCTTCTCCCGGCTTTACGCCGGGAGGGCTCAGGTTTCGAAACGACAATTCTCAGCCTGCAGCCGTTTCCTGCACGTAACGAGCAACCGTTTCCTGAAAGCGACGCTTGCCGTCTTCGACGACATGGCGGATTTCCTTCGCGTTCGCTTCGCTCTCTTTTCGCAAGTCGGCGATCATCGTCAGAGACTCCACCTGGAAGTTGCTGATGGCATCGACCAGCTTTTGCACGCTCTCGGCTTTGACCGTTGAGCCATAGCCGGCCTTCATGGCAGCTCGCTCCAGCTCACGCCCGAGATCGGCCACATCTTCAAGCCCCTTGTTCAGACCTTCCTTCATCGCTTCCGTCGCGGCCGTTACCTCGTGCAACCCTTGCTGACTGGTGTAAACCGTCCCGAGGATTGTGAAGACATGCTCATTCGTCGTGAAGAACGTCACCGCTCGGCGATAGACGCTGTCTTTCACATCGTGAGTTTGCTTCAGCTTCGTGACCAGCGTGTCGCCGACGTCATAACCGATGGCCAGGTTCTCGGAGATGTCTTTCAGCAACTGGTAAGTGCGATCTTCTCGCGAGAATGATTCACGGGCTTCATCGCGAGCCAGCTCCAGACGGCCTCGTAGAGCTGAATCTTCGCCCTTAAACTGATCAATCGCGGTCTGAGTTGCGGCCAGCGTTTGCTTCGCTTTCTCGAGTGCTGGCTTCTGCTTTTCGTAGAGTTCACAGCCGATCACTTCGGCTTCTTTCAATGCGAAGCGGAAGTCAATGTAGGCATCCATGATCGCGTCTTCACGATTGAGCTGATCCTTGGTGTCCCGGGAAACGCTTCGATACGTTTCTGAAATCGTTTCGAAGCGGTCGCTTGGAGTTCCTCGTCGAATCTTCATCCACCAGTTCTGGAACTTCTCCGAGCGACTGATTTTGCCATCCGACAACTGTGCGATCAGCATTTTGGAATCTTCACGAACGGAATCGAACATCTGAGTGATCTCGAGATATCGGTTTCCGATCTTAATATTTTCGACGTTCTCGCGAACCAGCCGATTGAAGGTGCTCATGTGCTTGATCACATCCGCGATCGCCAGCGTGCGAGCTTCGTCGACGTGCTTGACGTCCTCCAACAGACGAATGAGTTCTTCTCCTGTATCGCCGGTCGTGGAAAGCCCAAACTTCTTCAGCACAGAAATCGCCCGGTCCAGATAATGTCGCATCGTTGTGACTGGCTGAGACGAGGAGATCGTAGCGACCGGAGTTTCCGCCGGAATCATTTCACCAGAAGAATTGGACGACGGTTGGCTCATGAAAATAACCTTTTTTGAACGACAGAGATGCAGAAACCTGGCCCGGCCAGTAATCTCACGGACGCGATCTTAATTGTAATGATCTACGGTACCAAACTGCGCTATTGTCGCAATGAAGTGCCGGTTGAATTATTGAAGACGACTCATCTGCGACACTCCGCGATCAGCCCGCATTCTGAATCCCTGTTCGGCACATTTTCGTTAAGATGTTGTTCATGGCAGACAACTCAATAACAACAACCGGAGTTCCGGTCAGCTCCTTCGCGAAAGATCTTTCGCTCGTGGAAACCCTGCGCGTGCTGGAGGTGGCTCGAGGGCTGCGGCAGGAACGCGAAGTGGCCGAGGTCGCTCTGGCGCGAGACGAAATCCGAACGCTGATGCGAAAACGGCTTATGGATGCCGCCGTTATCACCGGCGACAAGATCACGGAGGCCGATGTGGATGCGGCAATCGAACAATACTTCGCGACTCAGCATACTTATCAGGATCCGCCATTATCGTTCAGTGTTTTGATGGCTCATCTGTGGGTACGACGGTTTTCTGTTTTGTTCATTCTGGGTCTGATTCTATTCGCGTGGATTATCTTCTCTTGGGTTCTTTAAAATCTGTTTTTTTGTTTAACGGCAAGCCGCAGGCGTCAGTTCTGTTTTTGCCATCGCCTGCGGTTTGCCGTTAAACGATTCTTGTACTCGACCTTCCCCTTACATTCTGTCACCAATTGTCCCTGTTCAACCAGTCGCCTCTCATGCCAGTTCCCGGAACCGAAATCCTTCGCCGAATCGCCGACTTCGCTGCCTCGATCAACGGCGACGAGAAAGAAGCCCGCGCTCGCGCAATGGATGTGTCGAATGAGATTGAGAAACTGCTTGCCGATCAGTCCGATGCTTTTCGAGAACTCGCGCAGCACTATCTCCCGCGACTTGACGACGATGTCGAAAGCGATGGCTGGACGGAAATGCGTGCCGTTCTGCGAGATATCATGCTGCGACGTGATGACTCACGGCGACAGTTGCAAACTCGCCTGCAGACCGCATCGACTCAACAGTCTTCAGCAGAGATGCTTTGGAAGCAGCTTTCCGAGCAGTTCTCCGCAGTGACTCAGAAGGCGGATGAACTCACCACGCAGCTTACCGAGAAACTGACAACTGACCCCGATTTGCAGCGACTTTCCCGGGAAGCGGCGGAAGGTCAGGCACGGCTGGAACAGGCCACCGCGAACTTGAGCGATGTTGAGACCGAGGCGAAGAACAAGCTGCCTCCGTATGAAAATAGTCGACTATTTCAATATCTCTGGGATTCCGAGTTCGACACGGACCGCTATCAACGTCGCGGGATGTCTCGCCGGATTGATCGCTGGTTGTCGCGACTGATCGACTATCCCGCCGTGGCCGCCAGCTATCGATTTCTGACGTCAGCGCCGAGGATGATGAAGCAGGTTATTACCGAACAGCAGAAGACCGTGAAGGCTCGAGTTGAAGATGTTCAGGCTCGTCAAACCGCCGCTGCGGATGCGTTGGGTCTTCCGGCAGTTCAGGCCAGCGTCTCACGCCTGAACCCCGAAGTTGATCGCGCGTTTGCTGCGATGGATTCGGCGCAGAAGCTCTGCACCAGTTTGCAACATGAACAGGCCCAGCTCGATTCCCCCGACTCGATCTTTTATCGCGACGCGTTAAAGGCGTTTCAGGCTTTGCTGCAGAAGACAGAACGCTCCATCGTCGCCGCGCGAGCCGCCAACACGCCGGAGCTGCAGGATGATCAGGTGGTTGCTCGCCTGCGACATATTGATGAAGTCGTCAGCCAGAAGAAGTCACAGCTCGACCAGCATTATGCGGCGGCCGAAGCTGCTGAGAAACGCACGCAGCGAGTCCATGATTTGCTGTCTCGATGCCGTCGTGCTCAGTTCGGCGATCCGCAGCGGATCTTTGAGGATTCCTATGACCTCAAGACACGACTGCAGGATCTTGCGAATGGGGTTGTATCAGGCGAGACGATGTATCAGGAGATGTATCGCATCCAGAAGATCGATTCTCCGATCGCCGATCAGGCCTCTGCGGCGATCAACGGGCCGATGGGACAAATCCTCATCAACACCATGACCCAAGCCGCCGGCGCTGCTCTTGGAGTCTACGCCGCCCGAGCCGGCCAACAACACCGATTGCCGCGAAATTGGCAGCAATAATCCAGCCGCACATCAAGCAACGGCTGGCAATAAAAAAAGCGGCTGAAGGGAATCGAACCCTCATCCTAAGCTTGGGAAGCTGATGTGTTGCCACTACACCACAGCCGCG
>CAIXQV010000298.1 GCA_903921605.1 uncultured Planctomycetaceae bacterium | reverse complement strand
GAGCGGGGCAGCGCGGCATTGATTTAGTGGTATTTCGGGCGTTTTCGTTTAACGGCGAGCCGCAGACGTTGGCGAACTTGGCCAACGTCGCCTGCGGCTTGCTTTTAAACAATCAGATCAACACTCCCGCTCGCGGCGTGCAGCTGATGGCGTCGAACCAACTACGCTTTATCACGTGCTGCTATACCGAGCCTGCTCGGCGGCGGCTACGGCGAGCACATCGCAGCGTTCATTTTCCGCATGACCTGCATGGCCCGGAACAAGCTTGAATGTGACCTGATGCTTCGTCAACAGAGCATCCAACGCGATCCAATGCGACTCGTTCTTGATGGGAACCAGCTTGTTGCCGTCTTTTCGTTTCCACCCGTTACGTTTCCAGCCCGGTAACCATTCTTTGGAACCTTTGGCAACGTAGGTGCTGTCGGTCACGACTTCCACACGCGATTTGCGAGTCAACAATTTCAGGCCTTCAATGACAGCCTGAAGTTCCATTTGATTGTTCGTGGTCATTGGATGACCGCCGCTGAATTCCTTCTCCGTCGATGAGGCGGGATGTCGCAGAATGACACCCCAGCCACCGGGCCCCGGATTACCTCGACAGGCGCCATCGGTGAAAACCTGGACGAACGGAAGCGATGAGGCGGTGCTGGTCATGTCAAATTCACGTCAGGCCGACATGCCTCAAGGGCAGAAACACAAAACCACTCGCGAAATCAATCAGCGTTCGCGGTAAACAATGCGACCTCGTTTCAGGTCGTACGGAGACACTTCCACAACCACACGGTCACCTGGCACAATCCTGATGAAGTGCTTACGCATTTTACCGGCAACGTGAGCCATAACCTGATGGCCGTTCTCCAGCTCGACGCGAAACTGAGTGTTCGCAAGAGCCTCGACAACGTTGCCTTCAACCTGAATCGCTTCTTCCTTCGCCATTCCGAATTCTTCTTTCGCCCTTTACGAAACTTGCTGCAGGGCCAGAGCCCTCGGTCCCAATGTCAAAGAGTGACATTTTAAGGATTCCCGGACAATTGAAAGATCAGCTACCATTTGCCCGGAGTCAATTACCGTGCATGGTGACGAAACTTCGCCGGAAACTCAAGCACCAAAATACTTTGTGGAAATGAGAAACCTCAGGTGCGGAAACGGAGCCCACGCTCAAGGTACGAATCGCCCATAGATTCACGCCAGAGCACTGACCATTGCGGTGTCAACGCTTGCAGTTCAGGTAGAATGGGCATTCTTGCCCGTCGAAACCCTGCCGAACGCAGAAACGCAGTCGGACGCAGAAACGCAGTCGGACAAGAATGTCCAACCTACATGCTGGAAACCAACAAAGCGTTGGACCCAAATTGAGATAGATACCGCAAATCTGGCGACAATTGTCTGTTTCGATAGCAATTTGGGGGGCGGTTTCGTCGCTGGATGCACCTTAATTTCTGGATGTGAGCTGAACCAGACTTTCAGGAATGTGTCGATTGTCCGGCAGGCGGCGGGAGCGAATTTCCCGGGAAGAGTTCTTCGGAGTTGTGTCGGCTTGAATCTTCCCGGATCAGATTGATATCCTTCCGCCGCACTTACGAGCTTTCCTCCGGGAGCAGATGGATTCCTCATCCATTTGTGCATATCCCAGTTTGAACGGTTCGTAATTTGACTGTCTCGCGCAAGTGGCGAAATTGGCAGACGCGCACGCTTGAGGGGCGTGTGGGGCAACCCATGCAGGTTCAAGTCCTGTCTTGCGCATTCAAACTCGAAGAGGTTGTGATCTGAAAAGATTGCAACCTCTTTTTTTGTTCACTGGAATGACGCACGCGATTCCGCGACAACTCGGCTGCCACGTACCGCAACTGCTGTCGAACGAATATAAGGATGTCGCATGCTGAATTCGCGAATTCCAGCCCTGGGGCCTGCTAAAACTGGGCCTTCTAAGCATGGGCAATGCAGTCGACTCCGAGACGCTTTGGTTTTTGCACGAGGCTTGGCGCGGACCCCGACAACCGTGATCGCCTTAGCCCTCTGCATCTGGATCATGCCTGCGACACCCGAGGCGGCCGCGGACGACTGGCTGCAGTGGCGAGGTCCTCTCGGGACGGGAATCTCCCAGGAGACCGGTGTTCCGCAGAAGTGGTCGCAGACCGAGAACATCCGCTGGAAAGTGAAACTGGACGGCGAAGGTAATTCCAGCCCGATCGTTGTCGACTCCAAAGTCTTCATCACTCACGCTCCCACCGGATCCGCTCAACGCGAACTGCGATGTTACGATCGCAGTGACGGATCGCTGCTCTGGACGAAGGGGGCGGAATACGCAGAGAAAGAGATTACCCATCAGACTAATCCGCTCTGCGCAAGTTCCCCGGTGAGCGATGGTGAGCGAATCGTCGCCTGGTTCGGATCGGCCGGTTTGTATTGCTTTGATCTGAATGGTGAGCAACGGTGGAAGGTCGAAACCGGCAAGGTCGATCATATCTGGGGTTATGGCTCCAGTCCCATCATCTACCAGAATTTGGTGCTGCTGAATTTTGGTCCCGGCGTGAATTCGTACGTCGCGGCATTCAGCTTGAAGGATGGGGCCGAAGTCTGGCGCCGTACATTTGCGGAACAGGTATCGTCGAAACACGAAGAGTATCGAGGCTCCTGGAGCACTCCGGTGATAATGCCACAGGGGAATTCTGAAACTCTGCTGCTCTCCATGCCCGATCGTCTGTGGGCTGTGTCGCCGTTGACTGGCGAGGATCGATGGTCCTGTGGCGGACTCAGCAAACTGCTATACACATCGCCGCTGATTGCCGGTGATCTCGTCGTGTCGATGGCTGGATACAACGGCCCGGCCATTGCCGTTCGTGCGGAAGGCACTGGAGATCTCACCGATACCAGGCGTGTCTGGCTGCATGAGAAAGGAAATCCTCAACGAGTCGGCTCGGGGGTCGTGGTTGGAGAACACCTTTATATTCTGAACGAACCGGGAATCGCGTGGTGCATCCATGTTCCAACCGGAGAAATTACCTGGAAGGAAAGGCTCGATGGTGCCTCGTCCTGGAGTTCCATGACGGCGGTCGACGGTCATCTTCAGGTCACCACCATGAAGGGTTCGACGATTTTGTTGCAGGCAGATCCCACAGCGTGCCAAGTAATTGGAATCAATGAACTTGGAGAAATGACTCGTGCAACGCCCGCGTATTCCAACGGTCAGATTTTCATTCGCACGTATCAGCATCTGTACTGCATTGAAGAATCACAGTAATTTTTCGCCTGAAGGATCCGTCTGATGAAGATCGCCTCTATTGAAGCTATACCGGTTCGTATTCCACTCACCGCAGAACGTCGGATGATCTCTGCGCTGGGGCGTCATGAAGTTTCGCAGTTTGTGGTCGTGCGACTGACAACGGACACAGGAATCGTGGCAGCCGGAGAAGCCACAGCGACTCCTCGCTGGAGCGGCGAAACAGTCTGGGGTGTCCAGGCGATCATTCAGAATCTTTTTGCTCCGCTGCTGCAGGGCTTCGACCTGGACGACCTTCCTGCCATTGACAATCGCATGGATCTGGCGGCAATCGACAATTGGTTTGCCAAGTCCGCTATCGAGATGGCTTGCTGGGATGCTCTCGGCAAAGCGGCTCAGCGTCCGGTTTATGAATTGCTGGGTGGTGCTGTCAGGCCGCTGACGATTCGCAATCGATTCTCCATGGGAGCGTATGCTCCGGAAGTGGCTGCTGAACGAGCCAAACAGCGAATTGCGGCCGGATTTACCACGATCAAGGTGAAGGTGGGAACTGGACCGGAACTGGATATCCAGCGAGTCCACGCGGTGCGAGAAGCCATTGGTCCGGATAACCATCTTACAATTGATGCTAACGGCGGATGGAACGATGAACAGGCTCGATATTGCCTGAAGAGAATTGCGGACTGCAATGTTGAGCTGGTCGAGCAACCGCTTCCTCGTGGTGATTATTCGCAGCTCAGAAAGCTGCGACAGGACACTGGCATCAAAGTGCTGGCTGACGAAAGCTGCTTCGATGAAGTCCATCTGCGCGAACTGATTTTGCACGACTGCTGTGATGCCGTGACGCTGTATCCGGGCAAACAAGGCGGCATCGCGAAGGCGCGAAAGCTTGCGTCGATCGCGGCCGATGCAGGGATTCCATGCACAATCGGATCCAATCTCGAATGGGACATTGGCGCCGCGGCGATGATGCAGTTTGTTGTCTCAACACCCAACGTGCAGATCGAACAAATCCCCGGCGATTGCCTTGGCCCAAGCTATCACGAGTTTTCGATCGTGCGGAATCCCCTGAAGATCGAGGGAGCTTTCACCTCGTTGAATCCTGAACCGGGGCTCGGGATCGACGTTGACTGGGACCTGATCGAACAACATCGGATCCGGTCTTAAACGGTGCGCGGCCAAGATTGAGGAAGCAGCAAGAATATAGAAGCATCCTGAGGGGAGTCAGCCGGGCAATCTGGTTGCTCCGGCTCTTCTCTGGCAGAGCATTAATCGTTCTTGTAGTCGGAATGGCAGTTACTGCAGGTTGTGGAAACTCGAGTCATCGCCGACTCATAACCTGCGAAGTCTCCTGACTCCGCGGCGGTCTTGATGTCCTGTGATGCCTTGAGCACTTCGTTTGCATAGCCCGTGAACTTGGCATCATCACCGTATCCGTAGGCTGGCATCGACACAATTTTTGCCATCACGGCCATCATAGAAGCTTCGTGAGCCACCATCGCCTTTTTCTCTCCCAAGGCCCCTTCCGTACCGGCTTCGGTCTTGAGTCGCTTTTCCGCCTCTTCCATTCGCATCATCAGGAGCCGCATTTCGGCCACTTCGGCAAATGAATCTGATTCCGGCGGTTCTTCGAGCCCCGCAGGCTTTGATCGGCTCAGAGTGGCATCGACGGCGTCATACAACTCCTCGATGCGTTTCTGATCTTTCGCACCGCGTTGCAGAACTGACGAGTTCATCTTCTTGGCAAGGTCACGCACGTACTTTGCGTCATCTTTCCACGGGACTGATTCCGGATGCTCCATCACGATCACCGCGACAGCTCCCAAAGCGGCAGCCTTAGGGGGAATCATCAGCATGGATGAGTTAAACGTGCCCACAGAATGCACGTTCTCATTCAGGAAATTGCGAATCGATTTGACCTCTTCGTCGATGGTGGCCGCCGTAATCAAGGTGGCCCATGAATCTTCACCTCCGGCCTCCGGTGCCGTGGTCGTTTCCGTCGGTGGCTTTGGAGAATCCGAAGCGGCAGCCACAGTTGGGTCGGATCCCTCTGCAGCAGCCGGAGTCATCGCAGGATCCGTTGCTCCACCAGCATCTGCCACAGCGACGACTGCACCACCAATCGACTCCTGATTACTGGCCACCTCGTAGGCATTGTCAAAAAATGCGTCCATCGGAACATTGCCGAACCACTTCTGGCCGTTCTCGTCCACCCAGACTTCATCACGCTTGTGGCGAGTTTTGCTGGTCGATGCAGTCGCGGCTGGCTTCTCTTCTGAGGCGGCGACAGTAGCAGATGCCGCCTGTTGAGAAGGTTCAGAAGCGGCCGGCGTGTCGGTGGAAGCAACCGGAGTCGCTGAATTCCCGCCGCAGCCGATCGACATCAGGCAACCAGCACAGGCCAATGCGACAGGGAACATCTCTGTCAGAATTCTTCGGAACGTCGTGCTCAAAAACATATATCCGTCCACTCGAATGGAGTTAACCTGCCGGCGGGAACTGCTCACCGTATAAGGGAGCGGCCCACAGTATAGAGGGGCGGCGGCAGGCTGTCAGCAGAAAACCACCTTCAGACTTGAACAGGGTGCCGTTGCCTATTTCGGCAGGTGCTGTCTGCCGGGCAGGAGTTAGCAGTGTGCCGCGACCGCTGTGTCTGCATTAGCGTTCTGCAGCCTGCAATCCTCCCCGAATTACAGATAGAGTTCGCCTTACGGCAAAAGTTCTTTCCGGCGGAAAGGACCTACTTTGGCAACCATCCGCGACCTCATTCTTTGAACCTGAATGGATTCCATTATTTGCCGGTCAGAGAAAGGCAAGGTCTCAGTGGCCTGGCCACGAGGCCGCTTGCTCTTGCGGCGACTTTTAAGATCATCCGGCGCCCGCCGAGGTGTTGTGGGGCTTTCTGAAGGTGAATTCTGACTTCGAAGGAATTACAAGACATTGGCGAGGCCAGATTGTCAAGTTTGCAATTCCTCGGCAGACGCGATGCCCCCCAAAGCAGAATCTGCGGCTGAGCACAGCGCCGAGGGAAAAGACTCAGCGGAATCGCCTGCAAAAAGCAGGGAAGGCGCTAAACATGATTTGTAGTCTTTGCATTGGCACTTCAATTGCTTATCAACTTCCTTGTTCTCAACTGGTGTGGCTGCGATCATGATACGACCTACTCATGTGTCTATTCACGCCGGAACTCATTCACCGTTGTTTTCATGACCTTCATCTGCGAATACTCGAACAGATTTTTTGAGCGGCAGGTCCCCTCAGAATTCTTCTGGCTGTCTCGGAAGACAGACTGGTGGAAGCTGCTGCAACTGCCGGATATCTCATGGATTCCGCTTCTGATTGCGGCGTCCTGTTTGGTCGTAGTGATTTGGGCGATTGTTCGCCTGGTATCACGAGTAAACGAAGATGTTGATCCTGCCGAAGCGGATCGAGAGATGCTCCTGAGTCTCAACGATTTGCGACGTGAGGGTGACCTAACCGAGGACGAATTCCGATCCATCAAGGGACAAATTACAGGCCGGCTTCAGGCGACCTGGGGTGACAAAAAGAGACCGGGGACTTCTGCAAAAACTGCAGCCTCGATCATAAGCTCCAAAGTTGATTCTTTCTCTTCAGAGACTGAGTCAGTAGCAGAGCAAAATCAAGAGACAGAAGAAGGGTCTTCCGAGACGTCAGAACCCGACCAATCGGAAACCTTGACCAGTCCGACAAATGTTCCCGAACCTTCACAGAATACCACGGATCTGGCCGAACGCCGGATGCCATCGGAATCCGAAAAAGGTGATGGGACAAGTGACACGGATCAGATGACGACAAACAGGGATCCACACATCCCGGAGAACTGAAGTTGCAGGCCCTGTCGAGGATGACAGACTGCAACACAAGTCAGCTCCTGGAGAGTGAGATCCATAAACGACAAGAGACACGGTTGGCAGGGACGCCGACAACCCGGAGCGACCACCACCTGCGAACCGTATACGTGGCTCATACACAGCCTTCCGACTTTTGACTCCAAAGTCATGATGGGCCGTATGAGACGCGTGACAGAAAATCCAAAGGGATAACAATGGCATCAGGTAAGGAATTTGGTTCAGGCAAGACCGCACAGCAGGGCAAGAGAAATGCCAACTGCTCATTTTGCCGAAAGAACTACCGGGAAGTCGGACCTCTGGTAGAGGGGCCCGAAGACGTCTATATCTGCGGTGAATGTATTGAGCTGTGCCAGTCGATTCTCGACCAGGAACGCCGCCGCCGCGGATCATCCAAAAAGCTCTTCAATCGCGTCCCAACCCCGCGAGAAATTGTGAAGGAGCTGGATCAGTACGTCATCGGGCAGGACAAGTCCAAGAAGTTGTTGTCCGTCGCAGTGCATAGCCACTACAAGCGACTGATGCACAACCTTGAAATCGGGACGGAAGACGTTGAGATTGAAAAGTCCAACATTCTTCTGATCGGCCCGACGGGCTCAGGCAAGACTTTGCTGGCCAAGACGCTGGCCAAGTCTCTGCAGGTGCCATTTGCTATTGGAGACGCAACAACTCTGACCGAAGCTGGCTACGTCGGCGAAGACGTGGAAAACCTGCTGCTCAAGTTGTTGCATGCGGCTGACTTCGACATCGAAGCCGCTCAGCGAGGCATCATCTTCATCGACGAAATTGACAAGATTGGCAAGACCAGTCAGAACGTCAGTATTACTCGTGACGTC
>CAIXQV010000297.1 GCA_903921605.1 uncultured Planctomycetaceae bacterium | reverse complement strand
GTTGGCTCCGATTTCGAGGTTGTCAGCAAGATTCAGTTCCTGATGAATGATGGCAATTCCATTGCTCATCGCATCGCTGACGGAACCAAATCTCTTTTCCTGCCCGTCGACAAGAATCTGGCCGCCGTCCTGAGACTGAACACCGGCCAGGATTTTCATCAACGTACTTTTGCCCGCACCATTCTCTCCCACCACAGACAAGACTTCGCCCGGCATCACGCGAAGCCTCACACCCTTGAGCGCTTTGACTCCGGGGAAAGATTTGGTGATGTCGCGAACTTCCAGTCGCGGGGTTGGGATAGAAGTGCTGACCATAATGAGTGCTTGACTGCGATAAACTACTGCCGTTCGAGTAATTAGTAGGGTGTGACCAGCCAACTCGAACAACGGTGTGCCTGCCTTCGCTCTTTGGCTTTCGGAGATCAATCGGCCTTGAAAAAGTAAACTCCAGTTGTCGCAGGCACACCGTTGCAGCCTGCGAATTTGTCACACCCTACAACTCGTCCGAACACCTCAAACCAAAAACTCAAACCCGTGCCCTGCCCTACTGTCCCTTCAATCGCTTGAGTTCTTCCCAGTACGCTTCAACGTTCTCCTTGGTGATCGATCGCGGAGCAATGTCGATGTACTTCGACTCGGGGATCACGTCTTTGCTTCCGGCCAGAATTTCCTTCAGAACTCGCACGGACTGAAACCCGTATTCATAAGGGTTCTGCACAACCGTCCCGGCGCATTCGCCGTCTTTGATCGCCTGAAGAGTGACGTCGTTTTCATCAAAGCCGGCAATAGCCACTTGACCAACCTTGCCAGCCTTCTTCAGAGCCTGGTAACAGGCGGGTGGATTGTATTCGAACAAGCCAGCCATACCCTTCAGCTCTGGGTAGGTCACAATCGCGTCTTCGGCTTTCTGCAACGCAACTTCCGGTTTACCCTGATCGGTGACTGTCGCCACAATCGTGTACTTGTCACCTTTGATCTCACCTTCGTTCGGATCGAAGGCATCTGGCTGAGACTGGTAGAAGTCAATGCCACGATCACGGCCCATCAACACATCAATCACACCCTGACGACGATACTTGCTGTTGTCCTGTTCCAGGCGACCAATACACAACAACACCTGACCACCATCCGGCAGCGCGTTTTTCAGGATCTCGCCACAAGCTCGCCCCGCGGCATAATTGTCCATACCTATATAGACAAGGCGATTTGACTTCGGAGCGTCTGAGTCATGTGTAATCAGGGGGATCTTAGCAGCAATGCTGTTGATCCATTCGACCTGATTGTCGGCATCAAGCGGGCTGATGGCGATCGCCTGAATTCCGCCCGTCATTACGTCTTCAACCTTCTGCTTCTGCACGACAGCAGAAGCTTCCGGAGGCATGATCACCTGAACATCGATATCAAACTCTTTCGACGCAGCGACACATCCAGCTTCTGCGATCTTCCAGAAGTCGGCAATCTGGTTCGTTACAAAAGCGACAGACTTGCGCTCGCCCGATTTTTCTTCTGTACCGCCTTCAGTGGTACTACCGGGAGTTGTGCTGTCTTTTTTCTCCCCTGAATCGGTTGTGCTTGATTCCGGCGTAGGTGGCTGATCGACCTGGCATCCCGCCAAAACTAGCCCAAGTAACAAAACCCAGCTGCTTCGAAATCTCATAACTGTGCCTTTTTCAATTCTCGCCTGAATCAAAAGCTGCGGCCAAAATGCCGAGACAAACGGACACCATACGGCTGACTGCTTCACGGGTCAAATCAATGAAACGGGAGTCCCTGCGTTCTGGCCGACTTTGTCACATTTCCGGGCAGATTCAGCCAAAGAGATAAGGATTATGCCACTCTGCAGGGCCTGGTTGTTCGCATCGAAGGTCGGCGGAAGGATCACTTCTTCCAATCGATGTTGTCTCAGAGGATTCGTGGATAACTCTGTTGAGCTGAGTACCAATGTCGCCAAAAAACGTGGATTTCGCCGTCACCAGTCGCCATTGTGGCAGCAGGAAAGCGCCGCTATAGTTTGGATCTGCCACTCTACAAGTTGCCTGGCAAAGGTTTTACCAGGCTCCAACCACTTCAGCCAGCCAGTCAAAATTCCTG
>CAIXQV010000296.1 GCA_903921605.1 uncultured Planctomycetaceae bacterium | reverse complement strand
GGGCGTCAGCACTCCGAGAAAATCTCAACGCACTCGGAGGGCTGACGCCCTGCCGCTCGCCGGTGTAATTGTTTTGTTCATAAGGAGAATCAGATGCAGAGGATAATGATGAAAAAACTGACACCAACACGATCACTGATTTCAAAGAGCAATGTCGTTCGCAGCGGCTTTACTCTGACCGAACTTTTGATCGTGATGGCGATTCTTGTGCTGCTGGTTTCTTTGATCGGTCCTCGCCTGCTGGGGAGTAAACAGAAGGCCGACATCAACGCCGTCAAAACTCAGATCGGCATGTTTCAATCGGCACTCGAGCGTTATGCGGTTGATATGAATAAGTTTCCGGCAACGGAAGAAGGTCTGGCAGCTCTGGTATCAAAGCCGAGTTCTGATGGCAGCAGTTCGTCATCTGAAGACTCCTCCAGCAGCGACTCGGAACCGGCCGAAGGTGATTCGTCATCATCGGAAGGCGGCGGCGGCAGCTGGGATGGTCCATACATCAAGACCGAAAAACTGCCTGCCGATCCCTGGGGCAAAGCTTACGCTTACGAATACCCTCCGACTCACAACAAAATCAACGTCCCCGACATCTGGTCCTATGGTCCTGACGGTCAGGAAAACACCGACGACGATATTGTCAGCTGGACCGGCGATGGTGAAGGCAACGAAGGTTCAAGCTCTGAGTCCAAAGAGTAATCTCCCTGGTAGCAACGGGCTTTTGGCGATCAGTCCTTTACGCCACCGGGTTTACCCCGGTGGTTTAACGGCTTCTGCACCACCTTGAATCTCAGCCTCAACAGTTATCTCGTTGCGAGTCTTCAGGAACAAGCAGATCGCTGCCTCATGAACACACCGTCGCACCATTACAATCAACAGCAACTCCGCGGCGGATTTTCGCTCGTGGAGTTGTTGATTGTCATGGCCGTGCTGGCGGCGGTCGCGGGACTTGTTCTTCCCTCCATGCGAGGTCCTCTGGACAAGAGCCGCCTCACCGGTGCTGCGAAAGAGCTTCAGGCATCGTTAGCCAAAGCACGATCCCTGGCCATTCGAGAAGGCTCAGTAGTTTCGTTCCGTTACGAAATTGCTGGCGGCCGTTATGTGATTGAACGCATACCAGCACCGGTCAATGCGACGATTACGGTGCTCGAAGATCCGTCCGGGGCAGCAACGACTCCTTCTGGACTCTCGACCGAATCCGCCGAAGTTCCCACACAGCCAATTGACGGCACGGGCGAGAGCAATCTGATCTCACTGACTTTACGAGAAGGTCGACTTCCAGTTGGCGTTACCTTTGCAGAGCCAGTCACATCAGGCCTCATCGCTTCTGAGTCATCGGCCACAAACCTTCGACGCTGGTCCGACCCCATTCACTTTCAGCCCAGCGGTCGTACAGAAGACGCAACGATTCGAGTAACCGGGCAGCGGGATTTTGTGGTGGATGTGACTCTGCGAGGACTCACGGCCATGGCAAGCTATTCGGCCCCTACAAGAGTTGTGCCCCAGCAAACACCGACCACGACCGATATGACTGAGGCGTTGCGATGAGGCCACACCATCTCTCCGGCGAGCGGCAGGGTGTCAGCCCTCCGAGCCAACCTCAGCGTAATCGGAGGGCTCACGCCCTACCGCTCGCCGGGGGTTTGCAAACATCGAAAAAAGCTCATCGTGGGTTCTCGCTGATTGAAGTCATCATTGCCACCGCGATCCTGATGGGCAGCGCTGTGGTGTTGGCGCGGCTGGCGGGAATGGGACGTGATCAATCACAAAAGGCCAGACTGCATTCCGAAGCTCAGCAGCTTTGCGAACAAACTCTGAATGAGCTGCTGCTGGGCATGCGACCGATGGAGCTCATCGAATCCATGCCGTTGATTCCTCTTCCGGCACCGATCGAAGAAACAGCCGATGATGTGAATGCTCAGGATCCGTTTTCGACAAGTCAGGACACCGTTGAACCAACAATCGATGAGACCAATCCTGAGTGGCGCCATTCGGTTCGAATCGAGCCTCTGGCCGCTAAGCCAGGCATGTGGGCTCTGACCGTGGACGTTCTTCAGGGCGATCAAACGCTGCCACGACCGATTCGATTCTCGCTGACTCGCTGGATCTCCGGACCGCCTCCCGAGGGCGCGTTGGATGAGCTGATGCAGGGGATGGACGAACCGGGTTCGCCGCAACCCGGCACGATGCAATCCGGAGGCCTGCTATGAGGCCGAGCACCCTGGTAAACTTTGCGTCCGATACTCGGACCGTTCGACTGAAACGTGGTGGCTACACGCTGGTCGAAATGCTGATCGCTTCTGTTCTCGTCGCGGCCTTGATGTCCGTGGTATGGGGCATGATGTCGATGTACAACAGCTACCTCACAGCCGGGCAGGCTCAGGCGACGGAGCAGCAACTCACGCGATCACTGCTGCAAATGCTTGAGCGTGATCTGCAAAGCGTTTCGGCACCGGACACAAATCCAAAGGTTGTGCCATCACTGGAGATGACCAACGAATCGTCGGCACTCTCTGCCGAGCCGCCAGCACCACTCGTTGATCCGTTCGCCGCTGATCCGCTTAGTAGTGGCACTGATCCGGCTCTGAATGAGCCCTCTGTTTTCGCGGGACTTGCATCCGGGAACTCGTTGGCGATCCCCAGCCAGGTTTCACTCGTGGGTAACAGTTCGTCAATGAAGCTCTCCATTGAGCAGCCAACGAAGGAAATCCCACCTGTTCTCGGCGCGACACCTGGCCCCTCCGACACATCAGTGCCGGTGGGTGATCCAGCCTTTCCCGCATCGACTCCAGCACCCGAGCCGGTGGCTGCATCCGAAGACTCGATCAGTGTCGAAGGAGTCGCCCCCAAAGTCTCCGAGTATCAAACGATCATCTGGCAGTTTCAGGCTCCAGGGATGATCGGCGGCAATCAGTCTCTTCAGGCTGGTCTTTATCGCATCCAAACGGAATCGCTGTCGCTGCAGTCTGCATTGAATCAGCAGGATTCACTCCTGGAAGATTCTGCCGCAGAGAGCGATGCCTCGGTCGATCGCACAACGTTGGAAACACTGCTGTTTCCGCCTGCGAATGCTCAGGCAGAATCCAGCGGAGCAACCCCGACCGCAGAGACTCCTGTTCAGAACGTGCCGAAGTTTGGCCTGATACCGGAGGTCGTCAGTTGCCGGTTCGAATACTTCAGTGGTTCGTCCTGGGCATCGACGTGGAACAGTGAGCAGCAGCAGTCACTGCCACTGGCGATTCGAGTGCGCATGCAGCTTGTCAACGCGGCCGATCTGGAAAAACTCAAGCTGGTCTTTGGCGATTCGACTTCGCAGGACTCACCGCTTGACGATGCAATTGATGACAGTTCGTCGACCGTTTCAACGTCCCCCGCGACCCCTGCATCGACGAAAGATTCAACGGCCGATCCATTGGCCACGATCAGGACTCAGCAAGTCGAACAAATTATCCTGCTTCAACCTGTCACTGGCCCGATGCCGGAACCGGGGGCCGGAAACAATGCCTCCGAACCGGAGGGCGCGATATGAAGATCCGGCGAGCGGCAGGGCGTCAGCCCTCCGATTTGTCTTCTCCTCCTAACCGGCCTCGTGTTGCTGCAGACGTGACTGATCGGAGGGCTCACGCCCTGCCGCTCGCCAGTGATTCGCGGCAGGGTGTGGTGCTGATCGTGGTACTCGTGCTTGTGATGATGGTCGCACTGGCGGGCTTCGGTTTTTTGTCCGCCATGTCAACAGAGTACGAAGGCGCGCGACTGAACGGCAGCATGCGACAGGCTCAGCAAACGATGGCCTCAGCAGAATCGACGCTGCTGTGGTTCGCCGCTCTGTCCGAACGAGAACGCAAGCTGCTGGGCGGCACGTTCCACAATCCTGCGCTCTTTCGAGGTCATCTCGTAGAACCTCTGAAAGAACCCGGAACCGGAACTGCGTCGACACCTCTCTCAACAACTCCACTCATCGAACAACCCATCAGCACAGATCCCGCATTCGTCGATGATCGCTGGAGATTCTCCGTCGTTTCGCTGGATCAGACTCCCGAACAGAACAGCGTGCTTCGATTTGGCTTGCAGAATGAATCCTCAAAGCTCAATCTCAATTCTTTGATGAAGTGGGAACAGACCAGTCCCGGCGCGGGGCGAACGTCGTTGATGCAGATTCCCGGGATGACCGAAGCGATCGCCGACGCAATTCTGGACTGGCTCGATGCCGACGATCAAACACGCGAGTTCGGTGCAGAGACGGAGTATTATCAAACGCTCGATCGACCTTATCGAGCCGCGAACGCGATCCCGAAACAATTGAGCGAACTCCTGTTTGTCAAAGGAGTCACTCGACCACTTCTCATGGGCATCAGCCCCGGCAGCGATGCAACAAATCAATCCTCACAGGCCCTGACGCCATCCATCGATACGAACGGTGATCTCGCTTCCAATACCGCGACCACCATCGGCGCGGGCTGGATACAATACCTGACGGTTTACTCTGCCGAGCGCAACCAGAACAGCCAGGGACAACCAAGGATCTCATTGAACTCGACGGGGCTCGCGGAACTGGAACAGCAACTCACGGCTGTGCTGCCGGAGAATCTGGTTCGATACATTTTGTTGGCTCGAGTCTACGGTCTGACGCTTTCGACTGAGCCAGTAGCCGGAGCTGAACCGTCTGCGGCACCGTATGCCTCAACGATGGTGGCAGCGTTTCCGATTGCTTCATTGGCCGATCTCATCGATTCCACGATACAAGTCTCTTCGGCGACCGGACCGATCGTGGTGCAAAGTCCACTACAAAGCAACAGTCCGGAATTCGCCACACTGGCGGCCAGCTTGTTTGATTTAGCGACGATGAATCCTGAATCCGTTGTCTATGGTCGAATCAAACTGCAAACGGCATCTGAAACCGTTTTAAGAACGATCCCGGGGCTCACGCCGGAAATTGTCACCCAGATCATCACTCAGCGAGCCACTTTGGATCCCGCGGAAACAGGAACTGTGGCCTGGTTGCTTTCTCGCAACGTGCTCGATCCGGTACTGTTTCGCCGAGTGTTCCCGGAACTCACCATGGGCGGAGATGTGTTTCAGTGCGACGTGATTGTTCATCGGGCAATCGGCGGGCCGATGCTTCGGCGAAATCTGACTCTCGATGCTGCATCGACTCCTCCGCGAAGAGTATACTGGGCCGAACTGACAGATTCTCCGTTACCGTATTCACAGGAGTTGTTGCTGCCGCGCGTTCAGTAGCGGCGTTTATCCCTATTCGCTTAACGGCAAGCCGCAGGCGTCGGTGTGAATTCTCGCAGTCGCCTGCGGCTTGCCGTTAAACGAAGGAACCTATTTGCGACATCAACGACCAAACCACCAATAATCATGCCACGTCTTCTTGTCATCAACTGGAATGCCCGCACGCTGCGATACCTTCATACGGACGCAGATCGTCAGGGGCGGCTGCGCGTGGTTGACGCGGGGCAGGAAGAGCTGACCGCCGAAGGAGAACTCAGCGCGGTGTTAGTCACGGGCGTGCAGCAGCTCGTTGGACGACTCAAGGCTGACAAATCAAAGCTGCTGATTCTTATGAATCGCGGTTCCGTCGACTCGGCCACGTTCTCAGTTCCACCGGCTGCCGAATCTGAGCTGCCGGCTCTCGTGCAGAACATGGCCGTCCGCGACATCCCCGGCGCAACCGATCAGACACCGATCGATTTTATCGCCTACCCGACTCGTCCTGATGGCACTCGCAACGTCAGCGCGATGGCTTTGGTGGCGGAAGATCTTGTGCTTATTCGGCAACTGATGGCTCAGTCCGGCTGCAAGTCGCATCGAGTTCTCGTCAGTACTCATCCACTGCGGACGTTCGTGCCGGAACTGCTTCGTATCGAACAGAAGAACAGTGGCCACTCTGATGCAGCCACTCTGATCATCAGCCGCGGCGATGACGTGGCCGAAGTGCTGTTGTGTTCCGACGGACTTCCGTTGCTGTCGCGAACAATTCGACTGGCCGCCGATGTTCCTCAACTGGAAATCAACCGATATCTACGCTCGGAAACTCAGCGGACTTTGATCTCCGCCGGCGGCCAGATGGCTCAACCCGCCAAGATTGCTCACGTAGTGATCGTGGGCAATGAAGCACAAACCGCGGGACTGGATGATGTGCTGTCAGATCACTTTCAGGTTGTTGCCGCCGTCGTGCGACCCAACTCGTTGCTGGTGGATGCCGCGTCTTCGGAACCACCATCAATGCTCGTAAACTCGGGCAACTACGCTCCTTTGCTGGCAGCAGCTTTTGAAGACGCGTCTTCAGTCACACCCGCGATTGACTTCGCAAATCCTCGACGTGCTCCTGTTCAAACCAGCCCGATTAAGAAAATCATCGCGGCTGTCGCGGCCGCGTCATTGCTGGTCGGCGGTGGCTTCTACTACGTCTGGTCGCAGTTCAACGAGATCGATGAAGAGAATGCTCGACTGGTCACGCGGCTCAATGAGCTGAATGAGATTGTGAAGGACACGCAGTCGCGGCGAAGTCTTGTCTCCACTGTTTCAGCGTGGGAAAAGAATCGCATCAGTTGGCCGGATGAGCTGCTTGATCTGACCGAGCGGATTCCTTCCCTGCCAAACCTGACCGTTCAGCAGTTGACAATTTCGTCGGCTGGCCCTGGAACCGCCGTCGCGACATTCCGTGGCGTGGGTGCGTCTCCGGAGATTATCGCACAGATGGAGAATAAGCTTCGAGATAAGTATCACGAAATTCGCATCCCTGGTGTTCGCGAGCAGCAGGAAGGCAACAAAGTCGTTTCGACGTTCCAGGCAACTCTGACGATTCGTAAACGAACATCGTCGCAGTACGCACCCCCGACTCCGTCTGCTGATGCGAAGGGGAAGAAGTAATGAAACCTAACCGTCAGCAGGTGCTGCTTGCATTGCTCGCCATTATTGCCGTCGTTCAGGTGGGCGACTGGGTTCTGAACACCATGATCCAGGGGCCGTTACAACTTCGCCGGGCCAGAACAGAACAGCTACAGGCCGACATCAAGAAGCGTGAAGCATCTCTCGCAGAGACTCGCAATGCGGCCAGGCAAATTGATGGCTGGATGAAGCAATCGCTGCCTTCGGATCCGGAAGTGACTCGTTCTGTTTACCGCAGCTGGCTGCTGAGTCTCATCCGCACGACAAAACTTCGAAACGCGACTGTTGACTCCGGCTCACCTTCCGCACGCAAAGCGAAGGACAACAAAGTGCTGTTTCGCAGTATGCCCTTCAGCGTTCGGTGCCGAGGATCACTGACGGAGTTTAATGCGTTTCTGTTTCAGTTTTCTAATGCTGGACATCTGCATCAGATCTCCAGCATGACGCTCAATCCCATCGGAGCGACGGGCCTGTTTGATATTTCCCTCGGCATCGAAACACTGCTGCTCACCGGGCGCAAAGGTGACGGTCTGAATGCTGTGCCGTCCGAACTTCTGGCGTCGAAGGATTTCAGTCACTATCAGGCCATCGTTAAAGACAACATCTTCGGTATCGGTATCGACAACACTGATCCGATGCAGCATACAATCATCAGCGCGATCACCTTCAGCAACGGCGCACCGCTGGTGTGGATCACCGAGCAATTATCCAGCCGAACAATTCAGGTGGGAGTGGGGAACGACTTCGATACGGTTGCTCTGAGTGGTCGCGTGATTGAAGTCCATGATCAGGATGTGATCATCGAAACGTCCGGCGAACGAAAAACGTTCCCCATCGGAAAGCCTTTCTCGCAAGCAGTCCCCTACGTCAGCAAACTTTGACACGCAGCGTCGAAGGAACATTGCTCTCGGATGAGGCCGAATGCCATCTAATTCACGCACTTCCAATCATGTGCTACGATTGCGCAAACGCATGGAGTTTCCGCGCTCAGTTCATCATTCGGGACGTTCATCATGAAACAGACTGTGATCCTTGTGACTCTCGCAATGGTTTGCGGATGTCGCTCGGACGTTGCTCAGCAGGATGCCATGGAGCTCGCGCGATCAAAGGGCGCGGACATTCGCATCAGTATCAAAGGCGATGCTCATCGAGTCGATCTGCGGCGATGCACGTTCGACAGCGACGTAAAATCCGCGATCCGCAACATGCCGGCGATCGATACTCTGCTTATTGGCAAGGCATTTACCGATGCTGATGCGGAACTGGTGGAAGGACTCGTGTCGCTCAAGAATCTGGACCTTTCTCGATCTACTGTGACGGCCGCCACGTTCGAACGGCTGACCGGCCTGCGACAACTGGAGTTTCTGGCCCTGAATGACCTCATTCTGTCTGACCAGGATATGGAAGCAATCTCAAAACTTCGCCAACTCAAAGCGATCAGCCTTGTCGACGCAAAATGCTCCGAAGAAGCACTTCAGCGATTCACTGAACAGAACCCGGATTGCACAATTGCCCGTTGATCCCGTTGATTTTGTGAACATTCACGGATCACCACGCCTTGCAACACGATCGTTTTCCGGCCCAGGCTGTATGATGTACTTCTGTCCGCGGCTATCGTCGCCACGTGAAATCTCATTGCATAACGGTGCGCTATGGCTCACAGAAAAACCACGCTGCAGATTCTCCCACTGCTCACAGCAATTCTGGTGCTGAAAGGACAGTGCGTTGCAGATGATCTGTTCAGAAACAGGATTGCGCCGCTGCTCGAACGGAAGTGCCTCACCTGCCATAACACTCAGGAGAAGAAAGGGGAGTTTTCGCTGCAAACGCGAGACGAAATCTTCTCTTCTGGATATGTTGTTGCCGGCAAACCGGATGAGAGCCATCTGCTCAGCCTGCTGGTTCCGGAATCGCCCGACAAGAAACCATCAATGCCTCGGGATGGCGCTCCGTTGAAGCCAGAGGAAGTCGCACTTCTGCGAGAATGGATCACAGCGGGTGCGGTATGGCCAGAAGCCGTGACGCTGCAGGAATCATTGGTTGACGACTTCAACTGGTGGTCACTTCTTCCTCTGCAGAACCATCAGATTCCGCAGTTCTCTGATGATCAAGCAAAAGCATGGGTCAAAACTCCCGTCGATGCTTTTATCCTGTCCGCGTTGCGAGAGAAGAACTTAGCTCCATCAAAAGAAGCCGATCGCCGAACACTGATTCGTCGAGTCACCTATGATCTGATCGGTCTGCCACCAACTCCGGAAGAGATCGAATCATTCGTCAATGATTCGTCAGCAGATGCCTGGGAAAAGGTCGTCGAGCGGCTGCTGGCGTCTACTCACTATGGAGAGCGATGGGCTCGGCACTGGCTTGATGTCGTGCGTTATGCGGACACCTGCGGCTACGACAAAGATAAACTGCGACCCAACGCGTGGCCTTATCGAGACTACGTGATTCGCTCATTCAACGAGGACAAACCGTACTCGCGATTTGTGCAGGAGCAACTGGCGGGAGATGTTTTGTTCCCGGATACGCCCGATGGCATTCTGGGACTAGGTTTCATCGCTGCAGGTCCATGGGATTTCATCGGTCACGTGGAAGTTCCGGAAACAAAAATTGATGGCAAGGTCGCTCGCAACCTTGATCGTGATGACATGGTGACCGGAACCCTGAACACCTTTTGCAGCGTCACGATTCAATGTGCGAGATGTCACAACCACAAGTTCGATCCGTTCACTCAGCAGCATTATTACAGCCTGCAGAGCATCTTCGCTGCCGTCGACCGTGCTGAGCGTCCGTACGACACAGACTCGAAGGTTGAAAAACGTCGAGCCGAATTGGTGGCACTTCGGGAGTCTTCTCGCACTGAACTCAACAAGCTTGAAGCAGAAATTCGCGCCGAGGCCGGAGAACCTTTGGCAGCGTTGGAGAAGCAGATCGCTGACCTGAAACCCAAAGCCGAACTCGCACCAAAGCGTCCGGAGTATGGGTATCACAGTGCGATTGTGACTCAGACTGATGCTGAAAAATGGGTGGAGGTTGATCTGGGCGCGGATACTCCAATCGAACAAATTGTTCTGCATGCCTGTCACGATGAATTCGGAGGCATCGGTTCCGGATTCGGCTTCCCAGTACGGTTTCGCGTCGAAGTGGCGACTACGGCGGATCGCTCAACGGCCGACGCTTCGCAACATAAAGCCACGATCGTCCGCGATGAAACCGCGGCTGACTTTTCAAACCCTGGCCTGACGCCGGTTGAGATCAGGAAATCTCTGACCACACGATACATCAGAATCACCGCGACAAAACTGGCCCTGCGACAAAACGATTTTATCCTCGCATTGTCGGAGCTGCAGATTCTTAATGCGGACGGTGTAAACATCGCGAAGGGCGGGGCCGTCTCTGCTCTTGATTCCATCGAAGCACCTGACCGATGGCGAAAGACAAATCTCGTCGACGGAATCTGGCCCACGGCCGCTGATCCTGCTGCGGCAGCACAGTTGGCGGAGGTGACTCGCCAACGAGACGATCTTCTGAAAACGCTAAACACGCCCGAACGACTGGCTCGCCGAGCTATGCTCAGCAAACAACTCTCCGATGCTGAGCAGGAAATAGCCAGCCTCCCGGCAGGTCGAATGGTCTACGCCGCCGCCACAAATTTTGCCGCTCAGGGAAACTTCAAGCCAACGAACGGGGCTCCGCGGCCAGTACGTCTTCTTCATCGCGGCAACGAAACGCAGCCGGGAGAACCTGTTGAGCCCGGAACTATTCCACTGGCTTCGGCTGATCACTGGCAATTCGAACTGGCCGCTGAACACACAGAAGCGGAAAGACGTGCGCTACTCGCCAAATGGATCACTCGCGAGGAGCATCCGCTGACATGGCGATCGATCGTCAATCGCATCTGGCAATATCATTTCGGCCGCGCGATCGTGGATTCACCGAATGACTTTGGTCGCATGGGTCAGCAACCCACCCATCCGGAATTGCTGGACTGGCTCGCGCTGGAGTTTCTGAAGAACGGACAATCGATCAAGTCCCTGCATCGACTCATTGTCACCAGTTCTGTTTATCGCCAGTCTTCAGACAGTCACGCAGCGGCGGAGACAATTGATGGCGAGAATCAGTCTCTCTGGCGGATGAATCGACGAAGACTGGAAGCGGAAGAAATTCGTGACTCGATTCTGGCCGTCAGTGGCCGATTGAATCCCGAAATGGAAGGCCCGGGGTTCTATCTGTTCGAACTGGAGAAGCCCGAACATTCTCCTCACTACGAATACAACAAGTTCGATCCGGAAGACGCTCGCTCGCATCGCCGCAGTGTTTATCGATTCATCGTCCGCAGCCAGCCCGATCCATTTATGACAACCCTGGACTGCGCGGATTCGTCGCAAAGCACTCCTCGGCGTCATGAAACGTTAACAGCTCTGCAGGCGTTGTCGCTTTTGAACAATCGTTTCAACGTCAGCATGGCTCGACATTTTGCGACGCGACTTAGTCAGGAGACGACAATCTCAGAAGAACAAATTCATCGAGCGTTTCTGCTGGTCACAGGCCGTGAACCCAACGAAGAAGAGATCGCCCGCATGAAGGCATTTGCCGCGGAGCATGGAATGGCGGCGTTGTGCCGATTGCTCTTCAATCTCAGTGAATTTGTCTTTGTTGATTGATCGCCAATGAGTCGCTCTGCGCCAGCACATTTTGATCTTGATCGACTGATCGCAGAAACGAGCGTTCAGCATGTGGAGTATCATCCCACGCTGCCGTCCACGAGCACAACAGCTCTGGAACTTTTGCAGCCATTGCTGGATGTATCACCAGCTTTGGTGCTCACAAGTGAACAGACAGCCGGGCGAGGTCGCAAGGGGAATGTCTGGTGGTCATCTGGCGGCGCTCTGACGTTTACGCTGGTTGTCAATGCGGGTGAACTGCCGATGGCACCTGAGCGTCGTCCCATGGTTTCGCTGGCCGCAGGTCTCGCTGTGCGCGACGCATTGAAGACGCATGCACCGGAGCAGGAATTTGCTCTGAAATGGCCAAACGACGTTCTGTCGGGTGAACAAAAAATCTGTGGGATTCTTGTTGAGCAACACAGCCATGGAAATCGGCAGGGTATCCTGGTTGGCATTGGCGTCAACGTGAACAATTCACTCAGCGGAGCACCCGCTGAAGTCGCGCAAAGAGCCACTTCGCTGTTTAATCTTCAGGGCAAATCTTTTGATCTGACGTCTATTCTGATCGAGATCCTTCAGCGTCTCGATTTTCGAATCAGTCAGCTCAACACTCATCCCAGACTGGCACTCTCGGAAGTCAATCGTCACAACATGCTCACGGGGAGGACAGTCACTCTTCAGCTGGCCGATCAGACTGTGACAGGCGTCTGTATTGGCATTGATGATGAAGGACAGCTTGTTTTGCAAACGGAAGATAAACTGCACCGCTGCTCCAGTGGAATTGTGCTGCAGTGGTAGCTCAGCAGAGATCGTTGAGAGGGAGAATTTCGACATGCGGCTGGGGACTGTTCTAACACCAATCTCTGATGAAAACCTGCAGCTGGCAGCACAGTGCGGAGTCACGGATGTTGTGCATCGTTATCCGGGTCCTGATGCTGCCGTGCTGAAGAAAGCACAGGAAAGAATTGCCTCGTTTGGGCTGCAATTGTCTGTCGTCGAAGGTTATTTGCCGATCGAGAACATCAAACTGGGTGTTGATGATGGCACCGAAGTTGCCGCGATGAAAACTCTGATTCGCCAGATGGCTGATCTGGATATTCGACTTCTGTGCTACAACTTTATGGCAGGCACTGACTGGTGTCGTACTCGACTTGATGCACCAGAACGCGGCGGCGCGAAGGTTACTGCGTTTCATCTTGCTGATGTCGAGCAGGCCGTGCTGCTTGGCTACAAGGCACCCAATGCTCACTTCGATGAGCTGGCGAAACGACTCTCACCGGAAAAGTTGTGGGAGCAGTTGGAGCGACTGCTCAATGAACTGCTTCCCGTGGCAGAACAATGCGGCGTGACTTTGGCGATGCATCCGGACGACCCACCCTTGCCGCAACTGTTGGGGAAGCCTCGCATCATGCATAATGTGGCGGGATTTGAACGGCTGATGCAGCTGGCTCCAAGCCCATCCAATGCCATCTGTTTTTGTCAGGGTTCCTTTGCCACGATGAACGTGGATATTCCCAGTACGATTCGACACCTCGGGAAACATATTCGCTACGTACATTTTCGAGATGTAATTGGATGTCCGGAATCCTTCGCAGAAACGTTTCACGACAACGGCCCAACAGACATGGCGGCGGCAATGCGAGCTTACCGAGAGATCGGCTTCAGCGGGCCAATGCGACCTGATCACGTACCACAGATGGTTGGAGAAGACGACGGCGAACCTGGCTATACGATGCTTGGCAGACTCTTCGCTTTCGGCTACATGCGAGGACTAATGCACGCCTCGGGATGCTGAGTCCATCAGCCGGAACGCATAGACGTCCGGTTCAAACTTTACGAATAAAGGCAAATCGATGCTGACACCAGAAACGCGAGCTAAAGATTTTCCGTCGCTGAACGGTATCACTTATTTGAATTCCGCAGCCGAAGGGATTCCGCCAGTCTCCGTGGGAGCTGCTTTACAGCAGTACTTTGCGGATAAGCAAAAAGGCATGGATGGTCGAATCCCCCACGCAGCTCAGTGGGAGGCTGCTCGCCAGCGAACGGCCGAGTTGTATGGACTGACGGCAGCTGAGATAGCCATCTGCTCCTGCTCGTCAGAAGCATACAACCTCGCAGCCATGGCCCTGCGACTCAAAGAGGGCGACGAGATCGTCATCAACGATCTGGATTTCCCGGCCGGGGCAACACCATGGCTGCAGAAGGAAAGTCGAGCCACCGTCAAAATCTGGCGTGCGCGAGACTGGGTTTTGCGGGTTGAGGATCTGATTCCGCTGCTGAGTTCACGCACGCGGCTGGTCAATACTTCGCTGGTGAGCTTCTTCAACGGCCATCGGATCTCATTGCCGGAGATCGCCGCAGCGGTTCGAGCACACTCTGATTCACTGCTGTCTGTTGATGTGACTCAGGCGCTGGGAAGAATTCCGCTGGATCTTCGCGAAGCCGATCTGATTGTCAGCAGTACTCACAAATGGATTCTGGCATCTCATGGTGGCGGACTTGTTGGCGTACCAGGTCGCCGCGCGCAGGAATGGACGGTCCCGGCGGGCGGATGGTTCAACCTGAATGATGCCTTTGGGGCGGCTCGATTTGAACAGGCGGTCAGCAAACCCGGAGCCGCAAGCTTTGCCGTCGGGATGCCAAACTATCCGGCTATTTACGCCATCCGCGCGGGACTGGACTACATCTGTGAGGCGGGAATCGAAAAGATCGCCGCAACTGCAGATCCATTGGTCAGAGTGTGCCTGGAAGGACTTTCGAAACTGCCCGTGGATCTGATTACTCCGAACCTGCCCGGACATCTGGCCGGGATCATGGCGTTTCGACATCCGGACGCAGCTCGCATTCACCAGCATTTGCTGGCAAAGAATATCCACGTGATGCATCAGGCCGGGCGAATTCGAATTGCCATTCATGGTTACAACACACTGGCCGATATTGAACGGCTGCTGGCAGAATTGAACGCGGTGGTTTCGTGAGTGAGTCCAAGTTGCTATCGTTTCGAGGTCTTTTCAATAAACCTCATCAGGAACCGATACATGAACTGGACTGATCTGACATGGCCCGAGATCAAGGCCCTGGCTCCGCATACTCCACTTGTTATTCCGGTGGCCGCCATAGAACAACATGGTCACCATCTTCCGGTCGCGACCGACAGTATGTTGCTGGGGGAAGTCATTCGCAGAGTTTCCGAAGAATTGAGTGACAAAGTTCTGTTTGCTCCACTGCAATGGCTGGGGAACTCCGACCATCATATGGACTTCTGTGGAACGCTTTCAGCTCGTCCGCGAACGTATCTCGATCTGCTGGGCGAAGCCATGGAGAACGGCATCATTCACGGGTTCCGCCGAATCGTGTTCGTGAATGGTCACGGCGGTAACATCATCCCCGGCAAGCAGGCTGTCTTTGAAGCACGCCAGCGCTATCGCGATCGGAATGATCTGCTGTTGCTGTTTTCAACCTACTGGGATTTTGCAAAACCGTGGGAAACAAGAAGTGATCTTGTCCAGCGTTCAATGGGCCATGCCTGTGAATTCGAAACATCGATGATCCAGCGGATCGCTCCTCAGCTCGTGAAGAAGGACGTGAAGACTCTGGAAACTGTCAGCGTTGATTTTGGATTTGAACCAGCCTATCGCGGCTGGACAACCAAAGATCGAACCGTGCCTGGTCATATGGGATCCCCGCAATTCGCGACTCCCGAAAAGGGCGAGCACCTGTTTGCGGAGTTCTCAAAGGGACTTGTGGAGTTCCTTGGGCAGGTTATCAACTGGGACGGCCGCGGATGGATTACCGGCGAATCGCGATCATAGGAATCGATCGCGGCAAGTGTTCAGTTTCCGTAGGGTGTGACAAGCAAAGCGCAGGCACACCTTGTTTCTCAAACACGATTTCAGATCAGGTGCGACTATGATCAGGCAGAGTTTAGCGGCGTTCATTCTTTTCAGCGGTGTGTCGTTTGCCGCTGACGTCATCCCGGGTGTTGGACCAACCGGTGAAATCAAACAGGTACAAACAGGTTTTGAATTCACCGAAGGGCCGGCATCAGATAGCCAGGGAAATCTGTATTTCACAGACATCCCGAAGAACCGAATTCACAAACTGGACAGTGCCGGAACGCTGTCGATCTTCGTTGAGCCATCCGGACACTGCAACGGCCTGATGATCGTTGGTGATCGCCTTCTGGCCTGTGAGATGGATGGACGGCTGAAAGAATTCAGCCTGACGGACGCGAAGGAAACTGTTCTGTCTGACAAGCACGGCGACAAGCGATTCAATGCTCCGAACGATCTTGTGATTGATCAGTCCGGAGGAATCTATTTTACCGACCCGCGATTCCGTGCTCCGGACCCGTGGCCTCAGGGTAAAGAAGCCGTCTATTATCGCGCGGCGGATGCCAAAGTAACTCGCTTGATCGAAGACCGCAAGGCTCCCAACGGCGTGATTCTGTCAACCGATGAAAAGACTCTGTACATCGTGCCGAGCATGGAAAAGGAGATGTGGGCTTATCCTGTGGAAGCCCCGGGAAAACTTGGAGCGCCAAAGTTGCTTTGTGAACTCAAGCAGGCGCCTGGGGCAACAAATGGTGGCGGAGACGGGCTGACCATTGATACGGCCGGTAATCTCTACATCACCTCTGCATTAGGCATCCAGGTTGTGAGTCCGGACGGGAAGATTCTGGGAGTGATCGCTTTCCCGGAACAGCCAGCCAATGTCACATTCGGTGGTGCGGACCGGAAGACGCTTTATGTCACCGCCAGAAAGTCTCTGTATTCTGTGAGCATGGAAGCAACAGGACATGCTTTCCCCGGGCTCAAAGCGGCAGAATAATTCTGAACGCCGAATGACTTAGTAAAAGAAACGCCCCGAGCAGCACTCGGGGCGTTTTTATTTGCGCGTTATTCAACGTGGCCGCTTTTCGTTGTGAAAAGCACGCCGATCAGCCGCCACTGGACCAGCCGTAACCATTCAGTGACAGCACCAGAAAAACGATCCCGATGATGACTGCCCCCAAAGAGACAAACATCAGACCGTCATAGATCGTTGGATCAGAGTTTTGTTGTGACATTGTCGCCCCGTTCAATTGAACCGTTACGTGTTTCTTCAATCACCCGGCCGACGGCAACGTCCGGATAAACTTCAGTCACTTCGATCTGACAAACATACTTAGCGCCGCGATAGATGGTCAACCGCATTGACTTGGTGATTCCATCATCGCTGCCAACTGAAATCTCAACCAGCTCAGCGGAACGCGATTCGTTCTTGCGAGCTGCTCTGACAACGCCGTTGACTTTTTCAGAGACGGGGAGGACCGGCCCCTTCAAGGCTTCTTCCCAATCAATATTGTTCTTGCTCAGCACGCCACGCAAGCGTTCGAGCTTTTCGATGTTCGCCTGTTCGCGACGTACAGCTTCGTTATTCTGTCCCTGCAACTCAAGGACCTGGTCTTCCAGAGTACGACGCACAGAAATCCCGTCGACAACCCGATCATTCAGTCGCAGATTCTCGCTGCGAGCATCCGTTGTTTCTGAAATTCTAGCCTGAGCTTCCTGCTGAGCGATTGCCAGATCTGCGAGATGCTTATCTCGCTGCTGTTCCGCGTTGGCAAGGTTACCTAAAGCCTGAGCCAGGCTGGTTTCCAGACCAGTCACCTTGGCTTCAGCCATGACGGCTCGTTCAGTCTGCGTCTTGACATCAGCCGTCAGCTTTTCTTCGAGCTGCTGACGAGCGGTCTGAGCTTCGGTAAGCTGCAGATTCGTATTCTTCAATTTGTCTTCCGCAGTAGTCGCGCGATTCTTCCAGCCTTCTTGAAATGTGTAGGCTGCACCAGCAAAGCACATAAAGCACAGGCTGAAGACCAACTGCAAAACTATCAGGATCTTGCCGACGACATTGTTCATCGAGCTGCTCCACACAAACCTGCGCCAGGTTCAAAAAACGATCACAAGAATTTCGTAACTTAATCAACAAAGGCAACAAGACAACCCATTGCCAATGCACCGGGAAAGACACGACCTCCGAAACTGGCAGGCCAACTGTGGATCACCCGGTTCCACAACCAATAACTATTGAACTGAATCGGCCGGAACAGCAGCAACCGGATCTCCGCCAAGTTGGGCATGCCGGTCCTTCATCCCCTGATTCTCTATCTCAATTCGCACCAGACGATCCATCAAATCACGTCGAATGGCTGTCAGCCGAAACAAATCTGTGCGAGCTTCCTCAAGTTCATGTCGCAGTCTCAGAACATCGGTTCTGCGTGCCGCTGTTTCTTCACGCGTTTCGCGAGACTTCACTGACAACGCCTGAAGCTCTTCGGAGCGAGTCTGCAGCAAAGTTGCGAGCTGATCGGCCGCGACCTTCAACTGGGCGGCTCGCTCTTTCATCGCAGTAACGTCCTGAGCCTGGCTGGCTTCGAACAAAGTAGCCTCTGAATCAGCGGTCGCTTTTTGAGCTGCCATCGCAGAAGACTGCTGCGAAAGATAATTCTTCAGGTCGCCATGAGCTTTGATCAACGCTTCGTAGGGCGAGCTGAAAGATCCTACATTTCCACGCTCGGCCGGATCCGCAGGGTTATTGCTGAAGCGACGGGTCACAGTCCACTTCGGAACCTCGCCCGGTACTTCTTCGAATGAGTAATTCATCATTGCCGGCGTGTTCATTTCCGCCCGCGCGTCCGGATGAACAAAGAACGTCGCCAACGCAGCACCCATCATGGACACGGCCACAACGGTGATGAAGACCGCAAAAACTTTGAAGATTGCTTGCTTCATAGGGAACTCAAACCCCTCTCGGGACGACACAAACGACGGCGACAAATCCAGCCAGACTAGCCAATTCGCCCAAACGGGATATAAGAAGCTCTGGAAAAAACAGAGTCAAACACAAATCCCCTCAGGTCGACCAATTCGCCAAAGACACTTGTCTGCGCGCGAACAATCGGTCCTCGTGCAGAGCTTTCTGGTCTGTGATATCGGTCCAAACCAGGTGCCATCCTGTCCATGGTCTGGGATTCCGGACCTCAATAGGTGACCCTGAATCCCTGTGGATCTGCATATTCGCTACATTCCGAACAGGCAAAGTAGCGAGAAAGCAATTAATTGTTCATTTGTACACTCCATATTCCAGAGAGTGTGACAGTAAAGATCTACGACGGGGTTCGATGAGAACTTCTTGACAGATTGCGACAGTGATATGGAACCAAGAGTCTGGCCGGGTAAGCCGAATCCTCTGGGCGCGACATGGGACGGGGGCGGTGTCAATTTTGCCCTGTTTTCGGAACACGCCACCAAGGTTGAGCTCTGCCTCTTCTCCTCCGTCACAGATCGGACGGAGACTCACACCGTTAACCTGAAGGAGCAAACGGATCGAGTGTGGCATGGATATCTTCCGGATATTCGCCCGGGACAGCTTTATGGCTATCGAGTGCATGGTCCGTACGACCCTGCTGCCGGGCATCGTTTCAATGCTCACAAAGTTGTCCTCGATCCCTACGCCAGAGCGATCGGGCGAGGCATCGGCTGGTCTGACGCGATGTTTGGATTTCGGATCGGCGATTCTGCCGAAGATCTTAGTTTCGACGACAGAGACAACGCATGGTGTGCACCGCTGGCCGTTGTCGTGGATCCTCAGTTTCGCTGGGGCAATGATCGACCACCGCGGACTCCGTGGCATCAAACGATCATCTATGAAACTCACGTGAAGGGTCAGACGAAGCGACACCCGGACATCGCCCCTCAACTGCGTGGAACTTACTCTGGCCTGGCTTCAAGAGCATCGATTGATCACCTGAAGAAACTGGGGATCACGGCCATCGAACTGCTGCCAGTTCACTACCACGTGGACGACCGCCATCTCGTCTCACATGGGCTCTGCAATTACTGGGGCTACAACACCCTCTCGTTCTTTGCGCCGGATACTCGATATTCGGCGGCCAGCCAGCCAGATGAAGTCATCCATGAATTCAAGAGTATGGTCAAGCGCCTGCACGAGGAAGGAATCGAAGTGATCCTCGATGTGGTCTATAATCATACCGGCGAGGGAAATGAAAAAGGACCAACACTGTCGATGCGCGGCATCGACAATGCATCGTACTATCGCCTGATGCCCAACAATCGCCGCTATTATCAGGACTTTACGGGCTGCGGTAATACGCTGAACATGCAGACTCCTCGTGTTCTGCAGTTAATCATGGACAGCCTCCGTTATTGGGTGCTGGAGATGCACGTCGATGGATTTCGCTTCGATCTGGCGAGCGCGCTGGCCAGAGAACTGCATGACGTCGACAAACTCAGCGCCTTCTTTGACATCATCCTGCAGGATCCGATTCTATCGCAGGTTAAGCTCATTGCAGAGCCCTGGGATTTGGGAAGCGGGGGTTACCAGGTCGGCAACTTCCCGCATCTGTGGTCCGAATGGAACGGCCGCTATCGCGACACGATTCGTCGATTCTGGGCTGGCGATGGCGGCCTCATCAGCGAAGTTGCCACGCGGCTGACGGGAAGCAGCGATCTCTATCAGCACAACGGCCGAAAGCCATATGCGAGTATCAACTTCATTACCTCTCACGATGGGTTCACACTGAGAGATCTGGTGACCTACCAGGAAAAACGCAACCACGCCAATCTTGAAGACAATCGAGATGGCGACAGCCACAACAACAACTGGAACTGCGGCGTTGAGGGCGAAACGGCAGATCCAAATGTTAAAGCTTTGCGACTTCGACAGCGAAGAAACCTGATGGCGACACTGTTGTTGTCACAAGGCGTGCCCATGATTCGCGGCGGCGATGAGATCGGCCAGACACAGGGCGGAAACAATAACCCTTACTGTCAGGACAATGAGCTGAGCTGGTTGAACTGGGATCTGGACACGGAGCAAACCGAGTTCCTGCAGTTCTGCGAACGAATGACGGAACTTTGTCGGTCTCAGTCCGTTCTGAGTCGCCGCAATTTCTTTCTGGGCCGACGAATTCGCGGAGCGGGCGTGAAAGATATTTCCTGGCTGACGCAGGATGGCAACGAGATCGCTGATTCTGCGTGGCAATCCGGCCTTAGGGCCCTCGGGATGCGACTGAATGGTGAGTCGATCGATGAAGTCGACGAACGTGGCAAACCAATTGTCGGAGATACTCTGCTGGCGTTGTTCAATTCTCAACATGAGCCCGTCCAGTTCCAACTTCCTCGACACAAGCCCTCTGAACGCTGGGTCACATGGACAGATACCAGCCTTTCCGCTTCAGGGACATCGGCCTACTCACATGAGGATCGGTATCTGCTCAATGGACAAAGCGTAGTCGTGTTCGTACTAAAAACCGGATGGCCCTCGGTCAAAACCGCGGTTCACTCATCGCATCAGATTCCTCGGCCCGAACTGCATCTTCCCGGCAGCCTGTTTAACGAGCAGCCTCGGTAAGCAGAACAGCAGACGCTCACTCACGGACTGCTTATTCTTTGCACGGCAGGAATTGAGGTCGAGTGTTCGCGGGACACATCATTGGCAGCGTTGCCTCAATGGTGACCTCGCACCGACATAATCCCGCGATGCAAACATAGTCCCGCAATGCAAAAAAGCCGGACGTCTTGTCGCGGCGGAGTTCAAATGACGTCTTCAACGTCACGAAAGACAGACTCGCGTGGCAGAATAGCCCATGAGTCTTCGGTGCCGATTTTCGGCACGCAGCATGTCTTTAACGAGTTCAAGAGAGACGGTTCTCAGGTCCACATTGGCCTGAATGAGAGCGTCATAAACGGCTTGTCCGGCATCGGATTCCAGCAGTTGACGTTCGAGCTGAAGATTGCTGATCGACATGATCAAATCCTTTCGTGGCAGTTCAGCAGGGAGGAAACAAAGAAGGGATCGAGGTTCGGTTGTTTCTCAGAAACAACTCGGAAAACGATTGATCTCCAACAGCATTCAGGGGGGGGCCTCCTCCAGGAAGCCGAGTTCCCGGAGGATCATGAATTAAGCCTTGTGTCGCTGAATCACCGTCAGAACAAGTTGACGTCTTTCCCTTCTCGCATCCTCTGTGCCGAAGCATCGACAATGTCTGCCGAAATCTTCGGTATCGTCGTAAGTCCTTGCCAGACCTGCTTTCTGTGCATGGCATGCATCGGCATTACCAGCCGTACATTCCTCCTCGAGGATCAATCTGCGCCCGCGTTCTGATACCTCATGACATCAGGATGACGACTAGCACCAAAATCCGGGAACAGTCTGCCGATCGTTGTCAGCCACTACTCTGAGTCAAACAGTCGAAGATGATTGAAGATTGTGCAATCTCACTCAATCAACCAGCATTGCCCAGACTCAACTCTTTCGAGATCAGAACTCGCCAACAACCTCGCCGCCCTGGATTGTCGACAGGGACTGGTACACGCCGTGGTCGATGTTTTCTGAGATAAATCTCACGGATCCGTCGGCCAGGCAAAACTGAGCACCGCCGGTGTGACTGCTGCTGAAATCGTCAAAGTGATGATTAGGATCGTTCGGAACATGATCCGCAGATCCACAGACCCGCTGAAATGCCTCTTCTCCCTCGGCGACCATGCCGGGCCAGGAAGTATACCAATCCATATCGACTCTGGTTCTTCGCTCTCCAATCATAAACGTACCAGACGTGCCATCGATGATTGACGCCATTTTGACGCTGCTGTTGTGGTGAAACATGCCGCTTCCTTTGCAGGTTCCGTCAGGCAGGACAGGTGCGTTTCCCGCAGGCAATTCGCAGTCATCCAGACTCTCCGGGCCAAAGACCGCGATATAGTTGGCGATCGGCAAGCGGGCCAATACCGGACCACCACCTTCTTCGTGCAAGTCGAACTGCATTGGCTGTGAATCAGACGGACACTTGTAGGCATTGACCTGTGATTGCAGAAACGCAGCGTTAGCCGGATCAGTCAGCGGCAGGCTGGGATTGAACAGGCGATAGATGGCGTCCTGTTCAATGTAAGGCAGAATAGAAGTTCCCCAACCGACACCACTGGTGCCTTCGTGAGCACTGGGCATCCGGAATTCATCAACCGCAATCCAACCCGGCGGAAACACACGATGGCTATCGTGATAGTTGTGCAGGGCCAGGCCGATCTGCTTGAGATTATTCTTGCACTGAGTTCTTCTGGCGGCTTCTCGAGCCTGCTGTACCGCAGGAAGCAGCAACGCGATCAAAACAGCGATAATTGCGATCACGACCAACAGTTCAATCAATGTAAATCCGCGGAGGGATTTTGATTTGGCAAACAACATGATTCATGGCTCCGGAATGCCGCTGGTTGCGGACGAGTATGCATTGGGCGAGACAGACCCGGCGCACGTTCGTGCCGCACGAAGGAGAGGTCTGTTCGACAAATTGGAAGGAGGACGAAGTGAAGACCTCATCACTCATTGCAGGGCATAGTGCTGTCAAAAACCGCCTGCGCTGAGCAGGAAGCCTGATACTATCAGTGCTTGCCCGCGCACAGCAATTTTAGAGAAGCAACTTCATGCAAGGCGGGGTGGGCCACGGGCGTCTGCAGATTGCGGAGCAGACGCGTCCACACTTTCACTGTCAATTGCGTCGCGAATCTCGCACGCATTCGATCTCAACGAAACGGCACAATAGTCCGTTGATGTCGCGGATACACAAAGGGCCTGACAGACAGAACAGTCGTGGGAATCGTGAGAATGCCCAGGATTATCATGACCGGAACCTTGCTGCTCGGGCAGAGATTTCGAGCGATGCTCTGAAGCGGAAGAATGTGCTTGATGCAGACGATCTTTACAAGTCTGGCCACATCCGGCTGTCTGCGATTTGCCCTGAGGAGCATCTGAATGAACTTGATGGCTACAGTGGCCAGCGTCAACCAGATGCTGCAATTCGTGCAGCGGCTTGCCCAGCAACGAACACGCAAGAAATGCCACACAAGCGGCAATCCTGATAGCGTTTTCATGGATTAGGCGATGAAAAAGCACTTCAAAGGTCCAACGAACAAAGGCTCAAAAACAGCGAACAGAAAGAGTATGGCCGTCGCATCGTCACATCTCAAGCCTCTATTACCCGTACGCTGGAAAAACAGGTTTCGCAGAAAAACTTGCGAAAAAAACTCCGCTTTAGGGCAAAAGACCCCATTGGTGGAAACCTACTGACCACAACGACCGCCACAACCGGACTCGTCATAATGCTCACACTCAGCATACGCCGTTCCCATTCCGTAATTGGCCCACGAGGCTGAATTGACTTTTGCGAAACCGGGAGGCTCGATCAGTTTTCGGGCTATGTTTCTGAAACGAAACATGTTGTCGAATCGCGTCGGGAAGATTTCCGTGCGACGCAAACTGCAGCACCGACGCGCAAACTGAGACACTTGAACCATGCAAATCCTGGTCATTACCGATGAAGCGGAATTCTTCCAAAACGTTCACCGACTTAGTCGTCAGGTCATAGGTGGGGCGAGGGTCACGCATATCAGCAGGGACACATGGAGTCGATCACCTGTCGTATCCTTCGGCAGGAATGATGTCTGTATCGTGCAGCCAGAATACCCCGGGATGGGTGAAGTCGAACAAAATTCGCAAAATGCGTTTGCAGTGATCGGCCGAGTTTGTCAAAACAACGAAAAGCCGGATTCCTGGCTTCCTGTCACGCGCAATGATTTGATCCTCCGTCTGAGGGAACTCCCAGTCATGACAACTGAAGCGACCATTGTCGAGGAGGTTGTTATTCAGTCGCCGCATGTCCGGCTCGCTCAGTTCCGCGTGCCCACCCGCTGCCGCCTGATACCGAAACTTCGCGACCGCCTGATGCGTGGCATTCAGGATTATCATGTAGTCGAAGGCACGAAGGAAAATCATTTCTGTATGGCGCTGGAGGAGGCACTCAACAATGCCTTCTATCACGGGAATCTGGAAATTAGCTCCGAACTCAAGGAAGACGGTTCCTCGCGGTTCGTTGATTTGGCTGCAGAACGCGAATTACTGTCCCCATGGTGTCAGCGCAGTGTTTCTGTCACGGAACTCGTCAGCCCGTTCGGGCTCTGGATTACGATCCGGGATGAGGGAAACGGTTTCAATGTTCAGGCGGCTCTTGATCGCTGCAACGACCCTGAAGCATTGCTGGCGAGTGGACGTGGCCTGCTGTTGATGCGAGGTTTCTCAGACGAACTGTTCTTCAATCCCTCCGGTAATGAAGTCACGCTGGTGCTCTATAGCGAAAGCCAGGACCGTGAACTCCCGCTGGGAACAAACAACTCGGTTGGTACCGAACGTCGGCTGGTGGTTGCCTGAAGAATCAGCTTATCCTATTCCAGTAACGTGAGCGTGACTCTGCGAACGTCCATCACGGATTCCCCTGGTATCTCTAATGCTCTCAGGGTCATCGGCCCCTGACCAGACGCCAAATTGATATCGCCAAGTTTCAATGTGTGAAATTCCTTCATCTGACTTTCACCATCCGGTCGAGGCAGAGTGTCCTGGTTTGTGTACAAAGGCGGATCCCACCCCGGCGCAACTCGCCCGGTAAGCCGCGAATTCTGAAACGCCAGCTCCACCAGCGAACCAGCATCAGCAACTCTGCAGGTGTAATCGATCGTGACTTCGTACTTCCCGGCTGCATTCACATCCAGCAGCCAGACCATGCTGTCACCAACGCTGGTCCAGTTGACGAAGTACGAGCAATTTGGTGCTGCACTGCTGCGATTAATCCCGCCTCGCGGCTCACCATCACGGGCAGGAAGCATTGTGATCGGGAACTCTCGGTAGCCAACAGGAATTGGCCGCGGATCAACTGAATTGCCTCCGCCGGGCTTCGTTTTTCCTCCGGTCGACTTTCCCTTCGATCTCGCATCAGCAAAGCCGAACATCTCTTCACGCCATTGACTGACGGCCTCTTTCAACTTAGCCACCAGCTCCGGCTCTTTCTCGTTAACAGGCGCGGTCTGGCCCGGATCGGCCACCATATCAAACAACAGTCCGGCATTATCCAGCCGATGGGTCTGAGTGCGTACGCTGATGTTTCCGGCCCATGTCGAAAAGATCATTCGCTCCGGCCAGGCCACTGACTGCTTCCGAAGCAGTGGACTAAGATCACGTCCATCAAGCGGTTTGTCTCCAACTCGTTGAATCCCCGCCAGCGATGTCAGAGTCGGCAGTAGATCAATAGCACCAGCAATCTGTGTGATCGTATTTCCGGCGGGAAGTTTCTCCGGCCAGCGGAGATAGCAGACAGAACGCACACCACCTTCATCTGTTGTCGCCTTCCGCCCCTTCATGCCGCCTGTCCAGCGCATGGAGTTGGGGCCATTGTCGGAAAAGTACACGACAATCGTGTTGTCGGCGAGACCATGCTCTTCAAGTCGCCGCAGAATGCGACCGACATTGTGATCCTGATTCTCGACCATCGCCAGAGCACATCGCGTCTCATCGAGAACTTCTTTTGACGCATCTGTCGCTCGTTGCACAATGGGACGATCTTTAAATCGTTGCCAGTCTTCCGGAGGCGCGGCCCAGGGTGAATGCGGTGTGGTGAACGGGACAAAACAAAAGAACGGTTTCTCTTTGTTTCGATCAATAAAGGAGATCGCTCGATCGGTGCAGACATCCACGATGTAGCCCTGCGTGCGAATCATGCGACCATTATCTTCCAGTGGCGCATCGAAATACTCGCCCCAATGCCCCGACGAGTGTCCAAAGTACTCATCGAAACCTCGAGCCATCGGATGGTAAGGCCACTGACTTCCGTTATGCCATTTGCCGAAAGCACCGGTTGCGTATCCAGCCGCCTTAAAGGCGTCCGAAATGGTCTTCTCATCGAGATTCAGGCGTTCCTGCCCGGTCGACACACCTCGAACACCTCCACGCGGATGATATCGACCCGTCAGAAACTCGCCTCGTGTCGGTGCACAAACCGGGCACACGTAAAAACGGTCAAGCGACACACCACCTTGAGCAATCGAATCGATATTGGGTGTACTGACCTGTTGATTGCCCGATTGGCTGTAATCTCCCCAGCCCGCATCATCGGCCAGAAAAACAACCACGTTTGGTGGCAAGGCCGCCGATGGTTCGGGCATCACGAACAACACAAGCAAGGCGACCGCTGAAACTATCAATCTTCTGACCATGTGGCGGACTTTTGTCGGAAAAAGCATATGGAGAGGGCTCAGCGGAACACTTCGCGGATCTGTTTTCCGAGCAGCGTATTCCACGAAAACACCGAAACGCCCTGGCTGTGAGACACTACGGAGAGACAGGTATAATCCTACGGAAAGGTCTGTACCAGCGTTGAAGGGTCCTTCTGTCCGGTCGTCATGAATGCCGCCATTCCCTGATCCCGTCGCTTGTAGCCTGAGGAAGCCTTCCCGATAATAGTCCGCTCGTCGAGGGCAGGTCCTGCTGTCCTTCGACTCGTAGCGGTCAGAGTCCTGGACGGAACGATCCCGAACCGTTTTTTCTTGTCGTCAGAGGCGAGCGAGATGAAGCACATCATCGGGATAAGACCAACAAGCCAATCGGCTCGGAGGTACTATCCTCCGTTGGAATTTTTACCGCTGACATGTCCCACCATTCTCAAGGCGAGAATCCATGAAACTGAAGTTGGCGATTTTTGGAGCATTCCTGATGACATCTGTTGTGTCCGGCGCTGAACCGGTCTCCGAACCTTTCGGCAAGACCAAAGACGGTCAAGCCGTTGAACTGTATACGCTGAAGAACAATACGGGCCTCGTGGCAAAAGTGATGACTCGCGGTGCCACTCTGGTTCAATTGCATGTTCCTGACAAAGACGGCAAGGCGGCAGACGTGATTCTGGGCTTTGATGATGTCACCGGCTATGAGTCCGAAGACAACCAGTATTTTGGATGTACGACCGGCCGTGTCTGCAATCGTATCGCCAAAGGAAAGTTCACTCTCGAAGGCAAAGAGTACACGCTGGCGATCAACAACGAACCAAACCATCTGCACGGTGGATTGGACAAGAGCCTTGATAAACTCGTCTGGAAAGCACATCCCTATTCGGGCGAAAAAGGGCAGGGCGTTAAGTTCACTGCAACAAGCCCCGACGGCGACGAAGGTTATCCGGGAACTCTGGAAATCACGGTCAGCTACTTCGTTGCAAACGATACGAATTCAATCTCCATTTCTTACACCGCGACCACTGACAAGGCGACGCCGGTTAACTTAACGAATCACGCCTACTTCAATCTCGCCGGCGAAGGCAGCGAGACGGTGCTGAACCACAGCCTGCGAATCAACGCCGATAACTATACCGTATCCGATGACACGATGATTCCGACCGGAGAAATTGCCCCTGTCGAAGGCACAGATCTCGACTTCCGCAAACGAACAGTGATCGGAAAACGCATCGAATCCATCGGTAAGACCGCTGCGATCGGTTATGATCATAATTTCGTGTTGAATCCACGCGAAGAGGGCAAAACCTTGACTTTGGCCGCGATCGTTGTTGAACGAGAGTCAGGTCGCCGCATGCATGTCATGACGACCGAACCGGGCATTCAGTTCTACTCCGGAAACTTCCTGAAAGGCCAAAAGGGCAAAGGCGGAAAGACGTATGCTCACCGCAGTGCTTTGTGCCTCGAAACACAGCACTATCCGGACTCCGTGAATCACGAGAATTTTCCGACGACAATTCTGAAGCCGGGCGAGAAGTACGAATCTAAAACAACGTACGCCTTTGAAATCGAAAAGCCTGAACCTGCTAAGAACTGAGCCTCTAAGGGTTTGGTTCGAAATAGTATCCTTGAATGGTGTGCCTGCGTTCGCCGCGGCGAACTTGTCACACCCTACAAATTCCAACGTTTTTCTGTAGGGTGCGATAAGTGAGCGTCAGCGAACGCAGGCACACCGGTTGTATCTTCTCTTGAGCCGGAAGTTATTTCGGGACTGCTCCTAACTCGTTTGGTCTCTCGGCTTGATATCGAACGAATCGCTCACGTTGCTGGCGATCTGCAACTCGTGAACGACGTGAGCATCAACAATAAAGAAATCGTCGACAGAAATGTCATAAAGTAGCGGGCTGCGGAAAACTTGTTTCCCGCAACCCGGCGGAGAAATTTATGTGGCCGGAAGGTGAACAGACTCAGGAACTTCTCAAAGGGGTCACCGATGGTGATTCGCAGGCTGTCAATCGCCTGATGGATCGGCATCGGGAGGCGGTTCGGCGCATGATCCAGATGCGACTCGATCAGGCCGTGGCTCGTCGCGTCGATGCCAGCGATGTCGTGCAGGACGTCCTGATGGAAGCGTCTCAGCGTCTGAAGGACTATCTGGCAAATCCGGTGATGCCGTTCCATCTTTGGCTGCGCCAATTGGCCAAAGATCGCATCATTGATATGCACCGACGCCATCGAGCCGCCCAGCGCCGCTCGGTGGATCGGGAGCAAAACATGAGCGGCCTCGGCAACGATGAACAATCTGCCGCAGACTTGGCAGCTCTGCTGAAAGATGCAGAACTCACACCCGCGGCAGCCGCTCTTCGCAGAGAAATGGAGCAACGTTTTCTCGTCGCTCTGGATCAACTGGAAGAGAACGACCGCGAAATAGTCGTCATGCGTCACTTTGAACATCTCGGCAACAGCGAAGTGGCAGAAGCTCTGGGATTATCTCCACCAGCCGCCGGAATGCGCTACCTCCGCGCCATTCGCCGCCTCCGCGAACTACTCGGCAGTGATGATGCTTCAATGAGTTCCTAACCCGGCGAGCGGCAGGGCGTCAGCCCTCCGTGTTCTGCACTCGATCGCCAACAGTCTCACTCGGCCACAGAAAGAGCAGTGCCACCAGTGCAACGACCGGTGCAATGCCGGCCACGGCAAGTCCTGCATCATACGAATGCGTCCGATCCACGATTTTCCCGAACACCGACTGCATCGGTGAAGAAACCAGCCACGCCAAGGCTCCCAGCAGGCCGGCCGTTTTTCCCATGTGTCGTTCGCTGGTTTCCTGCGACATCGAGTAATAGCAGGGGAACAGTCCGAGTGAGCCCGCTGCGATAATCAGCAACACAACATAAAGCCCAGGCCCAAGCGGCAGAACGGAAGCCACTGTCGTCAAGGCCGTCAGAGCCGCGCAGAAGCCAAAGACCAGCATTCGTGATCGATGAGGACTCATTCCTTTCTTTGCCATCCACAGAGTCATCGCCCCGGCAGCAATGCAGCCAGCATCCGCCGCGATGTAATAGGCCGAGTTAAACAGCAACGCGGTCTTTTCTGTGGCGCCGCGTCCTTCCTGCAGAAACGCGGGCAACCATGCTCGAATCAACTGCCATGTCAGATTGATACAGATCACAACTGGAACCAACGTCCAGAACTTCCGGTTGGTCAGGCATTCCCACAAGAAGCCGGAGTCCTTCGGCATGTCATGGGCTTCTTCAACTTTTGGCGCCGGCAAATCATCTGCTCGAGTTGAGAACAGCCAGGCCAGAGCCCAGACAACTCCGAGTGATCCGATAATAATGAACGGTGATCGCCAGGCTCCGGCCGCTTCGTTGTTGCCGACGATCATGAGGATCACTGGTGGCGTCAGAATGGCACCAATTGCACCGCCGCTTTGAAGGATACTGTTTCCCATCGTACGCTTGCTGCTGTCGAGTACGATTTTGGTGGTCCGCAGCGCACAAGGCCAATGACCGGCTTCGAAAAAGCCCAGCAGAATTCGGCAGACCAGCATCGATTTATAGTCACTGCAGAATCCCGTGAGCACTCCAATGATCGACCATGCCAGCAGAACTGCCGGATAGAGAAAACGCACGGAAATACGATCGGAGAGAAATCCAAAGAACAAAGAGCCTGCAGCAAACGACCAGCCGAACCCCCATTCGAGATTCCCGTAGAGTTCATTACTGAGCGACAACTCCCGCGTAATTCTGACCTTCAGATTTGCCAGAGTCTGACGATCCATGTAATTGATCATGGTCGCCAGCAGCAGCAGCCCGCTGATCCACCAAACCCACGTCGACGACCGCGGGGCGGGAGACTCTTTCAGCGACGGCAGCTCGGGGGATTCAAAGGGATTATGAGCAGTCGACATGCGGCACTTTCTGAGATCTCAGAGGAGGCAGGAAAAACGGCGGGATGCGCATAATGGTCGTTTCGTGGCACCGCTTCAACGCGCTGTCGCTCGAGAATCAATCGATTCGTCCCGAAAAACACCACGAACGCGGCATAGAGCCTCAACCAGTCGACACGAAACCGAAACAATATTTCGAAAATTCATGTCCACCGAATTCAAACCTGTGGTTCCACAACCGACGGAGTATTCTGCTTATGCCGGATCGCATATTCAGCCAGAGTTGGAAAAAGCGGGCGACAGCCTAGACTGGCGGTTCCGGATTCTCTGCTTCCATTACTTCGCGAGGCTGTTGCTGTGCTGCACTCAACTTTCCAAAAGGCTTTCGTCCGACTGTCTTCCTTCGGCGCACTCTTGATGTGTAGTTCGCTGGGGCTTTCAAATGAGCCCTTGAACGGTGCCGGGGCTATTGCCGAAGTAGAACCGATTCAGACAGCCCCGACCGACTGGCCGTGGTGGCGAGGACTGCAGCACGATGGGATCGCCAGCGCTGATCAGAATCCTCCGGTGAAGTGGAGCGACTCCGAGAACATCATCTGGAGTGCGCCGGTTCCCGGCCGTAGTCATGGATCACCGATCGTCGTGGGTGATCAGGTTGTCCTGACAGCAGCGGATCATGATCGCAAATTGCAATCTGTGCTCTGCTTTGATCGCAAGACCGGCAAGCAAATCTGGGAGACGGTCGTACACGAAGGCGGCCTCGATATAAAGAACAACGAGAAGTCCTCGATGGCTTCAGCTTCCGCCGCCTGCGATGGTAAACGCATCTTTGTTAACTTCCTGAATGGTGACTCCGTCTTCATGACGGCTCTCGATCGAAACGGAGAAAAAATCTGGCAGACGAAGCTGACCAGCTACATCAATCACCAGGGTTTCGGATCATCTCCACTTCTGTACAAGGATCTTGTAATTGGTGTCTCAGACAACAAAGGTGGTGGAGCCGTCGTGGCGATGAATCGAGCGACCGGCGAAATCGTGTGGAAGCGGGACCGCCCGGCAAAACCGAACTACTCTTCACCGGTGATTTTCAACGTGGCTGGCAAGGATCAAATGTTTCTGATCGGCTGCGATCTGGTGACCAGCTTCAATCCGCTGACCGGGGAAACTCTTTGGGAAGTTGAAGGGGCCACAACCGAATGTGTGACAACAACCGTCACCGACGGAAAGCACATCTACACCACCGGAGGCTATCCGAAGAATCACGTTTCGGCCGTAGCCGCTGATGGTTCGGGAAAGCTGGTCTGGGAGAATCCAACTCGATCCTACGTTCCTTCGCTGCTGACTCGCAACGGCTATTTGTATGCGGTGATGGATGCCGGCATTGCCATGTGCTGGAAGAGCGACACGGGTGAGGAAGTCTGGAAGGGCCGATTGAACGGGACCTTCAGCAGTTCGCCAGTGATGGTCGGTGATCTGATCTACGCGAGCAACGAAGAAGGGCAGACGTTTGTCTTCAAGGCCTCCACAGAAAAACTGGAGATCGTCAGCACCAATCAACTGGGCACGAGCGTCTTCTCCACGCCAGTCTTCTGCGGCAATCGTATTTACCAACGCATCGCCGTCGACAAAGACGGGAAGCGTCAGGAGATGTTGTACTGCATCGGGCAATAGACACGAACAGCAGACTGATTATCGACTGGCCATGCGTCGATCGTTCCATGTCGACGGACGATTCGTATCAATCCCATGCAACGGAGATGGTGTCCCCTTGCGAGACACCAGCCTCAACAGGATTCCTGTCTGAATGTCCGCCAGGATTCGATCGTTCCACGACTCAAACCCGTAGTCCGGTGAAGGATCAAAGACTTCCAGAGTTTTGGACTTTTGACAAGTCCCGAGACACACCACAGTGTGACCCACCTCTGTCCCAAAACCCGACTCGATGGAGTGTTCGGCGGCTTCCGGCGTGAATGTGAGGGCCAGAACTCCAGGAGGATTCTCGCTGCGGGTTAGTTGCTTTGGAGTCACTTCTTCGACAATGACATCCCATTCTGTTCCGGCCGTCTTGATCTTCAGGCCTCGAAAAACGCCCAGCCAGTGTGTGCCATTGCGAGTTAAACAAAGAGCGGCCAGCTCTTCCTCTGTGGCGTCGATACCATGGAGTCTCAATAATCCGGCAGCACAGGCCGCGGAACAAGTTTGCTTGGTTGTCTGGAACTCAAAGATACGACCGGAGTGGTCAAGGATCCCGCATTCCGGGGCATCGCCGAGCAGCGGACTGATCAGGGAAAAGCCGCAGAGGCAACCAAGAGCAGTGGCAAAAAACACTCGTCGAAGATAGGCAATCGTTTCCGTCTTCAGGCAGACACCGATAAAGAAGGCCGCCGCAACAGGGAGCCAATTGCCGAGGATGATCGCGTTTGAGAACGGAAGAATTCTTGCCAGGATCGGACGATCCCAGATCCACAGCATGTAGGCAGCCCCACCGCCGGTGACTACTGCGAGGGCAAGAAACGTGAGAGTTCCGCCACCGCGTTTCTGCAACGACGCTCCTGCCATGCAGAACGCGAAACACAGGATCAACATCCCGAACGCGCTTAGGACCAGGTCGAGCATAAGGCTGTTCTCCGAATAAGACTTCGAGAACGAAAAGGCCAGGCCGACATCGTGCCGAGCCAACCAGTCAGAATGCCATTTGTGAATTCTGTATGAAGATTGTGCGAGTTTTCTGTGAAGCTGACAATATCTTTCATCGTCCTCTGGAACGGAATTAATAGTTAAAAGTCAAAAAAGTGGGGCTTTCGACCATAGTCCGCCATTTCGCAGCTGGTCGCAAACTCGCGAATCGCCCCCCAAGACCCTCGACGACGACCTTGTTCGCTCGCACAATGACAACCGCGGATCTCGCTTTGCTTCGCTGATGAATGCTGATCACAGCCGGATTTCAGGGGCATGTCTTGTGCAGCCGGCCTTGCGACAATTCCGTGTCAGTCCTGACGATCACTCTCCTTTTTCAGAGATCCCCTGTGCAGACGATTCGTGTTGTTGATTCTCATACTGGCGGTGAACCCACCCGAATCATCGTTGAGGGTGGTCCCGACCTTGGAGGCGGACCACTGGCGGAGCGATTGAATCTCTTTCGCGATCGCTTCGATGAGGTTCGCTCGGCCGTCATTAATGAGCCCCGCGGATCCGATGTCCTGGTTGGCGGCTTGTTGTGTGAGCCGTCGGACCCGACCTGCGCGGCAGGAATCATTTTCTTCAACAACACCGGCTACCTGAACATGTGTGGCCATGGGACGATCGGGCTCATGGTAACGTTGGCGTGGATGAAAAAACTGGGCCCCGGTTCCCATCGCATTGAAACGCCCGTCGGTATCGTGACCGCGACTCTCAAAGACGACTGCCGCGTCTCCGTGCGAAACGTGCCGTCCTGGAGATATCGCAGTGCTGTTCCCGTCAATGTTCCCGGCCATGGCACCGTCACCGGCGACATCGCCTGGGGCGGGAACTGGTTCTTTCTGGTCAGTGACCACGGTCAGGATCTGCGTCTTTCTCGCTGGAAAGAGCTGTCAGACTTTACACTCCAGATTCGAGCGGCTCTCGAACGAGACGGCATCACGGGAGCAAACGGTGGGCTGATTGACCATATCGAACTCTTCGGCCCTCCTTCAACTTCGGAATCCAACAGCCAGAACTTCGTCATGTGCCCAGGCGGCGCCTATGATCGTTCGCCATGCGGTACCGGAACGAGCGCAAAACTGGCTTGCCTGGCCGCCGATGGAAAACTTCTGTCTGATACCACATGGTTCCAGGAAAGTATCGTCGGAAGCATTTTTGAGGGGAGCTGGCAACCTGACGACTCAACAGTTCCGACCGGAGCAGACCCCGTTATCATTCCTACCATTACCGGCTCCGCCTGGGTGACCGGCGAATGCAATCTGATTCTTCAACCAACGGACCCGTTTCGAGCGGGAATTCGAACATGACTTCTCAAAAACATACGGTGATCATTGGCGGAGGTATCATCGGAGGATTTGCGGCCTGGTATCTGGCTCAAACAGGCCGAAAGGTCACGCTGATCGAACAGGCTCAGTTTGGCAAAGCCGCTTCTCACGGCAACTGCGGATATGTGAGCCCCAGCCATGTGATCCCGCTGGCTCGCCCCGGTCAGCTCACGAAAGCCCTCAAGGGAATGCTGAGCCGTCAAACCGCGCTTCGCATTGAACCGACGAAACTGTTCAGCCTGGCCCCGTGGCTACTGAAGTTTGCTCTCCGCTGCAATTCAAAGAACATGATGGAGGCAGGGCAGGCTTGCCATCCGCTGCTGCAGTCTTCCGCGACTCTGTATCGCGAAGTTTTCGAACAACAGAACATGCAGGTTGAATGGAAGACGGACGGTCTGCTGTTTGTCTTTCGTGATCAGCATGAATTCGATGAGTACACCGCTGTCGATGCCTGGCTGAAACAACATTTCGACATGGCCGCTGAGCCTCTGGCCGGAAAAGCTCTGACCGAACTTGAACCTGCTTTGAAACCCGGACTCGCCGGTGCCTGGCTGTACCGCTGCGATGCTCACCTGCGTCCCAGCAAACTCATGAGCGAAGTCCGTCGCATCATTACAGGGCAGGGCGTTAAGGTTCTCGAAAACACCGCGATGAAAGGTTTTGCCTCAACCGGTGATCGAGCAACCGCAGTGACGACAAACGGCGAGACGATCTCAGCGGATGAATTCGTCGTGGCGACCGGTGCGTGGACTCCGCTGTTGAACGAAGCGGTCGGTATCAAACTGCCGATTCAGCCGGGCAAGGGATATTCGATCACGATGGCACGACCAAAAATCTGCCCGAAGTATCCGATGATTCTCGAAGAGTGTCACGTTGCCATCACGCCATTCGACACGGGTTACCGAGTCGGCAGCACGATGGAATTCACCGGCTACGACTCTACCCTGAACCGACATCGTCTGAACTACCTGCGGTCCGGCGCTGCTCAATATCTGCACGAACCAACGGCTGAACCGGTTGAGGAAGAATGGTGCGGCTGGCGACCAATGACGGCGGACGGTATACCGTTCATTGACCGATCGCCTCGATTCAATAACGTCTGGATCGCCGCCGGGCACAGCATGCTGGGAATCTCAATGGGCACTGGCACTGGTAAGCTGATTGCCGAGATGGTCAGTGGTCAGAAACCTCACCTTGATGTGACGCCGTATCGAGTGAACCGATAGGGAATCAACACATTTGCAGCGGCACGGCGCGAGCCGTCCGGTGATTCGTCAACACATTTTCACCCACCGGACGGCTCGCG
>CAIXQV010000295.1 GCA_903921605.1 uncultured Planctomycetaceae bacterium | reverse complement strand
TGTGACGGCTCTGAGTTGCATCATGCTGCAACTGGATAAAGGCTTCCTGCCGATTTATCAGCGATAGCCGTGTTGTTGACGCGCGGAGGTGACAACTCTTGTTCTTTGCTGGCTGCGTGTATTCCCGTCGACGGAGCGACGGGTGTACTGTACGCCCGTCGCTCCGCCGACGGGATTTCTTCGCGTGGTATAAGAGATCTAAGTGGCTGTTGGGAAAGCACTTGTGAATTGCCGTGATCCCTTGATTCACTCACTGCGTTTCTATGTGCTTCAGTTCTGCACGCCCGCGGCAACTTGGGTTGCCGTTGATTCGTGTGCTGAGGCTCGCAGTGAGATATGCCGTGTTTACCGTGATGTTGCATGAAGTCAGTGGTCGAGGTTTGGGTGTTCTGCTTGGTATGGCCGTTGGTAGCCTGACCACCGCGTTTATTGCGCGCCGTCGCAGGATGAAGGAACGACAGTCAATTCTGAAAGGTGATGCTCGCGATACCATCGTGATTCATCAGCATGTGCTGGAGTCGAAACAGACTACTACGGCTTCTGGTGAGATCAAATCTGTAACTGCACTTCGAGTTCGAACGCTGGGCCAGTCTGAACTGAATCGAGTTGTTCCCAATGGGCACCTTGCCGGGATCCTTTCGAAGCGAGCTCAGCATGTGACTGCGAGGCAGACGCTGATTTCGATGGACGGCGCGGAAGGTTCGTATCTTCTGGAGACATTAACGAACTTCGTCTGTGACCGTGCGTCGAATGGTCAGTTTGCTCACGATGTTTACGTGATGACGGCTTGCTGCGAACCTGCGGCGTTGTCTCATCACCAGCCCATCACGATCATGCTGGTCAGAATGCAGGATCTGTCACAGTTCGAAGACTGGTCGAAGGCTCGCCAGATTCACGTGGAGCACGGCTCCGATGGTCCTAGGATTCTGTCCCTGATGGAAATGGCCAGTCGCTTCCAAAAGGAGCAGGCCAATATTCAGAGCCTTCGTGCCGCCGGGAAACGTACGGCCTTCGCGGAGACGATGTATGTGCTCGATCTGTCACTCGACCCACGTTGCGCCGCGCTGCCGATCAAACCTGTTCCATGGGATCGGTATACAGACGTGCTGAAAGATCTGAATCTTGCAGCCGTTTGAGTCCCTGAAATTTGAGATTTGAAACTTCAGATTTGAGATGGGAAAAGTGCGACAAAACGATGGCTGAGCGGACTCGTTTACAGAATCGCGTGGATTGGTTCGCCGTCGCAGATTTGAAATGGTCGGCCCTGCAGGTCCTGGATCATTCGTGAAGAATCCAGACCGCAGGCATGGCAGACGGTCGCCAGATAATCGCCTGGCGTCACGGGATTCTCTTTGACGTAAGCGGCCTGTTTGTCGCTGCTGCCATAAGTGGAACCGCCCTGAACTCCGCCTCCGGCGAGCACTGCGGAGTAGCAAAACGGCCAGTGGTCTCGACCATTGGCCGGATTGATCTTTGGTGTCCGGCCGAATTCTCCAGCACAGGCGACCAGTGTTTCGTCGAGCATATTGCGAAGCGACAGATCTTCAAGCAACGCCGAGAAAGCTCGATCAAAAGCCGGGAGGCAGTAGTGAGCTTTCAGCATGCCGTATCCCGTGGCACCGTGTTCAAGGTCGTTCAGGCCGCCGTGAGTATCCCAGACGTTATAAACTTTTGCGGCTGGAGTAATGAACATCCAATTGACCGTGACCAGACGAACGCCCGCCTCAATCATGCGTCGAGCCGTCAGGAAGCTGTCGCCGTACTCATTGCGGCCGTAGCGATCACGAGTTTCCGCTGATTCAGAACTCAGGTCGAGAGACGCTGCGACGGCTGTGGAATTAATCAGACGGTAAGCATCTTCATAAATGCCTTGCTGGGCTGCTATCATTGGGTCGTGTTGGAGAGCTCTGTCCTGCGACTCCATCACGCTCAAGAGTCCGCGTCGTGCCTTCAGGCGAGCGATCGAAACACCATCCGGAGGAGTCAGTGGCAGTCGATCTTCTTCCACATCTTTCCTCGGGCCAATTTCCACATGATTGTAGACCTGCCCGAGTTCCACGGGATCATGAGGCGACCCCAGAAAGCCGGCGTGAGTCCCCGCATATCGAAGTCCGTCATGGGCGACGGGGCGCGGGATGCTAAAGCTGGCCGGGATTTCGCCCTTCTCGCCAAGGTATGAAAACATAGAGCCGATGGAGGGGAAATCGGTGCGTCGGCGACCGTTGGAAGGGAAGGTTCTGGGCGGGACCATCGGGCGTCCCGTCAATGTGTGATAGACGGAAACTCCGTGATCGGTTGTTGAGTGATTCAGTGAGCGAATGATCGACATCTTGTCCGCGTGCTGAGACAGCATCGGCATCTGATCGCTGAATGTGATGCCCGGGACGTTTGTCGCAATGGGAGCGAAGGGACTGCGAACTCCTTCGGGAGCGTTCGGCTTCAGATCCCACATATCCTGCTGAGGCTGTCCGCCCCACATAAAGAGGAAGATGCAGGATTTGGCTTTGCGTGGCTTCGCAGGAGACGTTTCCGCGTAAGCGGTTTTCTCGGACTTCAGCAACTGTGGAAGCGTCAGCGCACCGCAAGCGGAACCCAGCTGCAGCATGGCATCTCGACGATGTAACATCACGTCCTCCTTCGAAGCTTCGACGGACTTCCGTCTACCGGGAGGATAGCATTCTTTGCGTCAGATTGACACGACTTCTGGCGGTTCGCAGGCCGATTTCCGTTGAAGCATCCGCCCTGCCCGACCTGGCAGAACCCATGTTGGTTTGTTCAGCCGCGAGTCCGCTGGGTGAAGACAGAGAGATTTGCGAGGAACGGCTGGCGTAAAAAAACGCAGGTGGTCACGCGATCAGCGCACAACTGCTTCGAACGTGATCGTTCCGCTGGCGTGACCTTTGAGCGGCTTGTCCAGTTTGAAGGTCAGGATTTCGCTGCCTTCGCCATTAGGTTCGACAGACACTTCGCCGGGGTGCTTTTCGTCAATCTCTGCGGATCCGCTGACGTAGGCCAGGCGAGGCGTGAGATTGTCGACGATGCTGACATCGTAAACATCGAAGTCACCGGTGTTCTGGAAGTTGATCGTGAAGGTAATCGTGTCGCCTGGTCGAGCCTCATCGCGATCCGCCAGTTTTACGATTCGCACGTTGCCCTTGGTTTCTCGCTCATCCTTCACGCCAATCGTCTGCTGTACCTTAAACTTAGCGGAGATCTCAGATGCGTTGGTTGTTGTCGCTGTGATGACCGGGAACTGATCTCGAGTCCATGTGATCGCATTCTGCACTTGTTCGGCGATCTCGATGCCATCCTTGCGATGGAAGATGCCCGGAGATTTAACGTCACGCCCTTCGTGCCCTTCGTCCACTTTGCGATTCTGGCCGGCAATCTCCATACGCTTGTTCTGCATTGGAGGCGTGGCACCCTTCATGCCATCCACACGATCTCGAGTTTCGAGACCAGACAAGGAAGTGTCGTGGACATTCTCCTGCGCGGCGTTTCCGGTCTTCAGGTTTCCAACAGCGATGTTGTCCTTCGCACCAATCGCTTTGTCAACTTTGACGTCAGCCACAAGCCCGGTCACTGTTCGCACAGAACCGAATCGAGGTGCGTAGACGGCAACTCGATTGGACGCTGTTGTTCGAAGCTCACCGGTATGGTCTGCGAACGCGGCCACGGTGTCTTCGGTGTCGAGGCCACTGCGATTGGTATGCATCGCCGCGGACAGATCACGGTCACCACCGTCGAAAACGTATTCATCGGGAAACAGATCGGCCAGCGGGGCCGGAGCAATCGTTTCCATTTGATTTCGTGGGAAGCATTTGTCTCCCGTTTCGAGGCGCGGGTCGGCCTGCGTGAAGATTGGTTCGCCCGGGCGTGATGAATTCGCGTCCTCAGGCTGATAGCTGGCCAGGACGAATTCGCTGTGCGGCGATGAGGGTTGAGCGGCTGATGATTTCGAGTTTGCGATGGTGGTTTGGCTTGATTCACTCACTGTCGGCGGCTGCTGATGGCCACCAAGACGCACCACACCATCCGGCTGCAAAGCAGAACCGGTGGCTGACATCGTTGTGTTTTCATCCGGATAATGAGCGCGGGCCGGCAAAGGCTGGACACCGGGTTGCTGCTGGAGCATTGGCGGAGTCGAGTCTGAGTAGACATGGTCTGGTTCGCGCCGCAGTCCTGAGGAGAGTCCACAACCGGGCACGATTCCGAGGCTGATCCCCAGCAGACTCAAGGCCATAAGACGGCGAGATGACAGATGGCGTGATTTCATTGGTGTCGTCCTGTTCCTCGTTGCGATCTGTAGTCGTCTCAATCGTTGCCGCGAGCGAGACTCTCAATAGCTCGCTTCTTGTCGGAAAGTTTCACGACCCCGGACCCTGCTGGAATTGAGTCGCCAGGATCAACGGTGCCGCCGGAGCCAAAGTACGACAGAGGCATGTTTGGTCCTGAGGGAACTCGGCCACCGATGCGAACGATCATCATCGGGCGGCCGTACATGCCAGCTTCCTGAAGAGCGTTGTCGGTTGGGTCGAGTGTGGCCCGTGGATTTCGACGCAATGGATCTGTCTGAGCGGCTGAGCGAGGGTTTTCGAGATAGATGACGCGAGTCACCATTCGACCGGACAGTGCTTCTTTCAGATCCGCTTCCGTCAGCACGACTGGAATTGGGTAGTTGGCCGCGGAACCAGCTGGTGGATGCAGTCGATCAAGAATCTCAATCGAAGGATAGATTTCTTCGCCCGGGAATTCAGGCATATCGGCAATGCGAAGGCGATAGAAATGGCCTGTGTTCACGGAGAACTGAGCAGGAGCACTTGTCATCACGATCGGGGCCGGTGATGCCGAGTACACTGAGACGCTACCAGCCGTTGGCAATTCGACACGAACAGGCTGCAGCCAGAACATATCATCGTGGCGAACTCGGGCCATGATGTCCGCAGTGAAGCCCGGCGGCAGCTTCTCATTCAACGGCTCATGGTAGGCTCCGGACTGAGCAAAAGCAGTCGGCCCGGTCAGCAGGAGTGCGAGAGTGATCAACGCAGTCCGCAGAGATGATTCATGAGCGATAGGCATGATGAATATTTCCGATCAAATGACTCGGAGGGCCGCTGAGTGATTTTCGGCCTGAGCGAGAATTCACGAAGCAAGGGCGATTGAAGCTGATGCTTCGAATCGCCCCTGCGGTCATAGTTCATTCAGGAGATCAGTATCCGCCTGGCGGACAGTAAGCACCCTGACCTTGCGGTGTTGACACATCACCAGGGCCGAAGACCGGATGAGTTTCCTTGTACTGGATGTGCTTCACAGGGGCTGGCACGCTGTAGCCCGGGTTGTGTTCAACATCGATCAGCATATGGTCAACAGGTTCAGGCATGTTGTTCTGGCTCAGGTTTCGAATCGTGTGAGACTTCAGACCAGCCGGACCACCCAGAGGCAGGTGAGGAGGACCAGGCAGACCGATCGGAGTCGCCGTCATTGGCATCCCCCAGACTGGCGTTGGACCCATACCTGAGACTGGAACATTCTGACCAGGGAAGCCACCACCGGCGGCAATCATCGCTCCGGGAACACCCTGAACGTCTGACGGAATCAATGTGACTGGTGATGGTGGCAGGTACTCGCCATTGTCACCGTCTGCAGACGAGAAGCTGACCGGAGCAATTGTGCCGTTCGGCTGAACCTGAGCTTCGTCGAAGTGCATTCGCTTGTTACCGACTCGCAGAACCACCATGATGGTTCCCATTCTTTCAGCCTGCTCGATTGGGTCGATGCCCGGATCAAGAGTCGTAGAGACCAGAGTTTCCACTCCGGCGATGGCTCGAGCCTGGAACTTTGGATCTGGCAGGTAGATGACCTTGGTCACCATATTGTTGCTGCGAACATGTTCCAGATCTTCGTCTGTGATTTCGACGGGAACCGTGTTGTGAGTCAGATAAGCAATCGTGTTCGGATGAGCTGATCGCACTTCCAGCGTTGGGAAGAGGTCTTCTCCAGCCCAGCCTTCGCCGGAAATGTTGGAGTAAACCAGCTGATAGATGGCTCCCTGCGGGAAGTCCGCTCGTCCCGGGACCACCTGCTGATTGCGGGCAATCACGTTGCCGGACAACCAGCCGACCGACATGTCATGGCCAATGAACTTGACCTGAGTTGACATCTGAGGCATACCCATCCCAGGACCCATGCCCATGCCTCCCGGCTGAGCCAGGACTCCCATGACGCCGGGACCGGGACCGTCGACCATTGGGCCCGGATGCTGCATCATGGCAGCCGGAGGTGCAACGTATTCGTTTGATTTCAGGACACTCTGGCCGTCCACTCCGGCACAGCCCATGCAGACGACCACAAGGGCGCCCAGGGCCAGAAAGTAATATCTCATCGCTACCCCTTCCTTGAGATGCTGAGTTGACCTAACAGCAACTCGCGTGTTCGATCCAACAGCAACCCGCAGATGACCGTACCTTCAACTGCAAAACTGACTGTGCCCGACCGTTTCCAGTTTGCCGTCGACCCCGATGAGGGCGCCTCGGTACACTGTGATCAGCAGGCTCGAAACGCTCGAGACTGCTTCGAATCGCCGGTAATTCCGCTGGTTCGATTGACGCGGCACACTAAAGTTCCGCACCATGTGAACTAAGACGGTTGAATTCACCTGCGATCCGTCGGTCCTTCTCTCCTGTTTTTCGGGTCTGCAGAACTCGAATCTTTGGTAAATCCATCAAAATCAGCACATGAATTACAAACCTCAAACCTTTCCACACTTCTCAGCCCTGACCGTGATGGCTGGGTTCCTGTTGAGCATTGGGGGCCTGACGCTGGCAAAGTCGGCAGTTTTTGCTGATGAGTCTCCCGCCGCGGCAGCTCCGGCAGCAACAGATTCGCAACCACCTGCCGAAACGCCAGCTTCGGCCAAAGCTGCCGCTCCAGATCCGAATCTTCCAGCAGCAGATGAGATTCTGACGCAGCTTCGGACCAAACTGGAGGGACTGGATTCATTGCGATGCGAGCTGCATCAGACTTCACTCATTTCCGGCATGAAGCTTACGGCTCGGGGAAAGTATCTGGAGGCATCAGGAAACCGTGTGAACCTCGAGTTCATGATCTTTCCGATGGTGGCGGAAAAGGCCGACGATGCGAAGCTGCTTGCTCTCGATGCCGAGGCCGCGCCGGTTGACGAAACTCAGAATCGCGGAATCCTGAACCAGGTCAGCGACGGCAGTGTGCTATCCACGCTTTGGAAGAACGGAGATATGCAGCGAGTCTCACGTCGTGACATTACGAGTATCCTCGCTGCTGCCGAAGCGACCAAAGCGTATGATATCAAGAATGCGGCGATGGATCTGGGAGTCGGCGGACTGCGTGGTCTTGTTTCACGATTGCAGACCACGATGGAGTTCGCGCCGGTGAAGTCAATTACTGTTGGTGAGCGAAAAGTCTATGAGGTGACCGGTCGCTGGAGTGAACGAATTCGTAAAGAGGTCTTCAAGGTTCCTGAAGGTTCAGTTGTCGATCCTCGTCCACATGTTCCGGAATACACACGGGTCTATGTTGATGCAGAGACAATGCTTCCACGGCGCATTCAGTTTCTGAAACGCAGTATGGATCCAACGGCGAAAATGGTTCGTCCCTTGATTACGCTCGATTTCAGAAACCTTGTGATCAATGAACCTGTTGACGATCAGGCATTTGTGTTCAAGACGCCCGAAAAGGCCGTGGAAGTCGATGAAACAGAAAACGTGATCCAAATGATTCAGCAAAGCCTGAAGCCAGCATCTGCGGATGACGCAGCTCCGGCTGCTGCGGGAGTACCGGGGACTCCCGCGACGCCGACAGCGCCTGCGGAACCCGGCAAATAACGGATTGCCAAAGATGAAGCCCGCTCTCTCTCATCTGGAGTTCAGCCGAAGCTCGTTGCTGACGGGCGGGATCGGGTCATTGTTGATTCACCTCAGCATTCTGCTGATTGCCAGTTTGTCGTTGCGAGGATGCCAGACGGTTGGCTCAGGTGCACCCGGAGGCGAAGTCTTTCGTGAAATTGGACTGGTTGTTTCCGAAGGCGTTGACGGGGGTTCTGCCGAAGAGGGAATGGCGCCCGGTGCTGGCGATGATAACCATGATCAGATCTCCCAGGATCCATCAACGCAGCAGACCAACCAGAATACTCCCGCCGACGGCCACGCACCAACACAGGAGCGGCTTCCTTCCGAAGTGCCCGAAGTCGCAAATCTGTTGACCTCGTCTGAAGAGACTTCCGAAGGCGAAGGAGATAGTTCGGCGAAGTTTCCGGCCCTGATCGGACCGGGGCAGCCGATTGGAGGAACTAAGCGGTCGGCTCAGGGAGGCGGAAGTCAGATGATTGAGCCTGCAGAAGCGGGCGGCGCATCGAAACTTGGCGGAGTAGGCGGGCCCGGCGATACCACGTTCATGGATGTCTCTGCAATTGGTAAGACATTCATTTACGTAATTGATACCAGCAGCAGTATGTCGGGCGGTCGATTGAAGCTTGCTCAAAGTCAACTAAAGAAGAGTCTGCGCTTACTGCAGCCGAATCAGCAATTCGGCGTAATCTTTTACAATGAGTATCGCACACCTCTGATGTTGCCTCGCCAGGGGGATCGTGTGATGCACTATGCCACCGAATTTAACAAACTGGCGGCTTCACACAGTATCGATCGCATCCGCTCGGACGCCGGCACTGAGCACAAATCTGCACTTCTGGAAGCGCTGCGTTTGAAGCCGGATGTCATCTATTTTCTGACCGACGGTGATGAGCCAGAATTATCCCCTGCCGATCTTCGCGAGATAGCCAAACAAACCGGAAAGACAACGATTCATGTCATCAAATTTGGTGACAGTGCGGTCGAATCGCGGCAAATGAGCTGGCTCGAAAAACTTGCGGCGCAATCCTACGGTGAGTATCGTCCGATCAAGGCCGAGTAATCTTACCCTCGGTCGTCTATCGTCGATCTGTGATGGATTCATTGCTGCGGACGTAGTAATCGATTGTCTTCTGCACGCCTTCCAACAACGTCGTCGTCTGCCAGTCAGAGAACAGCTCGTTGATGTAGTTTGGATTGGGCGGAATATTGGCCGGGATCTCGGGGCCGGCGATCGTGATGTGTGATGAAGCTCCCGGAACGCATTGCAGGATCGCCGCGCGGAATGCTTCAGTGGTCGCGATTTCGCCCGGAAGGTCAGCGACAGTCGCGCCGGGGGGGCACTCTGTTGCAGCTCTGACAAATGCCCGGGCCACATCTTCAACATAGTCATAACCAACACGCCCTGTGTAGCCGATGGCGTAGTTCTCCTGCAGCGCGGCAGCTCGACAGGCCAAAGACGGGCCCGCAGTCAAACCCACTTCGCGCTCCGGACCAAAGACCACGTGCGGACGAATGGCGACCGAGGCAATCTGAAAATGACGCCAATACTGTTCGGCAATCATGTCGACCGCTTGTTTGAAAGCTCCGTAAAACGAAGGTGGTCGGTTTGGATTGTCATCGTCGTGACCGGATTCCGGTCCGTAGACGGCAAACGAGCTGGCATAAGACAACGACTTGATTCGGCCAGAACGGCGAGCGGCTTCAAACACGGCGGTGCTGCCCAGCACATTGACCTGACAGCCCAGAAATGGATCCTGCTGACACGCCGGAGTCAACAGCGCGGCCAGATGAATCAGATGCGTGACCTGATATCTTTCGATCACGGAATGCAGCGCTGCACAGTCCGTCAGGGAAGCTTCAGCAGAGATCACCTCAGACGATCGACTCCCTAGCACTCGCCCCCAGCGTTCAGGAGCTTTCTGGCTATCAACCACGACGGCCCTCGCTCCGCGTTCCAAAAGTTCGCGGAGTACCCATGTTCCGATGAATCCGGAACCGCCGGTGACAAGAAAGCAATCAGACATCGAAAGCCATTCGAATGTGGGGGGAGACTTGAAGCGGCAGGGATGAACCCCGGATAGTCAACAGTCGAGAGTACCGGATCAGGCTGTACGGTAATGCCACATCACCCGGGTTTTTCAGGACTTAGGCTCGGTCGGAGTAATGCCTAGTTCCACAACTTGCCCGCCGGATCCACAGCCGCCAGGTTCTGCACAACAACTTTGGGCAGAGGCGTTTCCTGTGACGGACAGTTTTGGCTCAGCCTGAGTAATGTAGGGAGCGGCCGTCTTTGAATGATCGCGGCCGTTGTAAACACCAAAGTCGTTGAACAAAAATCGCTTGGCGATGCGATAGTACCAGTTCTTTTCCGGGATCTCGTGGCCAGGATGATACTGCGATGTTCGCGGGATCATCGACTTCAGTTCCTGCATCGCAGTTCCTCGAGCCGTCGAATCCTTCGCGCCATGTTTTTCCACAAGCTGAGCCAGCAACTCGGGACGTTCCAGCACAATGCAGCCGCGAGTTGTCTGTTGAGCTAACTCACGGAAGTCTGCGAGATATTCAGACTGCGTGAACTTGTCGAACAAATGCCTGTCGTCCTTCTCGTGATGAATCGACTCTTTTGAGAACTGCACGATCGGACAAGGTTCAATATCGCCCCACGGATTGATGTGATGACTGATCCCGTTCGCTGCGGGACACAGGGCTTTACCTTCGCCATCGTAGTAGGCGTCGATAATGATGATTGGCTTCTTGGCTCGCATATCGACAACAAACTGTCGCGCACGTCGTTGCTGTTCCGGAGTCAGGCACAATTCCGTCTGAGCATCGGGGCCCATGGGGCGGTACACATGAAACCATGTGTAGAGAACTCCCATTTCGACAAGCCGATCGATCCAGGCTTCGGTCAACAGATGATCGATATTGGACTTGGCAAGACTGGTGCAGACTCCCGTCATCACATTGTGCTTCAGGCAGTTTTCGATACCGGCCAAAGTCTTACTGTAAACTCCGGACCGACCACGTCGCTCGTCGCTGACGATTTCGTTGCCTTCCACACTGATGAGTGGCGTCACGTTGCCCAGTTCAAACAGGCGTCGAGCTTTCTCGTCGGTGATGAACTGTCCGTTCGTGAAAATCTGAAAGTAGCAGTCAGGGTGGCCTTCCAGAATCTCAAAGAGTTCCGGATGCATGAACGGTTCTCCGCCCACGATCCCGAAGAACGTGTTGCCGTGCTCCTTCGCTTCTTTAATCAGTCGGTTCATCGCCGGAACATCGATCGTCTGTTGCTTGTGAGCCACGTCGACCCAGCAACCCTGGCAACGCAGGTTACAGCTGTTGATGATGGAGACGTACAGAAACGGAGGAAAGAACTGCCCTTTCTTCATCCGACTGCGATGCTTCATCACAGACAGAGACCCTTTAACGCCCATGTTCCAGATGAGTTTCCACAGCAGTCGCTTGTTCGTTTCGAACAGCACGCGTTTTGCCATGCGAAGGGTGTACATGTCGGGTCTCAGTATGAAAAATGTCCGAAGAATCTGGATCAATCGCGAGCAAGGCCCCGGCAAATCGGGATTCCTGTGCGTTCGGCTGTTCTGAGTTTACACTGCAGCGCCACCACAATTCTACACACCGACTTCTCGCATCGCTCTTCTCCCACGGACCGCAATGGCCATGATGGTTAAAAAACAGTCACCTCGGCGTTTCGGAATGCTGTCATTCTGTCTTGCAATGGCCGCGTTTTGCGGGCCATTGCACGTTTTCGATTCGCGAATCGCAACGGCAGCCGATCCGATCGCCCTCGGAACACGACGCGAACTATTCGTCGATCGATTTTTGATTGACCGTTTATCGAATGCCAACCTTCAGCTTCATGCACCGCATGACGAAGGGGCCGTGCTGCGTTTCGACGCTCGCTGGGAAGGCCCTCATGCAGGATACGTGACGATGATTCAGGACGGTCCAAAGCTGCGGATGTACTACCGAGGAATCTCTGAACTCGGACTCGATGGCAGCGAACACGAACGGACCTGCGTGGCCGAGTCCGAAGATGGAATTAACTGGACGAAGCCAGAACTCGGACTGTTCGAGTATGGCGGCACGTCAGCCAACAATATCGTGCTGGCCGATGCCGCTCCCGTGACACACAACCTCTGTCCCATGTTGGATGCTCGACCGGGAGTTCCCCCCGAAGAGCGATACAAGGCCGTGGGAGGAACCGGCAAAGAGCTGTTTGCGTACATCTCCGCAGACGGTTTAAAGTGGATGAAGATGCAGAAAGAACCCATTCTGTCCGGAAAGCAGATGCCGTTTCGATTCGACCATCTGTTCGATTCGCAGAACCTTGTCTTCTGGTCTGCTTCTGAAAACTGTTACGTGTGCTACTTTCGAGTTTGGGACGGACTTCGTCGAATTGCCCGCTCAACAAGCAACGATTTTCGAACATGGTCGCAGGCCGTGATGATGAAGCAGGTTCACGACGATGGAGTCGCAGTAACCGATGCACCGGCCGAGAATCTCTACACCAATCAAACCTCACCGTACCCTCGAGCACCACATATTTACCTCGCCATCGCCGCCAGGTTCTTTGAAGGTCGGCAGGTTTTGAATGAACAGCAGGCCGCGGCGTTGCAAGTGAATCCTGGATACTTCAAAGATACATCCGATGCTGTTTTGTTGTCATCGCGCGGCGGCCATGTTTACGATCGAACGTACCTTGAAGGATTTCTCCGCCCTGGGATTGGGCCGCAGAACTGGGTTTCACGCACCAATTATCCCGCACTAAATCTGGTGCAGACCGGACCGACGGAGTTATCTCTGTATGTCAGTCAGGACTACGCTCAGCCAACGTCCCATGTGCGACGTTATAGTCTGAGACTGGATGGATTTGCCTCGGTGCGTGCTGGTGTCAAAGAGGGTGAACTACTGACAAAACCGTTCACCTTTTCGGGCGACGCTCTGGAGGTCAACTTTTCCACGTCAGCTGGCGGAGGACTTCGCTTCGAACTTCAAAATCCTGATGGCACTACTTTGCCGGGTTTTGCACTGGCCGATTGTCAGGAACAGATTGGCAACGAACTCGATCGCGTCGTCACATGGAAGTCGGGCACCTCTTTGAAAGAGCTTGTCGGCAAACCCGTGCGAATGCGAGTTGTTCTGCGGGATGCAGATTTCTATTCGTTTCGCTTCCGTGAATCGGCCACTCCATAGAAAGTGGCAGATCCCGTTGCACATGGCCTTTGGCTACGGCTGCAGATCGCTTGGTGCGTCAATCAGCAGATTATCGCTAAACTGCACGTTCTCGCTGGCGGCTCCTCGTGTTTCCACGGCTTTGGGGACGCTGGAGAACGTGTTGCCGTTGATGTTCACGTCGCGTGTTCCTTCAAGGACGATGCCGCCCGCCAATTGATCATTCAGTTTCCTCTGAACTGCCCCTTCGCCGATAAAGCTGTCGCAGAAACTGTTGCCGCTGACGGTGATGCGACTACTGTCTTCACCAATTCTCAGGCAACGAGTTTCCAGTTGCGAAGGCTGAGTGCCATCTTTCGCTTTTGGGGGCATCTTCAGCAAAGGAAACGTGTTGGCGGAAACGGCGCAGCCGTGAGCATCAATCAGGTCGATTCCACCGCCGTTGTGAGCAATCACGTTGGAGGACAACGTGATGCCGTAACAGTCGCGAGCCAACACGATTGCTCGACCATCGCATTCTTCAATCATATTTCCGGAGACGACTGAACCGTAGGTGTTTTCGATCACAACACCATCTCCCAGATGATCGTCGATGCAGTTTCCGGTCATGCAGAGATTGAATGCGTCGAAACAGTGCAGAGCATCACGGTTCTCTTCAAACTGGTTGGCTGAGACCACGATGTCATGACAACCGGGCAGGTTGAGTCCTGTCTGTTTGTTGTAAGTCATCAGGCACGCGTTGACTCGAGCATCTTCGTAGCAACGATCCAGCTTGATTCCATCGCCGCCGTGATAGCTGACGGTCAGACCCTGCAGGAAGATTTCGTTCACAAAAACAGCTTCTATCCCGTTCCCGCTTTTCTCCTGACCGGTGATGCGAAACTGGCTGAGCATGACTCGCCATAGCTGATCGGCTGATTTGACCTTTTCGCCATCCGGATGTTTCACCACCAGAGCCGGCTGACCTTCCATATTCAAGTTCTTGATATGCGTCGCCGCTCCGGCTCCCTGAATCAGCACATCACTGCGAGACAGAACCAACGGCTGGGAGATTTCAAAGGTACCGGGTGGAATTCTTACGACTCCGCCTTCGGGAGGAATGGCATCAAACGCAGCCTGAAGAGAAGGAAACGTGGCCGCATCAATTTCAATTCGTGCTCCCGGCAGAATCGTGGTTGATGGATTCGTCACAGGGGATGATTCCTGTGCTGTGGCTATCCATGCCATCCCTGTTGAAATCACGGCCATAAGAATAATTGCTCGGAACATTTCTTTTTCTCCGTCCAGTCGTGTCGATTTATCGTTCGAGTGCGTTAGTGGACCTTTAGATAAGAAAAGGACGTAGCTGAACTCGTGCGAGTTCAGAGGCTCGCCCGAATTCTCACGAATCCGGCTACCGACGTGATTCTTTTTCGGGCGCCAAACTCAGATGGCGACTTCAGCTTCCGGAACCAGCTTGATGTCAATGTCTGAGCCCTTCAGGTACTTGTCAAAAAAACTCTGCATCAGCAACACAATCGGAGGCTTCCCGAAGCCTCCACCACCGTGACCAGAACCGGGCAGCGTCTGCAGCCAGACGGAGACACCTTTGGCCTTCAAAGCCGCAGCCAGTTCTTCGCTCTGAGCATACGGAACAAGCGTGTCATGAGTCCCGTGGAGAATCAAAGTGGGCGGATTATCGTCGCTGACATAAGTGACCGGGCTAACAGCGTCGGTCTTTGCTTTGTCTTCGTTCAAACCGACACCGATCAAGGATGAATAGGGATCACTGGGAGTATTGAATTTGAAGATGTTTCGCACGTTCTTGTCATTCTCGGCCTGCTCTATCACCGTGGCGAAGTTTGTCGGCCCAAAGATATCGATTACGCATTGAACTCGATCTGATTGATCATCGTTGCCGCCAATTTTTGGAAACGCGTCTTTTCCACCAGCCGTTGCGACAAGCGCGGAAAGGTGTCCGCCGGCGGAGCCGCCTACAACTCCAACGTGCTCTGTATCGATGTTGTAAGTTTTTGCGTTGGCTCGCAGCCAACGAATCGCCGCCTGACAATCCTGAATCTGAGCCGGGAAGAGAGCTTTCTGACTGAAACGATATTCAATGCTCGCCACGACGTAACCGCGGTTCACCATGGGTGCAAGTGTGCAAGGGAACTTGCTTCCGCCCTTCCAGCCTCCGCCATGGATATGGACGACGAGCGGCAATGGCTTCTCTGAAGCTTTCTCCGGCAGGTAAATGTCCAGTCGCTGAGCTTCGTCGCCGTTGGGGATATAGGAGATATCTCGTTCCCGCTTTACGCCATCAGGCAACTTCACTTCGACCTGACCGGGCTCAGGAGCTTTTGCCGCAGACTTTGATTTGGTCTTTTCGTCGGCGTTTGTCGAGTACGACAGCACCAGCAGGGCACACAGAGCCACAGCATTGGCTGAAACGAACAACCGGCGACAAACGCAGACTGCGTTGCGAATAAGCATTTCAATTCTCCAGAGTTTCAACATGACTGAGAGGATTCCAGCTGCAGGCGACATCATGATACAGGATCATCAGTCCGATGCTGCTGAGCAAGTCTCGCACTGCAGCGACATCGAAAACTCTTTCGTTTCGTTTTCGTCAGCCGCACGCACTCCGTTCTTTAACGACTCTGCTACACTCAGAGGTCAATCCTGCTTTCTACCTTAGGACGACCTGAATGACGAAGTACCGCGTTGGAGTGGACGAGTTTGAAGAGCTGACTGAACTTGAGCAAAGCTGGATGCCTAAGGACTACGTGTCCATTCTGACATCGCTCGATATCGCTGACGCTGGCAAAATTGATGTCGATGAGTTGCGAGACATGACTCTTTTCGCACTTCAGGATTTGAATCCTCCTGATGCCGCCGCCGTATTGTTGAAGTACAAGGTGGGGACGAAACTCAGCGGGGGGCAGATCAGGAACTACAGCATTGAAAGCCAGCACGACCGTCTCTGGGAGCAGTCTGCGGACCTTTCGCTGCATCAAGACATGTTCGCTGTCGCCAGTATGTTGAACTCCGTCAACGCTATGGCATTTCCCATTCCGGATGCTCTGCGAGTCACTTTCAGTATTCAATGCGACGATGCATCGCAGTTGGCATTGTTCAACGACGAAATGGATCGCGCTATTCTGGTACGGATGATCTCTGCGGGGATGAATGAGTCGGCCATTTTGAATCGACTGTTTGGTGATCAGATTGCCACTGGCAAAGTTGCTGATGCCGACTCAATTATCTGGCAGATTGCGGTTGAGCAACCGGATCCGGCGAAGTTGCAGATTCAAATCACCAGTTCCGCCTATTGGCTGAGAGCACTCCGCGAAACGGAGTCGTTTGAATGGGATTCAGGGGCTGATTGATTCTCGTCTGGCATGGCAGAAATACACCCTGTTGTTGCATGCATTCTTTGATCCGCCGAAAAATCTGAGTTTGCAGAGGTCGAGGGCAGGAGATTCCTTTACACTATCCAAGCAACTCCGCATTGAAGATGACGGAAATGATGGTGCCGGAAATGTGATCGAGGAGCGGTGAATGTCAGCTTTGAATCCTCAACAATCAAACCCTCAGCAACTGGCAAACCCGCAGCATTTGGGTATGAAACGCCGGACGATGCTTCAGGCCGGTTCGGTGGGCTTGCTGGGCCTCGGCATGAATCACTTGCAGGCGTTGCAGGCGGCGGATGTCGTTTCTCAACCGGCAACTGGTCGTACGGCGAAGTCAGTGATCTTTGTCTTCTTGTCCGGTGGTCTCACCCAGCACGACAGCTTCGATCCCAAGCCCGATGCGCCAGTCGATATTCGTGGTGAGTTTTCAGCCATCGCGACTCAGACGCCAGGAGTCCTCGTCACAGAACATCTGCCGATGCTGGCCGCTCGCAGTCAGAACTGGAGTTTGATTCGTTCGCTGACAACTCCGCACAATGAGCATTCGCAGGGGCATACGTGTATTCTGACCGGCCGAACGCCGATGCCGCCGAATTATAGTGCGGTCAAGCCACAGTCGACGGACTGGCCTTCCATTGCTTCCATTGTGGGTGATGCTGTCCCCAAACGCATCAACAATCTTCCGCCGGCCGTTGTACTTCCCGAGCGACTCATTCATAACACCGGAAGAACTCTGCCTGGTCAGTTCGGCGGCCTGATGGGAAATCAGCGTGATCCATGGTTTATCGAAGCGTCTCCGTATAATCCGAAATCCTACGGAGCGTATCCGGACTATGAATTTCATTTTGTCCGCGGGCGAGAACGCAACAAAGATCTGAAGTTTCAATCGCCTAATCTGAGTCTCCCGGAAGGACTCAGTCGAAGTCGTCTTTCTGATCGCGACAGTCTGCGTTCGATGCTGGACTTGCAGAGACGTGATCTTGAACAGTCTGCGACGATCGAATCATTTGACCGTCATCGACAGGCGGCCATTTCACTGCTCACGGATGCTGGTGTTCAGCAGGCCTTTGATGTTCACAATGCTGACGCAGAGACACAGGATCGCTACGGTCGAAATGCGTTCGGGTGGTCCCTGTTGATGGCTCGACAACTGGTTCAGGCCGGAGTCAATCTGGTGCAGGTGAACCTGGGGAATAACGAAGCGTGGGATACTCACGACAATAATTTCCCGTTACTGCGAGATTGTCTGTTGCCACCGACTGACCGAGGCATGTCAGCCCTGCTCGACGATCTGCAGTCGCTCGGAATGTTGGAGGAAACGCTGGTCGTGATGGTTGGCGAAATGGGCCGCACGCCCAAAGTGAATGCTCAGAATCGTAGTCCCGGAGCCAAAGCGGGACGCGATCATTGGGGAGCTGTGCAAACGGTTTTTATCGCCGGTGGCGGGACTCGCGGTGGCACCGTGATCGGTGCTTCCGACCAAAACGGGGCCTATCCCGCGTTCGATGCCCAGCAGCCGGAGAATCTGGCCGCCACCATCTATTCCGCTCTGGGAATTCCAGGAACCGCGGTCTGGAAGGACGAACTCAACCGTCCTCACAATATTTATCACGGCGATCCGATTGCCGGGCTGTTCTGAGCAGGAAGCCCCGCTGTCTGGTGCTAACACCTCAGCACTGATGCTGCCTCAATCGACAGCAACCTTCACCACAATCTTTCGCACAGCGGACGGTTGATCGTTAACGGCTACACCGGGGATGTGTCCATCTTGCGGGAAGAAGATCGTAAAGCTTCCTGCCGACACGGTCAGGAAATCGCCGGAGCCGTCGAACAGAGCGTAGTCGGCATCAGCGTCGTACGGCTTCTTAACCGTGAGCGTGTCCACTTTCGCCCACCCCATCTGCTCAACGCCGGCCGCCACGAACTGCACATCGATGTATTTGCGATGCGCTTCCCACACACCTTCCGCTTTCGGCTTGGTCGTGTTGTCCTGAACCAGTGCGAAAATCTGATCCCCATCGATGGGCGTTTTTCCGAGCGGTAAACGGGTGCCATCATGCTCCTGAAGATATTGCAGTGCTTTCGCAATACGCTCCCCAAGACCGTAATACATCTTTGCGTTTGTCAGGGAGTCTGTGACCATGAATCGTGATTCCTATCGCGTTAAAGTTGGCTGAGGTTGGTGGGCAGAGTATGAAACGGCCTCAGGAAAGTCAGCGGACGATGTCGTATTTTCCGTAACGTGCGAATCGACGTCGAGTATCCGCGGGATGCGCTCAACAGGACCATTGCCTGGGACGTAGCCTCGCTCTAAACCAATTCCCGAATCGGCTCATGCGTTTCGGTGAGATACATCGGGCGGCCGGTAAGATCGGGAATCGTTGTGTTTCCGAGATCAATCCCCAGATTGTGGTACAGCGTGGCGAACACATCCGAGTATCCGATCGGACGCGAAATCGCCTCTTCGCCCAAGCGATTGGTTTCGCCGATCACTTGGCCGGTTCTCATCCCGCCACCAGCCAGCATTGCAAAGGTGACCTTCGGCCAATGATCTCGGCCAGCGTCCTTGTTGATGACCGGAGTGCGGCTAAACTCGCCCCAGACAACGACCGACACATCCTTGTCCAGTCCTCGTTCATGGAGATCGCTCACCAGCGCAGCAAGGCCCTGATCGAGCAATGGAATCACCTTCCGGCCGTTGGCAAAATTTGCCCCGTGCCAGTCAAAGTCCGCAAAGGCTACGGTCACACATCGAGCACCCGCTTCGACAAGTCGACGCGCAGCCAGGAACTTGGACATGTGTGCCTGATAGCCCTTTGACGAATACGGCAGACAGTTTGGATCATCCTGACCATATCTCGCGCGAACCTGCGGATCTTCTCGAGTCAGGTCCAGAGCTTCCACAAGTCGACTGGAACTCAAAATCCCGAGGGCCTGCTGAGCAAAGCTGTTGTCCAGGAGTCCGGCTTTCTGATCAGCCTCGCGCCGGAATCGATCGAGTCCCGCGAGCAGTGATCCACGATCCGCCAGTCGCGTCGTATCGATTCCGTTGAGCACCATGTTCTGCAACGCATCACCTGATGGTTTGAACGGCGTGTGTGCCATTCCCAGAAATCCAGCGCCGGGCAAATTGTATGGCTGGTGTTCCATCGCCATCGACAGATCAATGGTGGGCGGCACGGCGGCATCCACCGGCCCGCGCAAACGAGACAACACGGAACCAATCTCGGGCCAGCCACCGAGAGGCTGCGCACGAAACATGCGCCCCGTAACGCACTGAAAAGAAGAGTGACGTTCTTCAGCACCAACCAGCGAACGAATGATCGAGAATTTGTCCATCATCGATGCCACTCGCGGCATCAGTTCAGAAATCTGAATGCCCGGAACGTTGGTCGCGATTGGTTGAAACTCACCACGAATCTCTGACGGGGCACCTGGCTTCAGATCAACCATATCCAGATGCGGCGGACCACCGGTGAGATAAATCATGATCACCGACTTATGCGACGAACGCACTCCGGCGCGATCTTCGGCCTGCAGCAATTGCGGCAGTGACAATCCCCCAAGAGCCAGTGAACCGACCGTCAGAAAATCCCGACGAGGCCTCTTGTCACACAGTTGCACTGGTCGTCCTGTCATCGTGAGCATTGCGTTATCGCTCCGCTGAAGTGTGGCTTCTCAGCCGGACAGTTGCCCAGCGAGGGAGGCCTACTTTAGTCTTCGAACCCGGCGAGTGTCGACTTCTGGTCCGGAAAAGTCGCAGACTTTCAGCGTATGATCGATACCGCTTTTTACCCCCAATTTAACACAGTGATCCGATTGCCGGGCTGTTTTGAACCGGATGCGAATTGCAAATCGGTCGATTGGCTGGATAATGTCGGGACTTTGCGAGCAAAAAGTGCAACGGCACTCGTGGGGAGATGCATGAAATCCCGCCATCGGCGATTTTCGTCTGTTGGCGAGTGATGTCTGTGATCTGTTGCCAATTCGTTGACTCGACTTTCGGTAATTTACTTTTCGAGAAACAAACGTTCATGACTGGAATCAGTCCGACAAACGCTCCGCGAAAGACGCGCCGGCAGAAGGTTTTTGCGGTGCTGCCGACATTGCTGACGCTGTGCAATGCGGCGTGTGGGTTTGGGGCGATCACGATTGCGGCCAAAATTGGTCCGGAACAGATCAGCGGAACAGAACTGCTGGTGACGGCCGCTCAGTTGATCTTCCTTGCGATGCTGTTCGATATGCTCGATGGAAGCGCTGCGAGGCTTACCAATCAGACCTCCGACTTTGGGGCTCAACTGGATAGCCTCTGCGATGCGATCAGCTTTGGAGTCGCTCCGGGTTTCATTTTGTTGCAGTTGGCGAATCCTGATCACAAATTGCTCATGGCGACGGCGATTCCATTTCCGCCAAGACTGCTGTGGGCCATCGCCGTTCTGTTTATGGCGTGTGCCATTCTGCGATTAGCGCGGTTTAATGTCGAATCCGATGAAGAAGATTCGCATGAATTTTTCAGTGGGTTGCCTTCTCCAGCAGCGGCGGGAGTTGTCGCTTCTTTTCCGATCGGTATTCGTGAACTGAACGAGCAATTCACTTCCGCCAGTTTGATATCGAAGTATCTTCAGCCTACGTTGGCGATTCTGTTGCCGTTGATTACGCTCGCGGCCGCCGTACTGATGGTTTCTCGCATTCGTTATGCACACGTCTTCAATCAGATGATTCGCGGACGTCGCAGTCGAATCCAGATTCTGCAGATCGTGTTTGCGATGGTTCTGGTGTTTGTGGTGCGAGAAATGGCTTTGCCGGTCTTGTTCTGTGCATTTGCCTTTTCATCGCCGGTGCGAGCACTCTGGCAGCGCTATGTGCGGCCGCCGGCCCCCGCTGTTGCGGTTCACAGTGATACCGACGCCGCTTAGTTTTTGAGTATTTGAGTAGACGTTTTCCAGCAAGTCCTTGATGAGTCAGGGTTGAGATGAATCTGAAAGACTATGTGCGATCCATTCCGGATTTCCCGAAGCCCGGCATTATGTTTCGTGATATCACGCCGATGCTGAAGTCAGCGGCTGCAATGAAGGAAGTCACTCGCCGTTTGGCCGAGCCATTTCGTGATGCCGGAATCACGACTGTGCTGGCTGCTGAAGCACGCGGATTCGTGTTCGGGGTTCCATTGGCGATGGAACTGGGAGCTGGATTCGTCCCGGTTCGAAAGCCGGGGAAGCTGCCGTTCGAGACTCACAAGTTTAGTTACGATCTGGAGTACGGTTCGGACTCGCTGGAGATTCATCGCGATGCCGTGAATCCGGATGATCGAGTTTTGCTGGTTGACGATCTTCTGGCTACAGGCGGTACGGTGGAGGCTTGCTGGAAGCTTGCTCAGGCGCAGAACGCTCATATTGTTGGGGCAGCTTTCGTGATTGAACTGGCTTTTCTGAAGGCTCGGCAGAGGCTGAACGGTCTGCAGGTCAGTAGTCTGATTGCGTACAACACGGAAGAAGCTGACGAGTAGCTGCGGCAGTAAACGAGAGCCTGATCTCAGTGACACGCTGGTGTGTGACACGTTGCTCGAATGGAGTTCGACATGACCGCGAAGGATCAGCGGGATGACAAATCGCTGCCGGCGAACTCAATACGCGCATCGGGGTTCTCCACTTCGGGCCTGACTCGTGGCAATGAGTCGCCTTATGTTTGCCCCGGAAGTACTCAGGCCGTCAGTCGTGCGGTGCATTTGGCGCGACTCAATGCGGCTTGGCCGGAATGTGATCATTGCGAGTGGCGAACAGACTCCGAGGGACTTGCGGAGAAAACACTGCAGGCGACGGAACGCATTCGAGATCACCGCGGAGCAGGACTGCGTCGAACGGAGTTTGGAATTCGCGGGCCATACATTAATGAGCTGGATCGACGTACCGCGGCAGATCTTGCGCGGATCTTTGCCAGTTGTGTGAACGAGTTGGCAATGGCTGCGGATCAGGAGCCCGCTCCGGTCGTGTCTATTCGGGCTCCGCAGCAGTATCGGCCCGTGACGAACGCGACCCCTGAGTCTGCGGTGCCGGCAAAACTAATCGACGTTCATGCGGTTGTTGTGGGCTACGATGGCAGAAGTTCATCGCCCGATATCTTTGTCGGAGTCACAGCCGCGGTTCGCGAGATGGGATTGTCTGTGATCGACATCGGTCGCTGCACGGCCGCGTCCATTCAGGAGGCTGCTCGCAGTCTGCAGGGATGTGCCGGAATCATGTTCGTGACGGGAGCTGGAAAGCCAGCCTCCTGGACGGGCCTCGATGTGATGGATACACACGGGGAATCGGTGCCAGTTGTCTGGAAAGACTTCGGAGTTCGCCTGCAGCACGTGACATCGAATTCGTCTGCCACAGGTCACGAAGAATTCAACCGCGTCAATGCTGACAGTGATGAGCTCTCTGAAGTGCTGAGACGCATTCGCGGAGAGACTGAATTGGCAACGCCGCGAGTGCCATCGACGGCTCACCTGCGATTATGGCTGCCGTCGATTGAAGACAGAGTGCGATGGTCGGGGCGATTATCACGTCACTCAGGCCAGCACGAAGTTGTGAATTTTGAACCCAGGTATCGCGAATGGCTGACGCGATGGTATCCGCAGGAAAGTTCGCTGCGAGTGCTCCTGCGGTCGGATGATCCGTTGATTCAGGAGCGAGCCACCTGGCTGGCTGAGCAGACGAGGATAGAGCTCTATGTTCGAGCCTTGCGCGATGATGTATCAATTCCTTCATGTCGCTTTTCAATGACTGTATTCGAAGATGATCGGCAGTTTGTGATCAATGACGATCACCATTCCGACGTGACGCCTGAACGCCTGGCAGTACTCATCAATGCGTCTATTCATTCGCAGTCCTCGCAGGTGACGGCGCATGCGGATGCGGCCTCGGGGCGATTCTGGTTGACGGATGCTCGGCGACGATCAGAGTTGGAAGGAACCGAACACGTCCGCGATGCGTTGGCGATTCTGGGGCTGACGATGAAGTTGATTGAATCCGGACGACTGAATTTGAGGCCGTGATTTGCGGGACAATGTCCGTCAGCGGGCCTCATCAGGTGGGGGTAATTGTGTCGATGATTCCACAGAGCCCAGTATTTTCGGAGAATTCAGGTCCTGCTGTCGGGCTCAATCCCTCATTCTGCCCCGGAAACGATTGCCAATTCTGGTTCGGGATCCGTAAACTGCAGAGCCCCATGATCAGAAGAGACCGGCATTCTTGTCGGTCAATTGCTTCTCTACCCGCAACTTTCGCCCGCCCAAAACTCAGGAGCCAACGATGCTTGTTATTCCCGGACGATATGGCAAAGACACCTGCGACGGTTATTCTCGCCGAGCAGTCCTGAGAGTTGGTAGTTCGGCATTGGCGGGACTCAGTGTCGCCACGTTGCTGGAAAATGCAGCTCGAGGTGCCGAAGTCAGCGACGAGGAAGCTCGCTACGGCGGCAAAGGCTTTGGCGCGGCGAAAAGCGTGATCATGCTTTATCTTCAGGGCGGTCCAAGTCATCTGGATCTGTGGGACCCAAAGACAAATGTCCCTGACAATGTGAAGAGCATGTTCAACCCGATCGATACCTCGATCCCAGGTTGTCAATTTACTGAGTTGCTCCCAAAGCTGGCTCAGCAGATTCATCGAGCCACCCTGATTCGCTCATTGAGCTACACACCGGTCGGGCTCTTCAACCATACGGCTGCGATCTATCAGATGCTGACCGGCTATACCGCCGACAACGTCAGCCCGTCTGGTCAGCTTGAGCCGCCAAGCCCAAAAGACTTCCCGAACTTTGGTTCGAATATCGTCAAGCTGAAGCCGCTGCAGACACCGATGTTGCCATTCGTGATGATGCCTCGCCCGTTGCAGGAAAGCAATGTGATCGGCAAGGCCGGCACAGCCGGTTTCCTTGGTCGTGCGTTTGATCCCTACTATCTGTATCCGTCCGGCGACGATATGGACATGGCGAAGATGGAACGCATTCGTGTGGATGACCTGACGTTGCGTCAGGATGTTCCTCTGGACCGCTTGCAGCGTCGTGCTTCACTGCGAGACACCGTCAATGCGGGCATGAAGAATCTGGATCGTGCCGTCAATCAGTATGCTCTGAATGAGTATTACGATAAAGCTCTGGGGCTTGTTCTTTCCGGCCAGGCTCGTGAAGCATTCAATCTCAGTTCAGAATCGAATGAACTGAGAGAAAAGTACGGCAAGAACACTTTTGGTCAGAGCTGCCTGCTGGCCCGTCGTCTTGTCGAAGCGGGAACTCGCGTTGTTGAAGTTAACTGGCCGAAAGTTGCGAATAGCGATAATCATTCATGGGACGTGCATAGCGGCCTGAGCACTCGCATGAAGACGCAGTCGGCTCCAATGCTGGACGCTGCTTTGGCGACCTTGCTTGAAGATCTCGACGAACGCGGCCTGCTGAAAGACACATTGGTTGTGGCTGTTGGTGAATTCGGGCGCAGTCCAAAACGCGGTGTCAGCACCTCCGGAAACAGCAACAGCGACGACGGTCGGGATCACTGGCCGTACTGCTACACGGGCGTTGTGGCCGGTGCTGGCATGAAGCGTGGTTATGTTCATGGCAAGTCGGATGATACGGCTTCGGCTCCGGCTGATGGTCCAATTCATCCGGGCGAATTGCTGGCGTCCATTTACCATTCCGTCGGATTGTATCCGCGTCGAACCGTCTACAATCACCTGAATCAGCCTCGCGAAATGGTTAAGTACGACGCAGCGATGGAGCTATTCGCGTAATCCAAAAAATTCGGAATCTGTTCCGTTTTTTTCTACGATTGAGGCCGCTGTGTCGCTGATTTACCTCGCGAACACTCGGCCTCAATTCACTATGTGAAAGAGTAAGTCAGGCGACGAATGACAACGGCTTATCACACCCTGCGATGGCAGGGAGGTGCTTCTGGGACTTTGGGCCTGATCGATCAGACTTTGCTGCCCGAGCAATTTACAGAGATTTCCTGTCGCTCTGTCGAGCAGGTCTGGGAAGCAATTAAGACCCTCCGTGTTCGAGGTGCACCGGCCATTGGTGTGGCGGCTGCATACGGTCTCGTCATTGGATGTCAGTCGCATCGAAGCGAACCGCTGGCTCGGTTTCTCAATCGAGTCAAAGGTGCTGCGGACTATCTTGCGACGAGTCGCCCTACCGCCGTCAATCTGTTCTGGGCACTGGATCGGATGCGGTCCGTTGCCAATGATCAGGCCATTGTGGAAGGGATGACATCTGCGATTTTGCACGATCGAATGCTGGCTGAAGCCGCTGAGATTGATCGTGAAGACAGGGAAATGTGCCTGGCGATTGGTCGACATGGAAGCCAGTTGCTGAAATCCGGAATGTCAGTCTTAACTCACTGCAATGCCGGCGGATTGGCGACAGCTGGCGATGGCACTGCTCTGTCCGTTATGTTTGCGGCCTCTGCCGAAGGCAAACAGATTCACGTGTTTGCTGATGAGACGCGACCACTGCTTCAGGGAGCTCGTCTGACGGCGTGGGAGCTACAGCAACGAAAAATCCCCGTGACCTTGATCTGCGACAATATGGCGGCTCAGGTCATGAAAGAAGGTCGCGTTCAAATGGTGATCACGGGCGCCGATCGCATTGCGGCGAACGGCGATTCAGCGAACAAGATTGGAACTTACGGCGTAGCCGTGCTGGCGAAGTATCACGGAATTCCTTTCTGCATCGCTGCCCCTTCCAGCACGTTTGATATGGCGATTACAGACGGAAGTCAGATTCCGATTGAGCAACGAAGTCCGCAGGAGATCACTCACGGATTTGGCAAGCAGACGGCTCCAGACGGCATCGCGGTTTACAACCCGGCGTTTGATGTGACTCCGTGTGAATTGATCAGTGCAATCATCACGGAACGCGGGATCATTCAGTCGCCGACGACGGAATCAGTTCGCCAGCATTTGCAGGGCGCTTGAGCGATCCCGTCGGCGGAGCGACGGGCGTACCGTAAGCCCGTCGCTCCGCCGACGGGACTATTGTTCGCACGAAGGTGGCATTCCTTCAATAACCACCGATGCCTTCAAGTTTCAACAGCGTTTGTTTGTGTTCGAGACCGCCGCCATAGCCAACCAGTTTCCCGTTCTTGCCGATGACTCGATGGCAGGGAACAATAATAGCGATCGGATTCTGGCCGTTCGCCAGACCGACTGCTCGCGAGGCCGCCGGATTGCCAATAGCCTGGGCGATTTCCCCATAGCTGGCAGTGCTGCCGTAAGGAATTTGGCACAGAGCATCCCACACTCGCTTCTGAAAGTCGGTCCCCTCCGCAGCCAGAGGCAGATCGAAGGCCTTCAGTTTTCCGGCAAAGTAGGCTTTTAGCTGGCAGCGGGGTTCCTTCAGCCTGCGTTCGCTAAGTTCCCAGCTCTCGTCTGGAGCGATTTCCCGGGAACTGAAATGCGTTTTTGCAAAGGAAACATGCCGTAAACCGTTGTCATCACCGGCAATCAGGAGGCGACCAACCGGCGTGTCATTCATATGACTGTAAAACATGTGTGGCAGTTCCGCAGCAGTGGAATGTGAGAATGAACGCCGATCATTGGAAACGTGCGGTTCTAAGCTTACAGTTCGCGTTTGCGGTTGGAAAATGCAACCGCAGGCATTTCCGATCTCCTCTCCGTCACCACTGACTTTGTCTGAACAGAACGGCCCATGTCACAGGAAACTTCAACGCCGGAATCCCGGCAGTCCGCCAACGATCGTCTCGCCCAGGTCAACGAACTGCGCTGGCAGAAGTTTTCGGTTCTGGATGACGGATTTGTCTGTCTTGTCGACGTCATGGGTGATGACAGCAGCGTCGTTCAGGCCGCTCGGGTCAGCTATGGGGATGGAACAAAGAAAGTCAGTGACGACCGAACTCTGATTCGTTATCTGCTGCGACATCGTCATACCACGCCATTGGAAATGGCCGAGATAAAGTTTCTCGTGCGAGTCCCCATGGACTGCTGGCGGCAGTGGGTTCGACATCGGACGGCCAATATCAACGAATACAGCACGCGTTACTCATTGGCTATCGAGGCTGCTCAGGGGACGCCGGAAGACCAGTGGCGAACACAGGCGGAATCCAATCGTCAGGGAAGCGGCGATGCTCTGCCGGTTGATCTGGGAGCAAAGCTGACCATTGAAGAGCAGGAACTTCAGCAGAAGATTCGCTCGGTGTATCAAAGTCGAATTGAAACTGGAGTTGCTCGCGAGCAGGCTCGCAAGGATCTGCCGCTTTCCACCTACACCGAAGCTTACTGGAAAATCGATCTGCATAATCTGCTGCACTTCCTTGCTCTGCGAATGGATAGCCATGCACAGTTGGAAATTCGGAATTACGCAACGGCGATTGGCGAGAAGATTGTTGCTCCGCTGTTCCCCATGGTTTGGGAAGCATTTCTGGACTATCGCATGCAGTCGATGTTTTTGACTCGACTTGATCGCGAAGTCATTCAGCGGCTGACAGCCCATGCGGCAGCGGCGAAATCTGCTCCTCCTTATTCGAACGACGAGTTTCTTGCGGCGCAGGATCCTGCGTGGGTCTCACTGATTCGTAGTCGCGAACGCGACGAATGCCGATCAAAGCTCGAACTATTGGGACTTCTCGCAAAGTCCTGATTGACCCTCTCGGCAGCGGACGGAAATTGGAAGTTCCGGCTGGTTGTGGCTTCATCAAACTTGTCGCCGGACGCAGTTTACTGTGAATCGGTCGCCCAGTTCTCCATCCAACGGAACCGTCATTTCTTATGTCCTCAGATTCGAATACGAAACAAGAATTCCGACCGATGGCTGATTCTCCGATGGGCGATCTGGCGATCCTTGCGGGCTCGGGCAATCCCATCTTTGCTCAGCGAATTGCTGACGCACTGGGAGTCAAGCTGGCTCCCTGTCAGGCTCAGATCTTCAGCGAGGGCAATGTCTTTGTCCGAGTTCTCGAGAACGTCCGCGGGCGAGACACGTTCGTGATTCAGGGCGTGCATCGTCCGGTGAATGACAATTTCGTGGAGTTGTTGTTCTGGATTGATGCCCTGAAACGCGCTAGTGCTTCGCAGGTTACGGCGGTGATTCCTTACTTCAGCTATGCCAAGGGCGACAAGAAGGATGAGCCACGAGTTTCAATTCGAGCCCGCGTCTGTGCGGATGCCATCGAAGCCGCCGGGGCAGATCGAGTTCTGACAATGGATCTGCACAGTCCGCAGATTCAGGGGTTTTTCAGTGTTCCGGTCGACCACTTGTATGCTCGCAAAGTGATCTGCGACCATGTTCGTTCTCTGGATATCCCTAATCTTGTTATCTGCAGTCCGGACGTCGGCTTTGCAAAGTCTGCGTCATCCTACGCCAATCTTTTGGGTGTGCCTGTTGTCATCGGGAATAAACAGCGGAAAGATCACACCGAGCGTGCTCAGGTACTGGAAGTAATCGGTTCGGTCGACGGCTGCAATGTGTTGATGGTCGATGATTTCACCATCACCGGTGGATCTCTTGTCAGCATGGCGGAAGTGCTCAAGGCACGCGGAGCCAAAGACATCTACGCCGCGGTTTCACACGGGGTGTTGTCGGACGGGGCCGTGGCCCGAATCGAAAACAGCGAGATCCGGAGTCTCTTTATCACCGACACGGTCGAGCCCGCTATTGAGCCGCTTGGAAAAAAGATCGAAGTCATTTCTGTCGCACCACTGTTTGCTCAGGCCATCCGCTCCATCCATGACCGAACGAGTGTGAGTATGCTGTTCCCGGATGTGAAGGCGCTTTAGGCGACGGTCGGCAGCCTGAACTTGTAAATGTGTGATTCACAGCATGCTTGTTGATGATTGTCTGAACAACGCATGACGGCGAACCGCGGAACAAAAAAGCCCGACACTCTTTGAGGTCGGGCTTTCGGCTCGCGTTGGAATTGCAGCATAACGAGATCATAGTTCGCGGATGCGGATGTTACGCCATGACACGTCGAATGGACCGGTGCCGGCGCCGATGCCGTGAACCTGCAGGCCGATGTGGCCCTTTGGATGAGTCTTATAGATCTCTTCATGAGTCAAGTCGGCAACCATATGACCGTTGATCCAGGTCTGGATTCGAGCACCCTTGGCGACGATGCGGTACTGATTCCACTCACCATTCTTAAAGAAATCGTGAGTGTGCTTTTCGTCTTTCGGTTCCGGTGAGAGCCAGCCGTACTTGGTTGATTCTCCGTAAATGTATCCAGCCTGGCCAGGCCCTGCTTCAATCTCTACCTGTGGGCCGTGGAAAACTCCAAGTCCCTGCTTGTTGGCATCGACATCGGCTTCAGTCTTTCCACGCGAGCGGATCTGAACGCCGGAATTGAGCTGATCATGAACCTTCACTTCGAACTCAAGTTCAAAATCGCCAAACTCTTTTTCGCTGGCCAGGAAGGTATTCGGGCTGCCTTCCACGGTCACGCCGTGAATTGTGCCGTCCTTGACTTCATAGGTAGCCTTCCCGTGTTCGGCCTTTTTCCAGCCGCTCAGGGTCTTGCCATCGAACAGACTCACCCACTTGTCGTCGGCCGCATGTGTCAGTGGAGCCACAGTGAGAGCCAGCATCGCAAGGCTCAGGATTGAAAATCGTAACATCAGAAATTGGTCCTTTCGGCTTGATCAGGAAAGCTGAGACAGAGGCGGGTGCCTCAATAAAACCCGCAGGTGACCCGGTGTGAGGGTCGACAGGCTTTTTCGTATCGTGTTCAGAAAGTGGTCAAATGAAAAGCGATCAAGGGCGTTGGAGCAGCCGATCTGGAGAAACTCTGTAGACAGGTATCGCGAGGCATGAAAGAATGGGATGATCGCTATACGCGACCAACTCGGGTCTGAAAGTTTCAGAATTGGATATGGCAATGAAAATACGGCTTAAGAACGCGGCTTTGGCTGCTTTCGCGGGTGCTCTGATGTCTGCAGGGTGCGGGGAAGACGGGACCGCGGACGGCAACACTACTGCGACGTCAGAGGTCGTGACACCAGTTTCCGGGCAGTCCCCGTCTACCGAGACGAAGACCTCGGATGGGATGGTGAAAGCCGAGCCGACAGAAGAGACGTTTGAACTAAAGCCACTGTCGTTAAGCGGTCTCTCCGGTTCCAAAGGAGCTGGTGGAGATGATACTTCTGCGAGCGGAAAGTCTGATACCGAAAAGCAGATCCAGGCAATTATCACGCATCTGCAACCCCTGCAGATTCTATTAGGGCAATGGCGCGGGACGACTCGCCGGGAGTACGAAAACTTTAAGGCTGTCGACAATCATGAATGGGTTTGGGACTTGCGAACCGATGCGAAGAATCCGGCTCTGACGATCAACTCCGATAAGAGCCCGTACTTGAAGCAGGGACGACTCAGTTGGAATGTTGACGACCAGAAATTTACTTTGACGGCCACTGATACTGCCGGAACAAAGCGAGAGTTTGTTGGCGACTTTACAGACCCGGTCCATGAGATTGTGGGAAGCGACGACAAGCTCCATAAAGTGTTTCGACTTGAATTCAATCAGGTTGACAAGTCCGGACAGTCTTCTGGTGAAATGTGGCAGTTGTCGTTCGAACAGCAGGAGAATAATCGCTATCTGCTGGAAGTGGCCAAGCGACGCGGCAACGCGGCTTTTACAAGGTACGACACAGTTTCAACTCAACGCGAAGGAACTTCGTTTGCCCTGAGTGACACGGATTATGCTGAGAAGACCTGCATCATTTCAGAAGGTCTGGGAACGACGGAAATTGTGTTCAAAGGCCGTTCTTACTGGGTTTGCTGTAGTGGTTGCAAAGCCGCGTTTGATGAAGATCCCGAGACCTGGATTGCCAGAGCGGCAGCTCGCCCGAAGAAATAGGATTGCGATTTGAAGTGTGACTCAGAGGGGCTCAATAAGGACCGGCGTATCGATGTCGTGTAAGTGTTGGTGTTCGCTCTGCGAAAGCACGTGCCGTTGCGGAGCAAAAGCTGACACTGATATTTTCGTTTGTCCCTTAAGGTCTGTTCGAAAACTTTTTTATCCTCCAGGCTTCCATGGCTGACGGAAAACATATCCTCGCAATTGACGTTGGGAATACTCGCGCAAAATTCGGGCTGTTTCGACAGACGTCAGCGAAGAATCCTGAACCTCTGGAGATTGCTGCTCGCATTCTCAATGAGACAGCCGACGTCTCACGTGCGTTTCATGAATGGTGGCAAAGTCTGGGTGTGAAGGCTCCTGCGATCACGATGGTGGCGGCCAGTGATCCGGAAACTCGTGATCTGCTCTTGCACAGTTGGCCTATTCAGGATTGTCGTCCCGTCACGATCTTTGGTTTTCGTCAGATTCCAGTAGGCGTAGACGTCGATTTTCCAGAACGGGTTGGCGTGGATCGGCTGTTGAATGCCTTCGCCGGAAGTCGGATGAGTAAACCCGGTCGACCGGTGATTGTGGTTGATTCCGGGACAGCAACGACCGTGGATCTTGTGACCTCCGATGGGATATTTCGCGGTGGCAGCATCTTGCCGGGGCTCCGACTGTCGGCGCACGCAATGCATGATTACACCGCGCGGCTACCACTGCTGAATGTTGATGAAGAGCTCACCGACCTTCCGACGCTGCCTGGCAGGAATACGGAGGCGGCTATGCTCGCCGGTCTGTTCGTCGGTCAACTCGGCGCTGTTAAGGAACTTATCGTCCGTTTGTCTTCGGCGGCTTCGACTCAATTTTTGGAGAGCAGTCGACCTCAGGTTTTTGTAACGGGAGGCGGCGGCAAGCAGTTGGTAAGTCATCTGGAAGATGCCACGTTTGTAGACAGTCTTCCTCTTCACGGACTGGCCATGCTGAACGCGATGGAGTTATGACGCGGGGCGGCCGTGTTTCCGGCCGCTTCGTTTTGGTCTGCTGGGTTCGAGGCTGCTGAGTTTGTAAAGCGGGTCCCCGCGGAATTTCACGCTGCTGCTCCGCCGCAGGCATGGGATCTGCCAGTGGCTTTGCCGGAGCGATCGGGGGCAGGGTCCTCATTCACCGAATGACATTCTCGGGGCGTGGTCGAGACTCGTTGGCGTCTCGAGCCACGAGCCGGAAGGTACGCCGGTCGACGCGACTTCCCTCAAGAAGGACTTCGGCCGTTGACAAGGTTTCGCCACTGGCGTTAGGACGCACTTCGAGTCGGAAGCGTCGAGTTTGGCCGACAGCCACCTTATCTACGTCCACGAAGACAACGCGATCTGCGACCGGCAGACGCAACAGGTCTGGCTGATCAAGAGATTCGTCCAGAACGAGTCGCAAGCGAACGGCTGCCGCGTCTGCTGTGCCGCTATTGGTCAGGGCAAACATGACTTGTGTCCATTCGCCAACGCGAGCAATCTCCTGCTGGTCCTGAATTGACAGACGCAACGTTGGTGTACCTGCCAGTTCTCGTCGCGGTGTGGTTTCTCTTCGTGGAAGTGGTGCCGGCGTCGGTGCTGGACGCAATCGCTCGGAAGGGAATGGATCGACGACCGGGCTCTCGTCGGTCACCCGAGTTCGCGCTGCCACGGCCGTTGCGGCTGAGACTTCGGTCAGCGATTCGAACAGCGAACGACGTCCGCCACTCACGCTGAAGCTTGTGGGAGCCACGACCGTGAACCGCAGAACGTATTCTTCAGCCGGACGTAAATCATCGACGAGCCACGTTAGAGTATCGTCGCGAAAGACTGCGTTCGGACTTACTCCGCGAACGACCGTATCAAATGGCAGGATTTCACGAACGAGCAATCCGTCGATCGTTTTATCGCCCAGATTTGAAAGCGACACCTGAATCGTAATGTCGCCTGATGTCGTTTCTTCGGGAACACTTTTTTCGACTCGCAGATCATGTGTCGAGACATAAGCTCCCGGCGTGATTTTGACGCGAGACTCCAGATCTTCTACGTCGGCCAAGGGCGATTCGGGCAGATTATCCTGAGGCAACCCGAGATCATCTCCGGGCAAGCCAAGAGCTTCACGCCAGTTATCCTGTCGCAATCTGCGCACGATACGGTCGATAAAATAGGTGTCAGGCAACGAGTCAACCAGGCGACCTCGAGTCACCATGTCGGGATTCATCTCTGAACGGATCACGGAACTGCCCAGACGACGAAACGTTACGTCGAGCATTGGGATGTCTGTAATCGAACTTGGCGGATAGTTGATCGAGCCGTCAATGGGACGACGGGGACGCGGGCGAATTGGAGTGTACTCAGGACGACCGAATACAATGTAATCAGCAGTTCTGATCTGCGACACCAACTGGGAGTCATCGCGATCTTCCTTCGCAAGGATGATCGGAGCCTGCGACGCTCGCGCAGCCACGGCCGTGACTTTGTCGATCACTCCACCAGAGCGCAGGGGCGTTAACGTATCGCGATGGTAAGCGGCTGCATCTGACGCCAGGCCGCCTCCCATCAGGAAGGCGATGATGACAAGTCCGGCTGTTCCTGAGGCGGCTGCAACAACCCACGAAAGATGGGCAAGGAAGAATTCAAGAGTCTCATCGAAGCCCTGAACAAGTCCGTTCCAGAGCCGTTCGAAGATCGAGCTGATCGGACCCAGCCAATCGCCGTCAAAAATAGCCAGCATGCTGAGGCGTTCACCGTACAGCATCCCCAGCAGCATCAGGGACATAACGCCCATGAAGAACAAGATGAGTGCTGATTCCATATCCCCAACGTCCTTGCCTCAGGATTCGCATTCTCTGAAACTGCGTGGAATGCGTGAGACAAGAGGTTTAACAAAGGAGAGCGAAATTGTGAACCGGAAACCTGATTTCGGAGCTTTTTTGTAGCACGATCGCAGGAATCCGGGTTCTTCGCACAATTCTTTGATCAATACTGCTCGACCAGATAGCGGATCAGATCGGTCGAAGTGACCAGGCCTACCAGTTTCTTGCCCTCGACGATTGGCACTGAGTGAAACCCCTGAGTGCTCAGCAGTTGCGCCGCATCACGGACCGTGCTGGACGTTGGAAGTGATACGGGGTCTGCCTTCATGACATCTTTCAGGCGGTAGGTGTGATCCAGCATTGCGTCGAGGCTGCGAACGTCCTGGTTGCCAAATTCCCCGAAGCTGATTCGCAGGAAATCGGTCCATGTCAGCAGGCCGACAAGTTCGCCACCGCTCAGAACAGGCAGGTGGTGAATTCCGGAATCCTCGAACAATCGCCGGGCCCTGGAGATCGGGTCATTCAGATCCAAAGTGATAACGTCTTTCGCCATGATGTGAGAAACAGGGTCATTCTTCCGCATGGGGAGGCTTTCGAAGGCAATGGTTGAACAAATCGAGGCTGCGTGTAGGAACAAGGTCAGTTCCCGATCAGGATCAACGCAGCATCTGCAGGAAAAGGCAACAAGTGTGCCACGGCAGAATTCCGGGGTCGAAAGTGGATTTCTCGAGCACAGTCTGGATCAGGCTGTCTCAGGGTGCGACATTCAGCACAGAATCCGCACAGAAGTTGAAAAATGTCGACCGTAAATCCCTGAGTGCCTTGCGAGAGCGACTCGTTCCTATTGCAATTCGCGAACTTCGAGACGGAACCGTTCAGACGGTCAGAGGAACGCCTTACTTTGTCGTGTTCCAAGGTTCATTTTGAGTTATTGAGTGTTGGAGTATTGAGTCGATGGCTTCGGAACCCATTTGTGATTTGAAGGCGCTGGATTTCAGCAAGCCTCTGTTTACGATCGAAGGCATTCGGGCCGTAAATCCTCAGCGATTTGAGATGGAGCAGCTGACCGCCATCGTCCATGTGGATCAGTCTCAGCATCTGATTGTTGGCTACAAGCAAGTGTCAGATTCCGAGTTCTGGTCCCGCGGCCATATGCCCGGGTATCCTTTGATGCCAGGCGTTGTGCAGTGCGAAGCCGCCGCGCAGCTTGGAGGCTTCTATGCACGGAAGTACGATCTGATTGGCGGCGACTATCTGGGTTTCGGCGGGATGGATGAAGTTCGCTTTCGCAAGCCGATTTACCCTGGTTCACGATTGGATATGATTGCCAAGGTCACCCGAGTGATGGCTCGTCGTCTGGCGCAGTTCAACTTCCAGGGTTTTGTCGATGGCGAGCTGATGTTTGAAGGTCAGATGCTTGGCGTGACTGTGAATAAAGCTGGTTAGGGAAATCAGCCCGCTAAAGAGCTTCCCGGGATACTGAACAAAGCGGCCTCCTCAAAGATCACTGCATGCAAACCGCGCCCATTAAACCGATCAAACCGTGGTTTCAGACGGTGCCCGAAATCGGTCCACACCTGCGCTGGAATGAGTTCTTTGGCAACGATTTGCCGGTGGAACTGGATATTGGCTGCGGTCGCGGGCTGTTCCTGTTCAATGCCGCCGTGACGACTCCCGACACAAATTTTGTCGGCCTGGAAATTGATTACCGAGAGGGCCGGCGCACTGCGACTCGACTGATGAAGCAGAACCTCCCGAATGCGCGAGTCATCGGCGGAGACGGGACTGCGGTGCTCGCGAGCATGATCGAACCGGGCACGGTTCAGGCCGCCCATGTTTACTTTCCGGATCCCTGGTGGAAGAAGCGACATCGTAAACGGCGTATATTTAACTTCGAGTTCACGCACTTGTTGGCTCGAATCCTGAAGCCGGGCGGGTTTGTGCACCATTGGACTGACGTCGCTGACTATTTTGAAATGGTCCGCGGGCTGATGGATGACCATGCTGATTTTGAAATCTGCCCTCCTCCGCCCGAGCGTGATGCCGACCACGACATGGATTACCACACGAGTTTCGAACGGAAAAAGCGGAAGCTGGGTCTTCCCATCTACCGTGCCCTTTGGCGGCGACGGTAATTGCTGCTGTCCAAATGAGAAAAGCAGGCCGGAATGCGGGTGGGAACACTCTGGAATTGCAATTCCCTGCAGTGGCTTCATACTTCCCAGTCAACTGCAGACGACCTGTTCTGGTCTGAACGGAAAACAGGCTGTTTTCCCCTGCTGCTTTCTCACTTCCGGTTCCCGGGCAGTGTGATCGCCTTTTTCCTGTGCGACTTTAATGATGGAGAATCATCACGATGACCGCGGTTGCCGAGTTCCCGATTCCGCTCGACCAATACAAAGCCCTGCCTCTAGATCCGAGGAGCCCGAAGTTAACTGCGGAACAGCGGGACACTCTGAAGAAGAACATCGATATCTGTCGCGATGCGATTGTTTTCTTCACGGCCATCGCAGATGCGAAGGGACTCGGCGGACACACCGGCGGACCGTTCGACACGGTTCCCGAAGTTTGCATCATGCACAGCTTCATGAAGTTTTCGGAAGCGGGTGGAAAGCCTTCCGTACTGCCGATCTTCTTCGACGAAGCTGGCCATCGCGTGGCGACTCAGTATCTCATGGCAACTCTGGAAGGCGATCTGCCGGTCGAGAAGCTGTATCACTACCGCGAATACCTGTCCCATTTGCCGGGACACCCGGAACGCGGATTTACTCCGGGAGTCAAATTCTCCTCGGGCCGCCTCGGACATATGTGGCCGTTCGTTAATGGAGTGGCCATTGCAAATCCAGGGCAGGTTGTATTCATGCTGGGCTCCGATGGATCTCAGATGGAAGGCAATGACGCGGAGGCTGCTCGTCTGGCTGTTGCTCAGAAGTTGAACGTCAAGCTGCTCATCGACGACAATGACGTCACGATCGCCGGTCATCCTTCAGATTATCTGAAGGGCTTTGATGTGTCCCGTACTCTTGAAGGACATGGACTGAAGATCGACATCGGTGATGGCGAGGATCTGGACGCACTTTACGCTCGCATGTGTGCCGCTGTGACCA
>CAIXQV010000294.1 GCA_903921605.1 uncultured Planctomycetaceae bacterium | reverse complement strand
GTTACGTGCCGGTCACGAATACCTGGCACCTGATTGCTCCGGCCGCGTTAGCCGGGATAGCGCATGCGTTATTGTTTCCTTCGATTATGTCGGCCGGGACGGCTGTTTTTCCGCGCCGCTATCTGGGAGTCGCGACATCCCTGATTCTTGCGATGTTTGACGTCGGCACATTTATCTCTGCCCCGATCATTGGCATCTTTTTAAGATACGCCAAGCCGGAAACTCCTTATGCCTATCCGTTGATGTTTGCCGGGGTTGCCGCCGTCTTTGCGGTGGTGACAATTCTGTTCATCTGCAGTTCAGCGGGTCACGCTCGCCATGCGGAGGAATGAATAATGAGCGACATCAACTCGCAGCCGATTAACACAGCCTGGCCCATCACAGACGACGCAATCCGTGCGGTGTTCGAATCCATGATGGCCGACGGTTCCTGGGGACGCTATCACGGCCCGCATTGTGCTCGTCTGCAAGAAGAACTTGGCCAAATGCACGGTGTGGAGCATGTCATGCTCTGCAGCAGCGGGACATCTGCCGTCGAACTTGCATTGCGCTCGGTGCCCGTTTCGGCCGGGGATGAAGTGATCCTTGCGGCCTATGATTTCAAAGCCAATCTGATCAACGTTCTAACGGTGGGAGCGACTCCGGTTCTGATCGATGTACTTCCCGGTCAGCCTGTAATGGATCTGAAAAATCTGGAAGACGCCATCACCGAACGGACGAAGGCGATTGTCGTTTCTCACCTGCATGGACATTTCGCTCCGATTGCGGAACTCCGCAACATCGCTGGCGTTCGTGGCATCGCTGTGATTGAAGATGCCTGCCAGTCTCCAGGAGCTATCATTGCCGGGCAGCGAGCGGGAAGTCTTGGCGACATCGGGGTGTTAAGTTTTGGGGGAAGCAAACTGCTGACATCCGGACGTGGCGGTGCCTTGCTGACATCCGATGCTGCGATGGCTCAGCGAATCAAGTTGTATACTCAGCGTGGCAACGAGGCTTATCCGCTTTCAGAAATGCAGGCGGCCGTGTTGGTGCCACAGTTGCAACAACTCGATGCACGCAATGCAGCTCGCCAAATTCGTGCTGTCCAACTCGCCAATTGTCTTTCTCCGCAAAGTCTCCTGAAGCCAACTTTGACTGCGGATGATCTCATCTCTGAGCTGACTCGGCCGGCGTTTTACAAATTCGGATTGATCCTATCCGATCAATTCGACGCGCCAGATCGCGAACAGTTTTCTGTGGAAGCTCGCAAGCTTGGGATTCCACTTGATCCTGCTCTTCCCGCCCTGCATTTGACGCACAGCTCGCGTCGTTTTCGAGCTGTCGGTGACCTGATCAACGCTCAGAATTTACACACCCGTTTGATGACATTGCATCATACGGCGTTGCTGCAGTCGGAATCAGAGATCAACGAGATGGCCGCGGCCTTGCTGAAGCTGGTCAACTCACGAGTCGGCTGAGGGCTCTGGTCGACTGCTGCGGTAGTCTCGCCTCCGGATCCGATAGTTGTCTCTCGGCAAGTCGGAGAGAGTTCACGGGCATCCCGCATCAGGGGCCAGATAGAACTGTCGCGAGACGGCTCCCAAAAAGAATGGGAACCATCATTCTGATGCGGACGGATCCAGCTTCCGTTATTCGAGCCCCAAGCCGCAGTCTCGCGAAACGGCGGTGCTGAAGCATTCGGATGTCATCGAAAGCGTTAGCCGTACCCTGCGGCAACTAACACCTCCACGCATGCAATCGTTGGTGCATGAAATCACCTCGAAGCTTCTGCCGGAGCGTCCGTTTCGCGAATCCGATCTGAAAATGAATGACATCCGTATGATCGAGGAATCTACATCAAGTCGCTGCTGGCGGCTCATCACGCACGAGTCCACCATCATGGGAGAAACCCGCATCACTGGCTGTTCGGCTGATCCTAGGCTGTTGATTTTACAGTGATTCGCCCCACAAGTTCAGGGGAGGTTCATGCATTCACCGCGGATCAATCATCAGGTAAACGTCCTTCCTGTTAAATTTTTCATTCCACTTTTTTTTATCCTGCCGGCCTGGCTCACTGTGTCGAACATTCGACTGCATACGGCGAGAATTAACCGCTGTTCCTGAATCGCCGGTGGTATGAACATCTAAGTTCCGATCTTTTTTTCGGTTATGTGAGCCGAATTCGGGATCAGATTCTTACGCCTGAAGTCAATTGTAAAAACCGATGCCCAACACATCTCTGTCGTTTAAACGCCCCGAAGCCGATCTTGCCATGCTGGAGCTGCTCGCATTGGAGTACCCCAATGTTGACGCGGCGATCGCCGAAGTCGCTCGATTGGCGGCAGTGCAGACGTTGCCGAAAAGCGCAGTGCATGTGATCAGCGATATTCATGGCGAAGACAAGAAGCTGCAACATGTGATCAACAATGCATCGGGAACACTGCGGCCTCTGGTTGAAGAGATGTTTGCCGACCGCATGAATGCACAGGAGATGGCCGAGTTCCTGAAGCTTACGTTCTATCCGGCCGAGGTCACCGCACGACTGCGTCAAACACTCACGCGGCCCGAAGATGTTTTGGCCTATGCGACGCGCACTTTGCAGCCTCAATTGGAACTGCTGCGATATCTTGTTTCCAATTACAGCCTGCGATTGGCGACTCGACTCTTTCCGGCCGAGTACAGTGAGCTGCTGTTGGAACTGCTGCATTCTCCCTCCACCGAGCGTGGTCCGGAGTTTATCGGGGCAATGCTGGAGGAACTTGTCAAACGCGGCCGAGCATTGCACCTGATTCATCTGGTAGGGCGGCTGATTCGTAATCTGGCGGTCGATGAATTGATTATCGGCGGCGACTGCTGGGATCGAGGTCCACGTGGGGACAGGGTTGTCGAATATCTTCGCCTGCAGCCGAACGTGGAATTCATCTGGGGCAATCACGATGTCCTGTGGATGGGGGCCGCTCTGGGCCACGAAGCGTTGATTTGTACGGTGCTGCGAGTGTCGCTCAGGTACCGCCGAATTGGCCAGTTAGATGAAGGCTACAGCATTCCTCTGACACCGCTGGAACATCTGGCCCGCACGGTTTACGCAGACGATCCGGCGCAATATTTCATGCCAAAAAGCAATGGCATGCGATCGAACGACGTCGTGGCTCGTATGCAGAAAGCAGCGGCCATTATGCAGTTCAAACTGGAAGGCCAGCTGCTTGAGCGGAATCCTCAATGGCAACTGGATCATCGACGCCTGCTGCACCGCATTGATCAATCGCGCGGCACAATCCAGATCGATGGCATCACCTATGACCTGCGAGACAAACTCTTTCCGACGATTGACCCGGCAGACCCGTACCGGTTGACGCCCGAAGAGTTATCCTGCCTGGCTGTGATGAAGCATTCGTTTCTCAGCAGTCAAAAACTGCAACAGCAGATCCGATTTATGGTCGGGCACGGCTCCATGTATCTCCGTCGCGATGAGTGCCTGATCTTTCACGGCTGCGTGCCAGTGGACGCTGCTGGCACCTTTCTGCCGCTTAGTGTCGACGGGCAATTGTTGGCCGGCCGCAAACTTTTTGAAGGCATTGAAACGATCGTTCGCCGAGCTGTGGTGAATGCAGCGGAGCCGGATCTGGATTTTCTGTGGTACCTGTGGAGCGGTCCTCGATCGCCTTTGTTCGGCAAGGATCGCATCGCCACCTTTGAACGCGATTTTATTCAGGATAAAAATTCTCATCGCGAAACCAAGGACCCCTATTTCACGTTGATCCACGAAGTCGAATTCTGCGACAAAGTGCTGGCGGAATTTGGGATGTCGTCGGAAGGTGGATTGATCGTCAACGGACATGTGCCGGTGAAGGTTGAAAAAGGCGAGTCACCTCTGAAACGTAGTGGCAAGGCCATCACCATCGACGGGGCGTTCTCCGAGGCTTACGGCGACTACGGTTATACACTGGTGCTGGAACCCAATCGAATTGTGCTGGCAGAACACCATCACTTCGAATCTGTCGATGCAGCCGTACGTGACGGCATTGACATCGTGCCCAACGTGAAGGAGATTAAAGTCTTCAACAAACCTCGACGCCAACGTGACACTGAACGAGGACAAAGAATCCGCTATCGTCTGGAAATGCTGGAGCGTCTGATTGAAGCTTATCAAACCAACCGCCTTCATGAGCACGCGAAACGCTCGTCGTCTAATTCAATCCCTAATTGAGTCGATTGAACCACCACGTGGACGTAAATTGTCGTCCGCGAAAAATGGCCTTTAACGGCAGCAGCTAAAGTATCAGCATCGAGGGCCATGCCGTGTTAGAACAATGGCTGCACTTCACTCAGAAACAGGGATGGTTCCAAGGCGAAGCCTGCTAACACGGATCTCAAACACCTGACGGCCGATGCGAATACTCTGGCGGAGTTGCGGGCTCGACTGTCCAGCGTTTCATGGTTCATGCGATGCACTTCGGAAGTGATTGCTCGCATGGCGAATGCCGGGGACGAATGCACCGGGCGGTTCTGGCAGGGCCGCTTCAAGGCGACGGTCCTGCCTGATGAGGCAGCCACCCCGACGTGCATGGCTTACGTGGATCTGAACCCGGTGCGAGCCAGTCTGGCGGCAACTCCGGAGAAGAGTGACTTCACGACTGCTCAGGACCGCATTGCCGATCTCAAGTCTGCCGATGACGTTTCGATGGCGGATGCAAAGGACGTGCGAATCGAACATGGCCGGAACGCAGGCTGGCTTGCTCCAGTGGAGCTGGAGCCGAAGCGAAAGAAGGCTCGTGAGAAATGTTGCAGCCGCCGAGCTTCGAACAAGGGCTGTATGTTTTTGACGCTGGCAGAATACCTGCAACTGCTCGACTGGACCGGCCGCCAGTTGAAACCGAGGAAACGTGGAGTGATCCCGAAGAATGCTCCACCAATTTTGGATCGACTGAATCTGTCGGCAGAACTCTGGCTGCACACCGTCGAACACCTGGGCAAACGCCGGTCGGCCAATCGCATCACGCCAGCTTCCCGCTTCAACGCCAAAGCAATACCGATCGACTCAGTGCTGGCCGCTCGGTAACGGTGAAAAGTTGCGGATCACAGGAGAATCGAGAGTTGCGACGATCTGCTTCAGTTGTCGGTTTGGATGGCCCTGAGGTCAGTAAGTTAGTCTGATCTGCTTTTCTTTGTGCCTCCGTGCCTTTGTGTGAGAACACGTTTTTCACACAAAGGCACTGAGGCGCAGAGGGAGCAGGAAACGCGCTGGATGTGAGTCATGGAGACTGTAAAGTTATTGACTGCAATGGCAGGTGACAGAGCCAATAACCGACTGCGGCTTTTTATTTTGTTTGTGAACCAGATTGCTCATTCCGACCTGTGACAGGGAATGTCCTTCTTTGCGCCTGCCCGGCGTCGAACTCAAGGCTGAGCCATAGGCCGCAGTTCTCGAAATGACGATGTAGTCGGCACTCACTGCTGGCCAATTCTCTTCCGCCCGTTTAATCAATCTAAAGAATCACGCCCATGAATATCCTAAACCGACGGTCAAGTCATTCCTCAATGAAACGCAATGCACGCCGGCCTTGGCGCCCTGGTGTATGGCTTTAGTTTTCGTCCTTGGACCATTCTTCATCCTCGGACCAGCCGTTGAGTTCCAGAAACTGCTGCTTCCAATGATATTGGTCCAGCAGGCCACGAGTTTTACGGCCCAGAATTCGGAGGGCGGCGTAAAGAGCTTCGATCGTAGCGAGGCCCTCGGTGGGGTCAGCAAAGACTTCCGACTTGCGAGGATAAGCGGTGAGGATCAGTGGCAGCGAGCGAACTTCGACGTGCGAATAAAAGGGATCCATGCGGGCCGCTAATCGCCAGGTTCCGTCGAGCAACAGCAGGCCGCGGTCAGCATCTTCAGAAGACAGCAAACGCCCGCCGATCCCCAGACGTACATAGTTTGTCACGTCGAGGGGGATGGGATGAGGAAACGTCGTGAAGACAAAATCCGGATTATTTCGCAGCGGTTCAACCGAACACTTGCTGCGTCGTTCTCGCGGATGAACCACGATCACAGTTGGCGGTGACATGACCGTCGGTCCAATTAATGCTTTGAGTGGTGTTTGTTGAGAGTAGCCGGATTCGTGAGAATTCGGATGCCTTCCGGGGAGTCGCTCCGAATTCTCACAAATTCGGCTACAAAAACTTCCGGCTGCGCCCCGTGCGAAGTGCTGATGTCAGAAAGCGGTTTCTACTCGTTGCGGATTCGTTCAATTTCCGCGTTCAGGTCGGCGATTTCCTTTTCAAGCTTCGGGATCTCCTTAGGATCATCCGGCTGATTTTTTGCAGCGGTCAGGAGGCCTCGCAAACGAGTAATCTTGTTCTTTGCGGCTTCAATCTGCTTCTGCTGTTTCTTGTTCAACGCCATTTGGTTCTAATCCCCGCATCACGAAGATGCCCGATTTCTTCGAACGAATTCAACTCCTGCCCGAGCAGCATAACAGGCATCTGCCCTGCTGAGAATATTGAGCCCTCCCAAGTATCATGTCTGACCACGCCGAAGAACTTATTCGCCTCCTGCGGGAATCGGCGACCCAGCGAACTCTGCAAAAAGCCACCTTTAGCGCGCCACGAGCGGCGGGGGCGGAGAATCTGCGAGTTGACGTGCGGCCTGCGGAAATCCGAGGCGAGTGGATGCTGCAGTTCACAACCTCCACGGCAACCCAGCAGTTTCATCGCAATCTGAATAGTGCCGAAGCGTCTTCTGAGCTGGCGCGACTGGCCACAGAAGATTATCGCAATGTCAACGTGACCACAGCGGACGCTCTGTGGGAAGCTCGCACGTCTCGCAAAGAAAAGTGCACTCTGCGTCGGACTGGGGTCACGGGCAAGCCTGTCGCGGAAGTCGTCAGCCACAATCGCAAACGCAATTATCTGATCCCGGAAGGTGTTCCGTGTCCCTTTCTGATTCATACTGGCGTGATGACGAAAGACGGGACCGTTCGTGCCAGTCATGCTCGCAAGTTTGGCCAGATTAATCGGTTTCTGGAATTCATTAACGACATTGTTGAACAGTTGCCCTCAGACCGCCCGGTTCAGATTGTGGATTTTGGCTGCGGCAAAAGTTATCTGACCTTTGCGACTCATTATTTGCTGACCAATATCCTGCAGCGTGAAACTCGTATCATCGGTCTCGATCGTCGCAAAGACGTCGTTGCTACTTGTACGAATATTGTGCGTGAGTTGCAGTTGCAGCACCTGGAGTTTTCCGTCGGAGATATTGCGGGATTCGAATCTTCCGGCCCCGTCGATCTGGTGATTTCG
>CAIXQV010000293.1 GCA_903921605.1 uncultured Planctomycetaceae bacterium | reverse complement strand
TTGCCTGCCGTTCTCGGCGATCTGGTCGCTGTGCGGCGATGATGATGGAGGAAAAGATGGTTCAACTGACGTTTGATGACCAATGGAAGGAAAATCTCATCGTCTCTTTCAGCGGCGGCGTCGGATCAGCAGCCACTGCACTAACTGCATTCGAGCATGGACTGGAGTTCGAATGCGTCTTCGCCGACACAATGATCGAAGATGAAGACCTTCACAGATTCATGGATGATGTTGCTGCAGTCATCGGCCAGACAATTGTGAAACTGTCCTGCGGAATGACTCCTTGGGATGTCTTCAGAAAAGTCAAATACATCGGTAACACCAGAACAGCGCACTGCAGCCAAAAACTGAAAACCGATGTCGTTCGCGAGTGGATCAAAGAAAACTACACCGACAAAGGCAAACCAGCGACCCTGATCCTCGGCATGGGACGCGATGAACAGGAACGCATCGAACGAGCGAAAAAATCGTGGGCGCCAGTGATCGTCGATTCCCTGCTGGATCGCTTCGGAATGCATTCTCACTGCTCAAGGACGGAAATCATCGAAAAGTATGGTATTAAATTGCCGAGACTTTATTCCTACGGTTTTCCTCATAATAACTGCGGAGGATTCTGTGTTCGCAGTGGACAGACTCAATTCGCAACGCTACTAAAGCACTTCCCTGAACGCTACCAGTGGCACGTCGAACAGGAAGAAATTGCCTACCGTGAAATTGGTGAAACTGCGCGACCGTTCCTCCGGAAGAACATCAACGGAGTTGTGACTTACATGAAACTCTCTGAGTTTCGTGATGGTCTTGCCAGCGGAGAAATTACAGCGGATCCGTATGAGTTCGGGGGATGCGCCTGCTTTATCGATGAGGAGTGATTCGATGCCTGAAACGACTGTCGTAGTAGGAATCGCAGGAAGCGGGAAAACTGAAATGGCGATGGGCCTGCTCGAGGATCGCCTACGAGCCGGTCTGAAGTGGCATCAGGTCGGATACAGTAGCTTCAGTCGCTCAGCGTGCCTCGAAGCTGCACAGCGTGCGTCGAAGCTCACTGGCGTCGATTGTGATCGTTTGCAGAAGGAAGGTTTCTTCAGAACCATACATTCTTCGGTTCTACGCTTGCTGGGACTGGATCCGAAATGTATCTTGGATCACGAATCGGCTGAAGGTAAACGATTCATGACGGAAGTTCTCGGTGCCCCACGAGGTGGTGAGACTGGAACTCTGTCAGCTAAGATTGATGAAGCTTTATCGTGGTGGGATCTCCAAAGAGCGCGACTGACTCGGTTAAGAGAGATCAACGACACCGTAGTGGTGTACAAAACCAGCGATCACCCTGATCACCCAAGCACGGCCTCCGTGCGCCCGCATTTTGGGGTGGGCGCACGCACTTTTTTCAATGAAAACACAGGGTTTTCTGAAGCTCCGAATAATATTCTATCTATAGGGAGCATTTTTAATTCAGAATCATCACTACATGCTCCTATACGCGAAATTGAATTTCCGGGTGAGCAAGGTATAACATGTGATAAAAAATGGCCCTATATGCAGGATAAATTACGTTCAGGCACTGGGTGGCGGCGACCCGCCGAGGGGTCTGCAGGTGAGCGCAAAAACGGTGAAATCAGGCCAGATTGCGATAAGATGGGGGCTTTCCGTGAGATAGTGACAAAATACGAAACTCAGAAGCGGGTCTGGGGGAAGCTGGACTTTTGTGACCTACTGTTCAAGTATGCAGGTATTCGAGTCGATGAGGAACTGGATTTTCAGGAGACGTACCCGGAGGGATCTGTTCCTGCTGAAATCGACCTCTGGATCATCGACGAGTTTCAGGATTGCTCGAGTATCTTGGATCGCTGCTGTCAGAGGCTAGCAGAGGCCGCTGGAGAGCTTTGGTTGCTCGGGGACGTATATCAGTCCGTCTACGGATTCAGTGGCTCTGAGTGGCAGATAATGAGGGCGAGGGAGATTCAGGCCAAGGAAGATGGTAAACGTGTAGTTCTGAACAGGTCTTGGAGGAATCCTGAGCCGGTGATTGAGTGGGGCGAAGATATTCTGAGGAGAGATCCGCAATATGAGTCGAGGGAGCCGGTTAGCGAGACTGGAGAAGGAACCACTGGTTTGGTGGAATGGAAGGAATTGGTAAGATTACTGCCGCTACTGGTGAATTCAGACACGATGGTCCTGAGCCGGACTTGGTTTAACCTTGGGAAGGTTATGCAGTTTCTGGACTCTGCGGGGATTCCGTGGAAATCGATTCAGGAGAAGCAGAAGTCTCGCTGGGAATCGCCGGTGCAGATTGCCTTCGTCCTGGTGCTGCGAGATCTCAGGGACGGACTGCGGATCAGTGAACAGGACTGGAGGAGAGTCACGGAAGAGTTCCCGCAGAAGATGGATGGGAAGGAGTTATTTGTTCGCGGGGCCAAAGCGAAGTGGAAGAAAACCGAATGCAGTCAGGAATTGAAGCGAACGCTGGATGAACTCGAGGAGTGGGGCGCGACTCCTGAGTTTGCAGACTTCATTCGATCAGAGCGATGGAGAGTCGACAAGGTGCTGCTGCTGGACCAGGCGATTGAAAGGTTCGGAATCGACTGCGTCAGAGATCCGGGGATTCGACTGGGATCCTGTCACTCAGCGAAAGGACTCGGCGCTCGCAATGTCTTTGTGCTTTCGGCCAGCACCGAGAAAGCCAGCGGGGCTGCTGTGGACTTCTACGAAGACCTTTTCCTGAAGTATGTTGCCATCACTCGAACCAGAGAGAACTATCGACTGGTGGTCGATCAGATGGACTTGGCGCGAGGGAAGCCTATGTTCTGGGCGGCTCCAGTCGGGTTTCGGGAGTTCGTCGATTTGCCGGAAGGAGCGTATCGTGACCGAGAGCGACATTCAGACGAAGATTTTGAGATGGGCGGAGAAACTGCCGGAAGTATGGATTGTGAAGTACCCCGGAGGGACTTACGGTCGGAAGGGAGTACCGGATCTGTTGCTCTCGGTGAAGGGGAAGTTCCTCGCGATCGAGGTGAAGAAACCGGGAGGAAAGCCGACGGAACTGCAGTTGAGGGAGCAGGCGAAGATTCGTTTGACTGGATCTCGATCTGAGATTGTTGAGAGTTTTGTTGAGGCGAAGCTGATTATTCTTGAGGTGTGGAATGGCGAGTAAACCAAATGTTCCTGCTGATGGCCTGAAGTGGATCGCATCGCGAAGTCACTTCAAGGTCTGGATTAAGGTACTGAATGGGCATAAATTCGTTGGATGCTTCAAAACAATGGATGAGGCGTATGCAGCGAGAAAACAGGCTACTTTCGACTATGTGTCGAAAAGAAGCATGACCGGAGAACGCAGACGACTTCAGAAACCGCTAAAAACCAGCAAGAGCGGAGTCACTGGAGTTCTCTGGAACGAAAAGAGACATAGGTGGCATGCAGTGGTGAAAGTCGACGGGAAACAGATCCATCTCGGATTCTTCGTCGAGAAAGACGATGCCATTGCTGCCAGACAAGCTGCCAACGTAAAGTACGGGTTCTTCCCTGCTGACGAGACCGGAGCAAATTGATGGATTCCCTGAACGACCTGTCCAACTATCGAACCGTCGGCTTAATGGGGCGGCTCATGAAACAGGGGAAACGCTGGGAAACTACGCCGGAGATCAGAAACCGAGCGATCAGCCTGATTGCCGATGTTGTCGAGGATGTCGGCGAAAACGTCGCAAACCGCCTGAAAGCCGTCGATCTGCTGCTGAAGTGCGAAGCCCAGAATATGCTGGATGACAAGGTGAGTCTGGAACTGGCCGGCGGAAACTCGGAGGGTCAGGAGCAGCCGAAGGTTATTCTTATTCTGCCAAGTAACGGGTCGGAGCAATCTGATACGATTCAGAGCGAAGAAGACGGCGCATGAAAAAACCCGAGTGATGAGTTCGGGTTTCTGTGAATTCAGTGTGATGACTAACTCAACGCAAATCTTAAAACCCCTGGCGGCGCTGTCTTCCGGGGGACCGGGGGATCCTCTGGGAATCCGTGGGTCCGACGATAGAAGCGAAGCAACGTCGATTTGCCGTTTCGCCATTCTGTCAATTTGGCGTTTCGACGCAAGCCATAATGTCCGGAAATGTCCGGAATGGTGCTGCTGCTGCGAGAACCCCAGCGTTTTCTGTGGAGTCCGGACATTGACGAGGGCGTCGGATGTCCGGCTGCTCCTGATGTGGTTCATCCGCTGCCGACCTGCCTCCGCTGCCGACCTGCCTCCGCTGCCGACCTACATCCGCTGCCGACCTACATCCGCTGCCGACCCGCCTCCGCTGCCGACGTGCCTCCGCTGGCGCTCTAGCTGCTGCCGCTGCAAGTACCTCGTCGAGGCCGTCGAGCCAGCCCGCAATACCGGACATCCGGATATTAATACAAACATATCTTTTTGTATTAATACAATAGGACAAAGATATCTTTTTATCCGATTTCCGGGCCGATCTCAGCGGCTGGCGTTCCGGGCCGATCTCAGCGGCTGGCGTTCCGGGCCGATCTCAGCGGCTGGCGTTCCGGACCGATCTCAGCGGCTGGCGTTCCGGACATATTCCAAAAATATTTCTACCGTTTACTCTTTACAGTGGTTCCGCATTCCCTAAGATGCCGAATAGAAATTCTGTCAATTCAGCACTTTTGAGGAATCGAGACCAATGGCAAAGCCAATGTGCCAAACAGCCGAGGAAATCATTTTCGGCAACATGTCACGCGCCGAAAAGCGCAAGAGCAAAGCAGATTTCGACATCTGCCTTGAAACCGTTTTCTTCCTCGGTTCGAAAATGGCTATTCGGTATCGGGCATCAGATCTCAGGGAAATCGCCGAGAACATCCACGCAGAACTGCAGACAATCACAATCCCACCGAAAGGACTTTGAACCATGAGACTAACAGTAACCCCAGCCTATGGACGCGACTACAAGAGCGCCAAAGCAGTCCGCGCCGACTTCGACGCAAATAAGGATTTCGCAATCTGCGATATGTCATCGCCGGACGACGGACGATATATCAACGCGGAGCAGCTTAAGCCCGGAGACACGCTTTCCATTCGATACGCTCGCAACACTAAGCAAACGAATTGCGTTAAGAAGTAAACCACCGTTTCCCCGTTTTTCATTTCACCACGTTCACAAGGAAAATCGACCATGACTCAGACAATCAATCTCAGAAGCACCGCAACCTTGACGAACTACGTCCGCACCGTCGACCGCATGAGAACACTGGCAAAGCAATTGGCGGAGCTGTCGAAGATCGAAACGAAACTCCGCCCCGAAGTATTGGCGGCGATCGGCGAACGGCGCGAAATCGCGGTACGCGGACAGGTTCGGATACTGGAGCCCAGCGTAAAGGAGAGCATCGGCCAGGTCGATACCGACCGAACGACCGAGGTATTCCGGGAACTCGGTTTGCCATTGAATCAGCGCAGCCCCGAATACTGCGCACCGGCGAGTTTTTCGAAGCTCGTGAAGGATGGCGTAGTTCCTGAGGAACTCATCAGCAGGAAAGCCGAGTCCATCGTCATCGTGCACTAAGAAGACCACAACCAAACCCGCTCGCATCGTGCTGGCGGGTTTCCATTTTCAGCATTTTGATCAGGATTGAAACCAATGAAATTATTGAGCCCAGCATCGGCGAATACGAAGACGAGAAAGTCTGCAGAGAAGGCCAAAGAGTACAGAATCGTCTCGTTGATGTTAGCACCAGCAGACAGCGCCGGAGGAAAAACAGTCTGCAGTCACTCGACCCGCGCTTGTGAAAAATTGTGCGTCGGAGGCGATGGAATTGGGCTCGCTCAGGTATTCAAGGCCATCGGCCAAAGTCGACGACAGAAAACGAACTGGTACAACACCGACCGCGCCGCATTTATGAAGCAATTGGAAAGCGAACTGGAGAACGAGCAACGTCTGGCAGATCGAGAAGGCACCACATTGTGTGGTCGGCTGAATTGTTTTTCAGACTTGAATTGGTTCAATCTTATTCGTCGTTTTCCGAATGCGGTTTTCTACGATTACGCGAAGAACCTCCCTCGCATCACATCACCCGACAAACCCGAAAATTACTGGCTGACAGGGAGCTTCACGGAGAACAAAAAGAACCAACGGGATTGCATTGAACTTCTCAGGCGCGGTGAGAATATCGCAATCGCCTTCGCAGATCTTGCGGGGCATTTCGTAGGCAATCGGGCCCTGAATCAGAGAATCCCGAAGACCTGGACGCTTGACGGGACGGAGTTCAATTGCCTAGACGGCGACGACACCGATTTGCGCATGCTAGATAGACGCGCAAAACGTGGTCAGCATGGTTATATCGTGGCCCTTCGTTTGAAAAGTGGCTCGTCTGAACAGCGTCGTGAGTCGATTGAATCAGGCTTTTGCCAGATCTTAGAGTAGACGACCTGACGACGCGAAACGCCGGCCTCATTGGGGCCGGCGTTTTTTTGTTGGCTGGATGGCAGCATCTGGAATATTATTTTTATTTTTCTATCCTTTACTGTTTACATCCGGGAGCATCGCCGATACACTGACATAGGCGAATTGATGAATCACGACGAACAAAAGGAAACACGACGATGAGAAGATTTAACATTGTAAGAGATTTCCCAGAACAATGCCGATTGGTAGAGATATATGTTCACAACGGAGTCCATAAGGTGTTCAACGGATCGACTTGTGTCTCCGATGCGATACGACACTTGAACCGCACTTGTTCGACAGCGAAGACATTTGAGATTGTATATTCTCAAGCTTTCGGGAAGTAACCATGAAAAGAGACATCCTTCAGGACTTGCTCGACTTCACAGAAGAGGTGTGGAGAGCCCAAGGGCGATAGCCTCCGGGCCTCCGGGCCTCCGGGCCTCCGGGCCTCCGGGCCTCCGGGCCTCCGGGCCTCCGGGCCTCCGGGCCTCCGGGCCTCCGGGCCTCCGGGCCTCCGGGCCTCCGGGCCTCCGGGCCTCCGGGCCTCCGGG
>CAIXQV010000292.1 GCA_903921605.1 uncultured Planctomycetaceae bacterium | reverse complement strand
CTCCGAAGCCGAAGGTTGCAGGTTCGACCCCCGCCCGAGACATTTTAAAAGCCAGTAAATTTCGCTGTTTTTGTACTCACGTCGAAGTTCTGCCTTGGTTCTGTACTCAGCGACTGTACTCACCAGCTTCCGGCGATGGCTTCGGGGCTCTTTTGCTCATCAAATCGTCCACACGTGAGACTGCTTCGTTCTCGGCGTTTCGCAACAGGTGCGAAAAAGTGTTCGCACTGGTCGAGAAGTCCCGGTGCCCCAGGCGTTTCTGGATCAATTTGAGATCCACACCAGCCGCGAGCATCAACGATGCCTGAGTGTGCCGCAGATCATGAAACACGAACGTCTCCGGAATTCCTGCAGCCTCTCTGATCGGATACCAAACTTTTCGGTCAAAATTTGAACCACGCATGTACCCGCCACGAATGTTGGGAAATACGATCGGTACCTGCTCCGGCTCAAAGCCTTCGTCGAGCGCTGTCGCCAGCCTGCATTTTCAATGCATCCAGAGCCTCAGAGCCCAGCGACACGATGCGTTTTCCCGCTTTGGTCTTCGGCTCCTTCAGTGACAGGCCATTGAGCTCCTGAAGCGTTCGGCGAACCACCAGGACGCCCTCAGACAGATTTACAGCCCACCTATGCAAAGCGAATAATTCACCTTTCCGCAATCCCGTCAACGTCCACCAAGCGTTATCAACTGTACCGAGGATGCAACGACGGAGATCAAAGAAGACGCAACAAGCCACGGTGATCCGGCTGACGATGCGAACGACAACACAGTACCGGGTTCGTCGGCATAAAGTGGCATAGTCTTTAAATCGGCACTTGAGCGTACAGGTTGGCAGGTTACGTTGAGCCAACTACCTGCCTGAACGCATCAAGAAATGTCACCGGCTCCTGAGCGCCTGATAAAGTGATCGCATTGTTGATGATGAAAAATGGAACCCCAGTTACCAGATGTCGCTGAGACAGTTCTCGGGCGTTTGAGATCACGTCCATTCCTTCATCGCTGCCAAGCATGCTCTCAGCAACCTTACGCTCCAAGCCCGCTTCAGAAACAACGTCAATGAGTGTTTGATGATTACCGATATCGCGGCCCTCATTGAAGTAAGCTCGGAACAGTGCCTCAACCACGGCATTCTGACAGCCATGTTGATCAGCAAGCCAGATAAGTCGGTGAGCATCCACCGTGTTTGGCGTTCGTTCAGTTTTGTCGAATGCGAAATGAATTCCCTCAGACTCACCAACAGCAATGACTTTGGCATCCAGTTCCAGTGATCGCTCCCAACTGCCGAACTTTCGTGTCCGATATTCTTTGCGGCTGATCCCTTCTTTCGGCATCGTGGGATTGAGTTGGAATGGGTGCCAATGAACCTGAACCTCGTGCTGACCCTCAACGGCAGAAATCGCCCCTTCAAGCCGCCGCTTGCCGATGTAGCACCATGGACAGATCACATCAGAAATCACATCAACAGTCAGGATCATTTCAACTCTCTGTTCATCGATAAAAGTCGATCCAGTTTATCGTGATCGACTTCGGATTGCCTCCAAGCAGGGCTCTGGGCAACTGCATCTCGAAGTAGCCATCATCCAACGGCATGCCCTTCGTTGGTGTCCCGTCCTTACCGATCAGAAGAATCTCCATCCAATACTGACTCTTGGAATCCAGCGGTGAATCTTCCTTGCCATCCTCCCAGAGTCGCACAGTGTTATCTTGACTCGACACCGCAGCTTCCAGGGAGTTCATGCCATAGCTGATTTTTAGGCCCTCCAGGCCCTTCAGGTGTAAACGCAGGATCACGGTGTCTGGCCACGTTTCATCACTACGTTCAATTACTGCCTGACTGATTCCAAATGGGCTGCAAACAGAAATGACGGCCTTGTCGTTTTTGACCGTGGCTTCAATTTTGTCGTTGTCACGTTTCGTTGTGATCTTGAAAGGCGATTCGTCCACAGCACTCGCACAACCAACACTCAGCAAAGTAACAACGAAAATTGCCAGATATTGAATCATCACCGTCATCCCTTCATGATTTTCCTGAACGTCAAGTTGATGCGTTCACCGACAACCTGCTTTGTCTTCGGAACTTCATGTTGCCAGAACTGCTGCATGGTTCCAGCCATGATGATGAGAGTCCCATGTCCTGCCAGGAATGTCTTCGTCTCTCTGGTGACATTGTGCCTGATGCGAAACTTTCGGGTCGCTCCCAGGGATAGTGAACCGATCACATTGCCCATTTCCGGTTCATCATCCGCGTGCCAACCCATGCTATCCGATCCTGAACGGTAGCGGTTCAAAAGACAATAATTGTATTCACCCTGAACTGCTTCGATCTTCTTCTTGATCTCCAGCAGCATCTTTGTCCACGGCAGAGCGACATTCTCAACGCCGGAATACTTGTAGGTGATGCCCTCATCGCCGTATGACGCGATCAATCTGGGCTGCATGTAACCGAAGATTCCGGGTTTCTGTTCCCACTGGCAGTGGTCCCTGAGGTTTTCAAAGTAGCGACCAGCATGACTGGCCGTCAGGAAAGCATCGTCGTAGAGAAGCAGCCCGCCGTCTCTGAGTTCGATTCGTTCCTTGATTGTCACTTCTCTGCCTCCCAGTCTCCACGCCAGCTTCTCCGTGCAGTCATCGATGCAACACTGCTGACGTCCCGTTGCATCACTGCAGCAGAATCTCGGGCAAACTTCTTCTGCAGTCTGCGAACAACTGGATACCCAATGCGAGCCAGCACGTGATGAGGGCGAGAGAAGGCCAGAATATCGTACCACACGGAATCATCGCTTTGATCCCATTCGATCAGGAATCGCTCTTCGCCACATTCGACATGACCAGGGAGGGTACCGTACACGAACCCAAAACGATGAAAATCACCGGTGGCTGAATCAATCACCGACACAATTCGGCACGCATTAAGGCACCACACTCCAAACACCTTGGCTAGAACTCCGACGACTTGCCCGTGCTTGAGAGGAATATCGCAGGAACTGGACTCAACCCAGCCAAGTTGGAAATGCCCCCAGCGTCTTATGGTGGCCTTGGCTTCATTGAAGACATGTTCGCCATCACCCAGCCGGACGCGAGTATGATCAACCACAAAGCCAGCGGGAGGTGTCCTCTCGGTGTCACCAATCGCGGAATAGGTGAACTCAAACTTCTTCTGCTCGGCAAGGAAGCGTTGAATGGTTTCGGGGGAAGGTTTTCTGAAGGAGAACATCGTAACGCTCCGGCTGTTGCCCCAAGGCCCTGCATGATACTCACGGCATAACCGCAGAAGAATTCCCGCGGCAACCGACTATGGTGACCTCGCATGAAAACTGAAGCTAACAGCTTCAGCAGTTGTCGGCGAACTTCTTATTCCTGCTGGCGGCCCGTGGTGAGGATCTTCCAGGCCGTCTCAAAGTTGAAGACGCTTTTGAAGGTCGAGTTGGCATTCCTGCGGCAGGCCGCAACGAGTTGGGAACCGCTTTACACTTTTTTTGGGGCCGATCAGTGAACCTCGGCCGGGAGTCTGGGACATGGCTGGACTGAATCGAATCTTTCAAACCGTGTCAGAGAGGTCAGAGATTGAGCTTCAAGGATCCCAAAAAAGCTGCAAAATCCTGAAGTCGTCTTATCAGCAGACCGCAACTTGCTTTTGACGCAACTCGTTGTATGTATGGGTGTTCTGGCAGTTTCAATCGGTATAACTTGCTGACCTTCGAAGCCGAAGGTTGCAGGTTCGACCCCCGCCCGAGACATTTATCTAAAATCTTGCTCGCAATGATTTTAGAACCAAGAGCTCTTCAGCTGAAAGCTGTGGAGCTTTTTTTGTTCTCCCTGCTAATTGCCCCGGTAAATGCGCTGTTATCGGTAGAGGGGAGTAATCGAGCAGACATCTCTGGATCTGCATTCTGAGCAGAACTTGCTGCACGATGGTGCTTCTCTGTGGTCGCGAAGTCCTTGTGACCCACACCACTTTCAGAGTCTCCGCTGACTCGCCCATGTTGATCAGTCTTTGGGCAAATCCCCGTCGGATGTCGTGAGTACTCGCTACCTTGACCCGCTGGTGGATTCACGAGTCTTCTATCTGCAAAACGACACTAGCCTTCTTTGCAATCAGGCTGGACGACCATCAGTGGAAACTCGAGTGCCAATGCGTTCTCCCGCGATCACTCGTGCGATGTTGCCGATCTTTTTGTAATTGAAGACGACGATGTCGATGTTGTGTTCCATGCAGTGGTGCATGGCTTGTGCATCCATGACCTGCAGGTTCTGAGCAAGCACATCGCGGAATGAGATGTCGGTGTATCGAATCGCGTGAGGATTCTTCATTGGATCTTCGGAATAAACTCCGTCGACCTTGGTCCCCTTCAGAACAACGTCTGCATCCAGTTCGCGGGCTCGCAATGCAGCAGCGGTGTCTGTTGTTACGAAAGGACTACCTGTTCCTGCAGCCAGAATGACTACGCGACCCTTTTCCAGGTGCCGCAGCGCGCGACGACGAATGAATGGTTCAGCCACGCCTTCCATGCGAATCGCGCTTTGCAGGCGAGTAGGAACTCCGGCGCTTTCCAGAGCATCCTGCAGTGCCAGGCCATTGATGACAGTGGCCAGCATGCCCATGTAATGAGCTGTTGAAGGGACAATCTGCTGGCTGATATCGGCAAACTGTTTTCCTCGGAGGATATTGCCGCCGCCGCAGACGATCGCGAGCTGAACTCCGTTCTTTACCACGTCACGAATCTGTTCCGCCACAGAAGCCAGTTCTGCCATCGCAATGCCCGATTCACCTTCGCGGCAAAAGCTCTCGCCGCTGATTTTCAGAAGCACGCGTTTGTAGGGCAGGCGAAGGCTGGGGGTGGTCATTGAGCTATTCCCGAACGAGGTAATGCGAAAGATGATCAAGTCAGAGAAGCCCGGCTTCGCTTTGGAAAACCGGGCTTCTGATGAGAACTATTGCGTGAAAACGGATCTCGGTGGGCCCGAGAAAAAAGCAGGCCGCACCGAAAACGGATCGCGGTCACAATCAGGCTGATGCCCCAACCTTCCAGCGATGGTACGATACGGCTTCGAGGCCTGCTTCGGCCAACGCCTGACTGACAGTTTTGCTGTCGTCCTTGGCGAAGGGCTGCATCGTCAGAACGCCCTGCTCGGCGTAGAAGACCTTCATGCGGCCGTCGACCATCTTGTCGATAATGTTCTCAGGCTTCTTGGAAGCACGAGCTTCTGCGATCAGACGATCACGTTCAGCCTGAATCGTATCTGAGGCCAGTTGCGACGGCTGAGTTACTGTCGGGTTCAACGCTGCGATGTGCATCGCAACGTCCTTCATAACGTCAGCATTCTTTGCAGTGCCAGAGGCGATGAACAACACGCCGGTCTTGTAGTCGTGATGAACATAGCCAGCGACCGGGCCTGCAACTCGAGCAATTCGATTGACAACGATCTTTTCACGGATCTTGTTGACGATCTCTTCGTACTGTTCCTGGAATGATTGAGCTGCTCCGGCAGCTTTCTGGCTCATCAGAGCCGCCACATCGGCAGCACCTGGACCAGCCAGAAGAGTATCGACCATAGCCTGACCGAACTGCTGCATGACTTCGCCGGTCGCGACTGGTGCTGATTCGCACTGGATTTCAACCATTGCGGCTTCTGAACCGTCCGGCTTGACAGCCAGGAAGACTCGGCCTTCCGCAGTGACATTGTCAGCTCGCTTATCCTGAACCTTCTTGAACATATCTTTCAGGATCTGCATCGCCTTGGCTTCATCGCCACCAGCTTCGGTGAGTGCCTTCTTGCACTCCATCATCGGGAGGTCTGTCTTTTTTCGCAGAGCGTTAACGGCTGCGGCTGTAATTTCTGCCATGAGAAACTCCTTGGGGCGATCCTTGATTTGTACATTCGCTGTGTCTGCGAACTGCCGGATCGTCTGTAAATCAGGGGATAGAAAACGTCGCGTCAGGGATCACAAAAAGGCAAAGGACACATCTCTGGCCGAGATGGTTCGATACACTGACGCGGCGGAGTTAAGAACGAAAGAAGACGACGGTCCCAAAGAAACCGTCGTCTAAGTGTTGTATATCGCTGATTTCATCCTGCCATGACGTTGTGCGTCATGGCCACCATAACTCAGCGAATTGAAGGAACGGCTTTTGGCTCGTTCGGATCAATGTCTTCTTTCTTCTTGTGATCATCAGGACGCAAGCTGCGACCCTGCTTGATCGCATCTGACAGATGCAGAATCACAAGCCGAATAGATCGCAGGCTGTCATCGTTGCCTGGAATTGGCAGATCGACCATGTCTGGATCTGAATCGGTGTCAATCAGAGCCACAACCTTGATGCCCAGTGAGCGAGCTTCAAGGACGGCATTCTTTTCCTTGGTCGGGTCAACAATGACCAGACATTCAGGAAGGCGATTCATTTCTCGCATGCCGTTCAGGTTGCGATAGATCTTTGTGTACTCGCGTGTCAGTGTTGACTGCATCTTCTTCGAGTAATTTCGGATCTCACCTGTTTCACGCAGGTTCTCGAGTTCTTCGAGGCGTTTCAGACGAGTACGAATGGTTCGGAAGTTGGTCAGCGTACCACCCAGCCATCGCTCGGTGCAGTACGGCATCTTGCATTCCTGAGCCAGTTCTTCGATAGAAGCTGAAGCCTGACGCTTCGTTCCAACGAACAGCACAAGGCCACCCTGAGCGGCTACTTTCAGCAGATACTTTTTCGCTCGAATCAGGCCCCGAATGGTTTCCTTGATGTCGATGATGTGAATCTGATTACGACGACCGTAAATATACGGTCGCATTTTGGGGTTCCAACGACTGGATCTGTGTCCGTAATGAACACCAGCATCCAGAATGTCTTTCACCACAATCTCAGCCATTGCCGATCTCCTGTGATCTGCGGCGGCAAGCCGCAGCGAGCAACCATGATTGGGGCTCGCACAGAACAATTGTGTGAATGCCGAAAAACGAAAATTCGAAATCCGACACGCAGCACGTCACCTATACAATCCGAGGGTGACAACAACTCGGCGGAATCCACAAGGATCCCGGAAATTTCAAGCTGGGAAGGATATCGATGTGCGGCGTGGCCGTCAAACGGCGATTGGCCACGGGGACCTCGATTTTCTCAGCTACTTCGTGTTCAGTCCTCTCAACGAATTGTTCCGAAGGTCTCGTTCGTCATCGCGAAAATGTCGCTCTACCGAAGAGATTCGTGCGTTTTATGCATAGAAGGGACGCTAGTGCTCCCTCATGCACCGTTGAAAAGTTCTGGATTTGACCCCGTGTTATCGGAAGCTGCTGGCTAATTCCTGAATCAAAGAGCCGGAATCAGAGCGGTAATCGGCAGAAGACTCAGATTGGCTTTCAAGGTAACCATGCTTGCGCTTTGTTGGATTGGTTGTTTACAACCGATACTGTTCAACGACTCGCCAATACGCATTCGTTTGGAATTGCGTAGGTCTCGAACTATTCGACCGAAACATTGTCCGACAGAGGCATGAAGTCAAAGCTTTGATCTTTGGCAAGAATCCTTCGGTCACAGAATCTTTCGATCGCACGCTGATCGCCAAGCCTGACAAGGTCGCCCTGTCCTTACCTAAAGGAACCTGCGAGCAACTTGATTACGGCGAAACTCTGGAAGGCTTTAGAGCGGCATGACCTGGCCCAGGTTGTGGGGCTCGAAAATGCTGCCGAGGCAGCTTTGCAGTATTTACACGACTGTAATCCAGGTGATTGCAATTTCTTCAACGACTTCGGGCTCCGTCGACATCTTTCGGACGTCAGGTGTGATCACGCTGATGTCAAAAACGGAAGCCTGTTGTAACTTTTGATCCGACTAAAGCGAAAAACGCGGCAAACACATTTTGTAGAGGTCGTGGCACGTTCTTCGCAATTCATTTAAAGCATGAACCGAACGTTTCTGGTTTGGACTCGAGACGAGTTCGGTGGCAGCCAACATCCGACGATCGCGGAATTTGACAGCCTGAATTCTCAATCTGTTTTCTACAAAGGAATGGTGCTGTTATGAAGATCTCAACTCTGCTCACTGCCAGTCTTTATCTTGTTCTGATGTCACGTTCGTTCACGGCTGCGGCTGCCGATCCTCGATTTAACACAGGCTACAATGCCGCTCCCAACCGGGGATTGTTTGGGCTGCCTATGCCTCAACAGTGGTCAGGGGCTCGCTCGACTGGAATGCGAAACGTATCGAGCAACTATGGTTATCGCCAAACCGGATATGATCCGAACTGCCCCAACGGCAATTGCTCGACGGGCTATCGTGGAGCGACGCCGAACTGTCCCAATGGGCAATGTTCGACCGGGGCTTGCCCCAATGGTCAGTGTCTGAACGGAGCTTGTGCGAATGGGAATTGTCCGAATGGTTGCTGTGTGGATGGACAGTGTACGACCGGTGCTTGCCTCACCGGTGCCTATCGTGGAGGAAATTGCCCGAACGGAAACTGCAACGCAGGTTCCTACACGAATAACCGATACCCAGTGGGAGCGCAGGCAGGCTGGTCACCACGCAGTTCCCGAACAGGTCTTGCTGACCCATACCGAAGAGCCGATGAATTCGATGATCGTGGCGGTTGGACACAGCAAACATCACGACCTGTGCTGGCACCGCTGGACGACGCGTTCAGCTCACGATACCGCCAGAATGATCTGAATCTACGAAACGAGTACTTCGGAAACGATCCTCGCTCAAGGATGAACTCGAACGAATGGAACCGTCCTTCAAGACGGTCTCTTGAGGCTCCAGCGAACTCAGGCGGAAGTGTTGCTCGGTTCTAAGAGCGGTTTTCAGAAAGACAACTTACGACACGCCCGATCTGGAATAGGTCGGGCGTTTTTTTGTTTTTCGAGGAGTCTGAAGCTTGAGCTCGCGATTTCCTCAGATGTGGCGAGACTACCGATGGCTGGAGGCACTTGAGAATTCCAGCAGAGGCAGCATCACGCTGGCAACAATAAATCCGACAAGCACGCCCATTACCACAATTACGGCGGGCTCCAGAAGTTTGACCAGATCTTTCAATTGACGCTCACCGTCCTCTTCGAAGTGGACGCCGATAAGGTCAAAGACTTCACTGAGCTTGCCGCTGCGTTCTGCGGTGATCACCATCTGAGCGGCACCGGGCGGAAGAAAGTGGCACCGAGCCATAATTGGCCCGACCATGTGTCCGAGAGTTACTTCCTTCTCCAGCGTATCCATGAGATCACGGAACTGCAGGCTGGAGACGGATCTGGCACATAGCTGCAGAGATTCCAACAAAGGAATTCCACTGCTTAGCATCATCCCCAGCAGCCGAAACACACGCCCGGTGGCGAGGCTTCGTGCGGCTGATCTTGTCACAAGGCTATTCAGCCAGATCTTATCGAAGAGTTTGTGGAATGTTGGTGTCTTGACAAACAATGCGGCTCCGACAATGGCTGCACCACTGCCAAGAAAACACAGAATGAATCGCTCACGAATGAAGGAGCCGACTGCCAGCAATGCTGCGGTTGTCGCTGGTGGAACGAGCCCAATATCTTTGAAAACCTGTGAGAACTGCGGCAGCACAAAGAACACAACGGCGAACAGCACCGCGAAAGCAATCACCAGCAGTACCGCTGGGTAGGCCAACGCACCTCGAATGGCGGACCGCATACGTTCTTCGTTTCGCAGCATCGTCGACAGGCGTTGAAGAACCTGCGTCATGCGTCCCGATGCTTCACCCGCCTTAATGGCCGAGACGAAGACTTCATCAAAGATTCTCGGGTAAGCTCGCAGGGCGGCTGATAACTGAATCCCTTCTTCCAGTGCCGTGTTGACGCCGCGAAGAGTCTCGGCCAGTTTGGGATTCGTTGTTGTTGTGGCAAGATTTTCAATGGACTCTGCCAGTTCCACTCCGGACTGGCTCATGATCGCAAGCTGCGAAGTCAGCATCATGATGTCATTACGAGTGACACGGTTCTTCGCGAACAGGCCGGAAGACACCGCTGTCGTTGCCGCAACAGCTTCTGTGACGGCGGTCCGTCCGGCTGCGTTCAGGGCGAGAACAAAGAGGCCCTGTTGCTTCAGCAACTGTCGTGCTTCCTGAAGCGACTCTGCCTGAAGTGACCCCGTACTGGAGGTGCCATCGATCCGTCGTGCCGTGTAAGCGAAGTCCATTGACATCAGTCAACTCCCGCAACGCGGAGGATTTCATCCGGACTTGTGATTCCCTTTTCGGCGAGAGCGACCCCCTGATCAATCAGAAGTTGTCCGCCTTTCGACTGGTACCAGCGTCGCACATCCTGGCTGTTCAGGTCGGGAGTCATCAGATCGCGGAGTTCAGATGTGACTGAGAGAACTTCGTAGATTCCGGTACGTCCTCGAAACCCGGTGTCGAAGCAGTTTGGGCAACCTTCGCCACGCACAAACTGACGACGACGATCACCGCGATACGACAGGCGATCCAAAACCTCAGCGGTTGGATAGTAGTTGGTTTTGCATTTGGGGCAGGCGTTTCGAACAAGTCGCTGTGCTACGACACCAATCAACGCGGCCGAGATCTTGTACATGGCAATACCCATGTCGCGGAGACGGGTGATGGCCCCGGCGCTGTCGTTGGTGTGCAGAGTACTCAGGACAAGATGCCCGGTCAGAGCCGCCTGAATCGCAATCTCGGCAGTTTCCGCATCTCGAATTTCCCCGATCATAATCACGTCCGGGTCCTGACGCAGAATCGCACGGAGAGCACTGGCGAATGTGATCGGACTACCTTGAGCCGCATGAACCTGATTAACAAGTTCCAGTGAGTACTCAACAGGATCTTCAACAGTAACGATGTTGGTCCGTACGCTTTTGATGAGTTCGAGTGCGGAGTAAAGAGTGGTTGTTTTTCCGCTGCCGGTTGGCCCCGTGACCAGTACCAGTCCGTGAGGTCTGTGCATCATGCCTTCAATGAGCTTCAATTGAAGCGGAGGGACTCCCAGATCCGCCAGACGAAATGAAATGTTGCTGCTGTCCAGAACTCGCAGCACCATCTTTTCGCCAAGTACAGTTGGCAGTGTTGAGGCACGCAGGTCGATTTCTTTGCCTTCGATAATCACATGCACGCGTCCGTCCTGAGGACGACGATGCTCGGCGATATCCATTCTCGCCATGACCTTAATTCGCGAAACAAGAGCCGCATGAAAATCACTGCGAGGTCGTAGAACTTCGCGCAGTTGACCGTCAACGCGAAAGCGCACGGACGAGTGCTTCCGACCTGCTTCGATATGAATGTCGCTCACACCCTGGCGAATTGCGTGGACCAGAATGTAATTCACGAGACTGATGATCGGACTGCCGTCGGCCTGGTCGGCGACCGTATCAAGGTCGACACGTACCACGTCCGATTGAACTTCGACGGCGTTTTCTTCGATGCCAGCCGTCACGTCGTCGACGCGATAGTCTTCTTCATAGCACCGAGGCAGAAATTTCTCAATCGTTGTTCGCAACGCAAGAACCGGGTTGACGCGACATCCCGTCAGGCGTTCCAGTTCATCGATCTGCAGCAGATTCTGAGGATCTGCCATGGCCACGGTCAGCGTTCGATGGACTCGAAACATCGCCAGCACGCACAGACGCTCAGCGATGTTGCGAGGAATTTCCCGCACGACTGCCGGATCAACCATGCCTTCACGCAGGCGAGTTCCGGGCAGGCCCAGGCGTCGGCCGAGAAACGGCAGCAGCCGATCCTCGTCGATCAGTCCCATTTCGATCAGCAGTTCACCTAAACGACGTCGTGACGATGTCTGACGAGTCAATGATCCTTCGAGATCTTCGCGTCGAATCAGCCCGGCGGCCACCAATGCTTCGCCGAGCGGTACATTGGCAGAGTTGTCAGCGGATTCGGCTGGTAAGGTCGATCCAGTTCTTCCGCGACGATCTGAACTTCGGCGATGGGGCATTTGAGAAACGGAGTTCATCATGTCGCGAAACTCCCAAGGGCTGTCAGTTGGTTATCAAAGAACTCGAAGCGACGTTCGAGACCCGTGACTGCAAGTACTTCGCGACAGAGCGGATTCAGGCCCGTCAGTTTCAGTACTCCACCGCGACGCCGACATGTTTCCTGAGTCTCAATCAGCATCTCCAGAGTTGCACTGTCGACGGTGGGAACGGCCACGAGGTCCATCAGTAGTTTGGGCTGACCGAGTTCAACTTTGCCTTTCAAAGCATCTGCCAATGGCTTCAGTTCGGCGGTGGTCATCGCACCTTCGACCTGAACCACGTTGACAGCACCTTGTTTGCTGAAGCTGAATCTCATCGTATTGCTACTGCTGTTGAGTGATTGTGTTGAGTGCTCTGGCAAGCCTAACTGGGTGTAAGTCGAGCGAGTGATGCCGGGAGAATGAGTGAGAAGCGACTCCCCTTGTTTAACTCACTGGCCACATCAATTCGACCGCCGTGGAGCCGCGCGACATCATGGGAGAAAGCCAGTCCCAGACCGGTTCCCTGAATGTCATTAATGCGGGGATCGTTGCTGCGAAAGAATCTTTCGAAGAGGCGAGGTATTTCCTCTGCCGCAATGCCAATCCCGGTATCTTCAACATGAAAGCGAACCTCGTTGCCCTCAAACTCTGCTTCCAGTCGGACACATCCTCCATCCGGTGTGTACTTGATAGCATTTCCCAGCAGATTCACGAGAGCAGCGGCGAGTTTGTTTTTGTCGACATTCAGGTCTGGAAGGCGAGGCGGTACCAGCGTTTCAAAGTTCAGAGTCTTCTTTTCGAAAAGTGGTCGAATCGTCTCCTGAACTTCATTCACCAGACGTTCGATTTGCGTTTCGTGGCGATCAAGTGTCATGCCACCCGCCTGCATATGGCTGATGTTCAGCAGATTGTCGATCGTGCGTTCCAGTCGGCCGGCTTCCGACAGGATAACGTTCAGGAACTGGCGCTCTTCCTGGGCATTAATTTCTTCTGCGGCAATCAGAGTTTCCGCGTAGGCTCGAATATTGCAAAGAGGTGTGCGAAGTTCATGGGTCGCGGCGGATACAAAGCAGTCTCGCATCTCGAGTGCCAATTTCTGCTGTGTCACGTCACGAATGGTCCACAGAAACGTTGCTCCTCCGTGCGAACGCTCATTCTCCGCAATGCACTGACGTGAAATGCGGAGCACTCCTTCATTCGTCGTTTCACCACGGTACATTTCGAATGCGACAGGCGCCAGGGTTTTGGTGTCGGTCAGTGCTGCGATTTGCTCATCAAAATTCTCGAACGTCCGGAAGAACTCATGAAAACGCAACATTCCAGGCTGGCCATCATCGGAGTGGTCGATGGGCAGAAGAGAGTTCAGCGAATCATTCTGCCAAAGCACAGTGCCACTACTGTCGGCAACCACCAGTCCGTCATTCAGAATGTTAACGATACGACTAATCAGTGAATCGTCGCCTGTTTCTGTAGATTCATGCAGACTTGAATCTGCCTGATCCAGCAGGCGTTGTACGAAGGCTGTCTCGACCAGTCGATTCCACCCCTGAGCTGCGTGATCTCTGGCAATTACCGGGCTTAGTGACTCGGTCCTGATCTCGTGGCAATCCGCAAGCTCATTGAGCCGGCGATCAATCTCAATGCTTGTCGCCAGTCGTTTCTGCATCAGGCGGCTGCCAATCAGAATAAATGCCATCAGAGCGCTGAAGAGCCAGATTGCGTATCCCTGGCCAAGGCTGCTGAAACCGGCGGCGATCAACAGGCCGGTCAATCCAAATGCCGCATGAAGCGCGATTGCATTCCGCAGGAGTGGGCTACCTGAATTGTTAATGGAAGCTGCTGACACCGGAAGGCTTACCTGAGAAAAGAAGTTATCCTGGAATCAATCTGGGCACGGCAGAGGCAACTTTTAGTGAACTAATTCTGTGACTGTTGAGGGAGCTGATTCGGATCGGGATTCAGCGAGAGCCTGAACTTTTTCGACAAGTGAGCGAGGACTGAATGGTTTGCACAGCACTTCAGGCAAGCGAAGTTTCTCGAGTGTTTCCGGCTCTATCTCAAGGCCCTTGGCTGAGCAAAAGAGGATCGGAAGATTGCTGTAAATCGCGTGACTTCGAATCGCTGCACAAAGCTCAAGCCCCGACATTCCGGGCATCTGGCAGTCGGTGACCAGCACGTCCGCCGGTTGCTCCTCAAGGAGTCGAAGTGCCTGTGCGCCTTCCACGGCAGTTCTGACTTCAAAGCCAGCCCGTGCCAGGTTGAACCGTATGACATCCTGTAAAACGCGGTTGTCTTCAGCAACGATGACTCGATAGGGTTTCACTTGCCGGGTCCTAAGACGTTGATTGGACATATGGCTCGACCGCACGGTCGTACAAAGAAGATGGCTCCGGGCTCCTGCGCAATGCTGCTCCTGATCAACTCTAGTTCACATTTTGCAACATGAAGGGCTGAACGCAGGTTTCTGCGGAATCCATTCGCTGGCAGACATCAAAAAAGAAGGACGCGAACCGATCACGGTTCGCGTCCAGATTTTCTATCATGTTGGCCGTAGACACTACCATGCAGAATATTCAGAGTTCGGATCGTTCAGGTAGAACTCACCCGTGGTCTGGTTGTATGCCCAGCCGTTTGGGCCACTGACAGTGAACGTCCCTGTGAAGCTTCGTACGCTGTTGTCATCGACATGAGTGCCAACCTGCGGTGAAGGAAATGTTCCGCCCTGCAGCGAGGATCGCAGTGATGTCGCCAGCGTTGTGGCCGGAGGATAAGAGCCGCTTGTCGCCCGATATAGCTCAATGGCGTTCCGAATCGTTGTCAGTGACTGTCGAGTTCCGTTCTCTCGAGCGTCTGTTGTTACGTCAAAAAGTTTAGGAGCTGCAACAGCAGCAATAATGCCGAGAACAAGGACCACAATTACCAGTTCAATCAGTGTGAAGCCACTGCGTTTCTTTGCGACGTACATCGGAGGCGCTCCTGTGAGACTTGTGAAGACGACACGGGTCGAAGTCACCATTTCAAGCTGTCGTTCATGGTGTTGGTGAGTGTTTGGTGTCATTCGACAACGGAACAGTAGGTTGAATTTCCGCATCTTGCGGAAAAAAAAAGATTTCAATACAAAAATCTTGACCGTCTATGTTCCATTAGGGTGACGTTTATTCCGGATTGTACCTGTCCGGCGGAGTATTTGTGCGAGTCGTCACCGTAGTCGTATTCCCTCAGGTATCAAGACCGCTCCATCAAATGGAAAAACCCGCACTTCCGCTGCATTTGTTTTGCAGGGGAGTGCGGGTTAGATATTTCCGCCACACGGAAATCAACGACTTCACTGACGGTCAGGCTCGGTCACATCGAACTGCAAGCAAACCAGTGCTGAATGCACGCGGTGGCATTCACTCTGCCTTCTTGAAGCCTGCTTCTATAAGTCGATCGTAGCCCGCTTTCAGCGGTCGAATGTCATAGCCTTTGTTCTGAGCAATTTCGGCAAACATCAGCACTCGACCGCCAGATCGACAATGAACATAGATGG
>CAIXQV010000291.1 GCA_903921605.1 uncultured Planctomycetaceae bacterium | reverse complement strand
GGGAGGTTTTCCTTTTCCCGCCCGGACGTAATCGGCTCGTTCACGAGCGTACTCTTCAGGACTGATCTCAATCGCAGCTTCGCGCTGAGCTTTCCCGGCATCAAACAGCTTCTTCAGGAACGGAACACACCAGCCACAGCCAGTACCGGCCCCGCCGCATTCGCTCACCTCACTGGGTACTCGTGGCTGATGCAGCCTGATAAAATTTACAATCTTCCGCTGAGTCACATGGAAGCAATAGCAGAGCTTGTCGTCCGGCTGCATAACAGATCTCAAGACCAACAGAAGACCAGATTTACGTCGCGACAGGGTAACATGAATGGAAGCGGCAGAAAACGCCGAAGCGCAATGCAATTCTATGCAATTGGGCGATCTGATCGGTAAGAACTGCCTGGAGGCGAAGAGTTGGTGTTGACGTAATCTGCCGAATCCACAGAATCCGGAAATCTCTCTCAAGTCGCGAATACTCTCCTCTCTCAAAGCCCGCTCCTCGGGGCTCGCGACCTGATAAATCGGCCATCATGGCTACCCACCTGAGATTTGCCTCTCCTTTCTCTCGGCAGGTGATTCTGTGAACAAGACACTGACTTCGATTGTCGCAGCGGTGACGTTTCTGGCCTCATCGCCAGTGGTGTTTGGCCAGAGCGCCTTCTATGGACAGCAAAGGCAATATACCGGCGGGCAATTTGCCGGCGCCAGTATTTATCAGCCGACAATGACTGCGATGACGGTGTTTCAGGCCGGTGATTCCGCCGTCCCGATTCCGCAGGATCCGGGGGCTGCACCTGCTCCATCGTTTGGTGCCCCTTCGATGAATTCCACAACCACTCCTCTCGGTACGATTCCGCCGAACAATGGTTCTGTGATTACATCACCGGACCCTTCATTACCGGTCTATCAAAACGACACCACCTGGAATGCGTTTTCGCCGCCCGTTGTCAGTGATCCATTTCTGCAGCCTGGTTATGGGCAGCAAGGTTACGGTCAGCCCTACGGACAGCCAGGCTATGGAATGCAGCAGTCTCCGTATGGGGGCTATACGCAGGGAGTGCCGCCGCAGGGCATGTCGACTTACGGAGCGAATGGGGCTCAGCCTTATCGCTTTGGCTGGCAGAATCGATTGGATGTTTCGTGGATGCCTGGGCAAACCGTGACCGGTCCTGCCCCAGGGGCTTCAGGCGATGTCGGAATCTTCGGAGTTGATTACGAACTGGCTTATGGAACTCCGTTTCTTCCTGGCTGGGTGCTGAACTGGACGAATCAGTTCGGGTACCGAAACTGGGATGGTCCAGGCGGACAGGTTGTTCAGCCTCGCGATCTCTATCGCTTCGGTATCGACTTCGAAATGGAAACTCCGCAGGCCGGCCCGTTCAGCATCAGTCTGGGCGTGACTCCATCGATCAACACCGACCTGAATGCAGATCCATGGAAAGAAGGCCTCCAGATTGATGGACGCGGAATTATGTTCTTCCAACTGGATCAATACTGGACTCTGGGACTGGGTGCTCAGTATTGGGATCGCGTCGACGACCGCATCATTCCCTGGGCCGGTTTGATTTATCGTGATGACTACTGGGAATGGCAGCTCATGTATCCCGAAGCACGCATCAGCGTGTTCCTTGGCAACGAAGCGTACTGGGCCAAATGGGCGTATGTGCGAGCTGAATATCACGTCGAAGCCTACGGAATCGAAAGTTCCTTCAACGGTGGGGCTGTGGCAGAGACTCAGTTTGAGGTCGAAGATTACCGAGTTCTCGGCGGCTTCAAGATGGACGCCGGACGCTACAACTGGTTTATCGAAGGTGGCTGGGTCTTCAATCGCGAAGTCAAATTTGCGAACGCGACACCAGGCTACGAAATCGGCAGCGGCTTCATCGGCCAAATCGGACTTCGCTTCTGATCTGATGTTCTGGCATTGGAACGGTCGACCGCAGAAAGCCCCCTTCTCCCCTTCTCCCCTTCTTGAGTTCACTTCATGTCTGCTCCCGTTGCTGTCATTCTTGCCGCCGGCAAGAGCACTCGTATGAAGTCCGAAGTGCCGAAAGTTCTGCATCCGGTCTGCGGACGCCTGATGATCGAATACGTTCTCGATGCCGCACGCGCTGCGGGTGCCGAGCGACTGATTGTTGTCGTGGGCCACAAAGCGGATCTGGTCCGATCCTCACTGGCCCATCATCCCGATGTTGTGTTCGCGGAGCAGACGGAGCAAAAAGGGACGGGGCATGCCGTCATGATGTGTGAAAAACATCTGGCGGAGCATTCCGGTTCAGTACTGATCCTGGCTGGCGATACTCCCCTGCTGCAGGGAAGCTCTCTCAAGGCATTGCTGGACAGCCAGACGACTGACGGCGCTGCGTGCGTGATTGGAACCGCTGATACTCGCAATAACGATGGTCTCGGTCGAGTTGTTCGAGACAGCTCCGGAGCGTTTCAGTGCATCGTTGAGCAAAAAGACGCGTCGCCCGAACAGCGGAAGCTTACAGAAATCAACACCGGCTGCTACGCATTTAACACTCCGCTTTTGTTGTCAGCGCTGAAGAGCGTTAAGCCAAACAACAGTCAGTCAGAATACTATCTGACTGATTGCCCGCGAATCCTGATGGATCAGGGCCACAAGGTAGCCGCCACCTTCAGCCTGACGATTGAGGAAGCTCTGGGAGTTAACACTCGAGTGCAACTGTCGGAAGTTTCCGCCAGTATCCAGAAACAGATCCAGATGCAGTTGATGTTATCCGGAGTCACGATCGAAGACCCCGCGCAGACTCATGTGGATTTTGGTGTCTCGATCGGCCGCGATACTGTCATCCGACCATTCACAGTCATCGACAGCAATGTCACCATCGGTGACGACTGCACCGTCGGCCCCTTCGTACATGTCAAAGGCCCCCAGACAATCGCCAGTGGTACTCGCCTCGCTTGATATACTTCGCTCGGGGCAGAGTGAGATGTTTCTTTGTAGCCGGACTCGTGAGAGTTCGGTGCGATTCCGTGGAAGGCATCCGAATTCTCACGAATCCGGCTACTTTCAACACACACCACTCACAGGATAATCGGCTGGAACACACATCCTGACTGGATCACATGAGCTTGGCTCAGGTCTACCTTGTCTCAGCAGAACGAGTTATATGATTCTGCATCAGTGCTGCCCTGCATGGGACATGCTCCCTCGATAAACCGAGACAGGCAATATCAATTGAGGATCGTGCAACTGTCCGATGCAATCGACACGGACGGCTGACGCCCTGCCGCTCGCCGTGAGAGATTGTCGCAGGAGGTCAGTTGTCTTGTGGACGTTGCTGCCGGATCAACTCCGAGTCAGGCAGAAATCGCCGCTTCAGAATGAGCGGACGCGACAGGTCTGGCGATTCGGGGTGTTCACGCAGACCAGTGAGCGAACGCGAAGATTGCCAGTTGTGGAATTCATGCAGCCTGATTCCTGTCGTTTCGATATACAGTGAGCCTGCCTGAACAATGGACTTTAAGTCTTCCTGCCCCCTCCGCCCTTCGGAGCCTTTACGATGAAAACTCAACCTACTTTGGTTGCCTTCCTTGCTGTTGCAATGATTCTGATGTGTACCGGCTGCGTGAATGGTCCGCGTACGTTTCATGCGAATATTCGCACCCTGGATCATACGGTCAGCAGTACGAAAAACGCAGAAGATCAACCGCCTGCGCCGACTATCGAAGTGGTGCAGGGGAATCCCAACAAGATTGTCGATGGCCTCGGCTGGGTTGTCGGGATTCCTCGCCGAATCATCCTGTGGGATCGACGCGTCGACAGTCACCAGGTTCAGCCTGAAACGATGGCGGAAGTCGCTACATACGCAAAAGTGAATGAACTGGATGGGATTTGCGTCCGAGTTAATCAGTACGCACCCGCTGAAGAATGGAAGCGATTGACAAAGAACGATCGAATCAGTCCTGGCTGGCGATATACCGTCGGTGCTTTGAGCCTTGTGGGTTATACGTTGCTGCCCGGCCGAATCATGGGCATCGACAACTACAACCCCTACACAAACAGTGTCTATGTGTACTCCGACGTGCCGGCTCTGGCCATGGAAGCGGCGGCTTATGCGAAAGACATCAAGCAGCGCGAGCTGCCAGGAACCTATGCGTCCGTCAATACTCTGCCGGTGGTTTCGGTCTGGCATGAAACCATCAATACTCAGGAGACACTGAGCTACCTGCAGACTCACGGAACCTACGAAGAGCAACGTGAAGGCCTGGCAATCCTGTATCCAAACTACGGAGCATCAGTCGGCGGAGCCTTTGGAAGTCTGTTCGGATTCACGGGCGTCTTCGAAATCGGTGGTGCCGTTGTGGGCCATGTCTCGGGCTGGCACAAGGCTGCTCAGGTCAACCCTGACAACGTCGACACTGTACGCCTGGAGAAAGACTCTCCCGAACACAACAGTGTTTCACGAGCTGATCTCTCTCACGAAACACTCGTGGCAGGTAACTTAAAATAACAGACACTCACGGCTGGAAGATTTCAGTCAGTCGCTGCTGCCCCAGATCCAGGCGGTACATCAACTGATTGTAATTGTAACGCGGTGTGGCTGGTGATGTTGTAAACGTATTGCAGTATGTGCCTTCAAAAAAAATCGTCCGCCCATCATTCTGATCGAAGAAGACATGATGGCAGGGATTGTAAAAGCTTTGTCCGGGATGCGTCGCCACTTTAACAGCCTTCAGGTAAGGCCCCTGAGCTGACTCGGCTTCAGAATAGAACACTTCCCCGAGAAACGACGGACTGCTTTTATCCCACGCGTGCTCAATCGCGATCATGACCCAGCGTTTACGAAACGCATTCCATTGCACGGTACCGGAATGCATCTGCACAATACGGTCTTCTATGTCTGCATCTCGAGGCAGATAGTGGGCCTCCCTGATCGTCATCAAGCCATTTTTCACCCAACGTCGCTCATCCTGCTGAGTCACGGGCGGAGCCTTCTTCCACGCCCAGACAAGCTGCCCGTCGACATCTCGAACCGGACGACTGTCTGCAAGTTGCTCATCGGTCACAGTCGGCCCCGAAACGTCTTCACGACAGGTATAAGATTCGTAAGCATCCGGATTCTGAATCGCTGTCAGCGTCGCGGGGACTCGTGTCACCGGAAACGGATTTCCAAAGAGCAGATACTCCGTCGATCCGTCTTTATGGCGAATCGGATGATCACGCAGCATTCGCCATGATTCATTCAGGTCGATCGACTCAATCACTTCAAAAATCTGCCGACTGTCATTCCATCGAACATGTCCCTGTTCCAGCGCGTCAGTAAGTCCTTTACGGCGCGAATACTGAGCGACGATCGTGTCCTGTCCGGAATCATCCGGCACCACACACACTCCGTGGATCCAGACAACGCCTTCCGGGTTTTGCACTTCGACCATAGCTCGAGCAAACCCGTCTTCTTTGGTGAAGTATTGCAGATCAACACCGTCGGATTGATCCAGGCCGCCTTGTGAAGGTAACGCAGAAACCGCCCCGGCCGTTCGATAAAGTCCCAGCGGATACTGGAGCTGATTGGTGTCGCCCCAGAACCAATAAAGCTTGTTTTGGTAGACCGCAGGCTGAACGGAATCCTGCCCTACAACTTTGCCATTGTGATTGGAATGTTCCAGCGGGGGTGAATTTCCCAGCGGTACAGCATGTCCCAGTCGCACGGAATCTCGATAAATATCGCGTCCGGTAATGCGATAGAGCCGCTCCGCAAGATTCGAACGAGACATCTCGATGGTATGACTGCTGCCGGGCTCAATCGTCAGCCTGACCCCTTCGATTCCGAAGCCGTCTTTCGCCACATGGTATCCCGGTGAAGTCACCTTGAAGAACACAAGGGCTCTGTTGAGTTCCGGCTCATCAAAGGCCACACGCCCGGCACTATCGGTGATGTAAACAACCTCATCGACTGTGGTGAGTTCGGCCATCGGGATGCCTCGACGAGTTTCCCGGTCGACCACCCGAAGCTCCATCCGATCTCCGGCCTGTGCGGGAGGCAGAGTCAT
>CAIXQV010000290.1 GCA_903921605.1 uncultured Planctomycetaceae bacterium | reverse complement strand
TCTATTACATGTACGATGTGCCGGGAGGCGGAACTCGAGGAGCGCACGCGCATCGGAATCTTTATCAATTGATGATTTCGATGTCAGGCAGTTTCGATATCGAACTGGACGATGGGTACAACAAAAAAACATGGCACCTGAATCGCTCGTATTTTGGATTGTTGATAGGCCCGATGATCTGGCGGAACCTCACAAATTTCTCTTCGGGTTCAGTTTGTCTAGTGTTGGCTTCAGCACACTATGATGAATCGGATTACATTCGAGATTACGGAGACTTTCTGTCGATTAAAGGCGAGCGGAAAGATGGCTGACTTTTCTTTGGCGTTTGGCCTGACTCCTCTTCATTTCTGTTCATACATCCTCGAGGCGACGACACGCCGCAAAGAATTTTGAAACACCGATGTCAGCAAAGATTCCATTCCTTCCCCTGGATCAGATCAATGCGCCGTTTCGACAGGACATTGATCTGGCTTTTCGCGCAATCCTGGATCGAGGCTGGTATCTCCTTGGCGAAGAGTTGCAAAGCTTTGAGAAAGAGTGGGCAGCTTATTGTGGCGTTGACTATTCCATCGGTGTAGGCAGCGGCCTCGATGCCATTCAGTTAATCCTTGAAGGATGGAAAGCAACAGGTCGGCTGTCCCATGGTGATGAAGTGCTGGTACCAGCGCATACGTTCTTCGCCTCTTTCCTTGCAGTGAGTCGAGCAGGATTAACCCCGGTTCCTGTGGATATCCAGCCAGCCACCGGGCTGATGAACCCATTGGATCTCGAATCCGCCATCTCGGAGAAGACTCGCGTCATCATGCCGGTTCATCTCTACGGCTTCATCTGTCCTATGAGTGAGATACTGTCTTTTGCGGAGAAACATGATCTGCTGGTGCTGGAAGACGCTGCTCAGAGTCATGGAGCGCGAGATAACTCCGGAAAATTAGCAGGTGCATTCGGAGATGCTGCTGCTTTCAGTTTCTACCCCGGAAAAAACCTCGGCTGTCTCGGTGATGGTGGAGCAGTTGTCACTTCTGATTCCGATTTGGCAGACGTAGTTCGCATGCTCAGAAACTATGGAATGTCAAAGCGGTATCATCACCAGCTTGCTGGCTTCAATTCACGGCTTGATGAGTTTCAGGCGGCCGTATTGCGAATCAAACTGCGCCATCTGGATTCGATTCAGAAACGGCGGGCTCGGCTTGCCGAAGTGTATATGCAGACGTTGCCTGGCCACCTTGTAACGCTCCCTGAGATACCACAGGATCAGTCTCCGGCGTGGCATTTATTTGTGATCCAGACGACATGTCGCGACCAGATCCTGCGTCGGCTACTGAGCGATTTTCAGATTGAGGCTTCGATTCATTATCCAGTACTTCCTGCGGATCAGCCTGGATGTCTGTCAATCCGAAGACGCAATTGCCCGGCCGCGGAAAGATTTGCGAAAGAATGTCTGAGCCTTCCGCTTCACGAATGCCTTTCGGAAGAAGACGTGTCGCGGATCGCTGAGTCTGTGCATGAATGCCTGAAGAAAGACTAATTCCGTGAAGCCTCTCGTATCCATTTTGCTGCCGACCTTCAATCAACGCGACTACGTTGCAGCAACAATTGAAAGCTGCCTCGGTCAATCATGGCCCGCAATTGAAATCCTCATCGGCGACGATGCGTCGACGGATGATACCTGGGAAACTATTGCCAGGTTTGCAGACGCTGAAAATGGTCGAGTGAAGGCCGTTCGAAATCCCGCGAATGTTGGCGTTTCCAGAAACTGCAACCGTCTGCTGGCCCGCGTCACCGGAAAATACGTAGCCCTGTTTGCGGGTGATGATTTGATGTATCCGGAAAAACTTGCTCGTCAAGTCGAGTATCTTGAGGCCCATCCCGACGTTGCGATCTGCGCACACGATA
>CAIXQV010000289.1 GCA_903921605.1 uncultured Planctomycetaceae bacterium | reverse complement strand
GGATAGCCTTCGCTGCGATAACTATGCATGCCACAATGCAGCAGCACGGCTGGCAGTCCCTGTCGATGTGGCTCCAGAATTCTGTCGATGATGGCCAGATCTTTGACATCGGACGAGCATTCATCGTGAATGACCACGTCGAATCCATCGGCCCAGTCGGCCTTTTCGTAAACAGGATTCATGTGGCCGGTGGACGTATCCTTGTCCAGCGCGATAACGAATTCGACATGGGCTCGTTCGGCAATGCCCTTCGCCAGAAAGTCTTTCTGGGCATTGTAATCGTGGCAACAACCGCCCAGAACAAGCAATGCGCGGAGCGGCTTAATGTCGTCCGCGAAAATCAGGCCAGGGTTGAAAACGAAGAGGCAAAGCAAAACAAGACGAACTCTGAACGACTGAGATGAGGTGGGGGTCATCGCAAGGGACTCCTGAAAACGTGAAACAATTCGAGTCCCACATTCTGAGCGACGCAACGGCGAATGCAAAGCGGACGTGAACTATCCTGCGCAGGAATTCCGTGACGCCTCAACTCCAATTTGATCCAGGAGGCCCAAACGAAACCGGGACAGGCCACCCCGGCAGTCGCTTGCCTCAGTGATTCCTTGCTCTCGGCGGGAGCCCGTCCCGATTTTTCAGGCGTTCCATGTTCCTGACTTCCGTCACCCAATCTCGACCAAATCCACTGTTACTCATGCCACGCGTGAAATAACAGCTGTTCGCCACCCTGAATGTCCGCCCGAATGAATGACGATTCATCAGAATATTTCGGAGACCTCATTCGAGGAGGCTCACAACTAAGGCCACGTAACGCCGTAATACCAATACCAGTCTTGATAATTTACGACTGGAAATACGGGAGTCGGCGGCGGCAGATACACGAATGGGTTCAGTGTTATTGGAGCGAGAATTCCCGGAGGTGGTGTCAGTGTTGGCGGTGCATATGTCATCTGATCATCGATCGTTGGAAATACCGGCACATTCGCTAATGGATTTGTGCCAATTGGTCCAACAGGATCCGAAATCACTGACCCGAGCAACCTCACCGCAACTGAAGAGATAGGGATCGCATTATTCGAAACCGCATTGATCCGCACAAAGTACTTCCCCGGAGTCAGCAGCACATTGTTGGAAGTCTTCGTCTCATTTCGGAATGAAACAATTCGATGAACCTCACGCCCTGTCACATCAAAAATTGTCACTTGAGTGGCGATCAGTTGGCTGGCATTGGAACGAATCGACTGCAATGCAAAGTTAAATAATGTGGTACGGCGAAGTGTCAACTCTTTCAGGACCGTCGGCGATGCAGCGTTAAGCGTGTCCTGAACCATATTGATTTGCTGTTCCGCAGCAGCTGAGAATCTTACCTTCAGAGCATAGTTACCGGTCCGAAAGCGTGTCTGTCCGCTTGCTGCAGCCACACGAGCGTACCAGATTCTATTCGGGGTCAGATTCGAAATCTGGTACGTCACCGTTCCATTGGAATTGCGCAGCACCATCGCAGGAACTGACTGTAGTTTATCATTGTAGACAATCAGTGACGGCTGCAGCTTTCCGATCTCTACCGCATCAACCGTGACGAGCATGACGTTACCAGCCGGAACAACCGAGGGACTTTTCCATCCATAAAAATCAATGTCTCCTGAATCCGAGATCGTTCCGTTTGTTTCGTAATGACGACTGTCGATGTACCCAGGAGTTGTCTTGAGAATAGTTGCGGTTAATGTGGTTTCGTTAGTTCGCAGATCGTTCACAAACTGCCCGGCAATTCCTGTGCTCAGCAATACCGCAAGATCGCTCTGACGCACCGTCTCCAGCTTCTTCATCACCACTTCAGTAATTCGAGCTGCGCTGACGGTATTGATGCTGTTGAATTTCGAGACAATCGCATAGCCGCCGACACTGTAACTCCCCGTTGGTTGTGCAGCGGAGACTTTTACGCTTACTAATCGATCCAGCGTCGGCAGCGTCAGTGTCAAATCCTGGCCCGGCGTTGTTGCTGCGGCAGAAGAAATTAAAACCCCTGAACGATCAAAGATCTCCAGCTTTGGCTGCAGAAGACTTATTCCGGCGGTTCGCAATGAGATCGAAACTGATCCCGAATAAAAATCCACTTTGTCCAGCGTGAAATAATCAACATCTGTGGCCGTTGAAATATCACCATAGTTGATCAGCGGTACGAGGCCGGCATAACTGCCGTCTCGCAGTCTTGTGGCATCTTTTTGCTGATTATTCGCTTTCACCAACTCATTCAGATCGATTCGAGTACCGTGCAGAGATCTCAGTGCGGCGATATCCGCAGCTGTTGGCTGAGCGACCGTGAGCGGATTGTTGCGTGGATACATAGGAGAAACGCGATCCGTGCTATGCTCGAGCCCCAGCACATGACCAATTTCCTGCATAGCCACCGCCTTAAATTGCGCAAGGCTCGCCGGCTTGAACTGACTGTTGAAAATAATCTCCCCGGCCCACGTACCGGCGGCAGCTCCTGTATGAGGAACAGAAACCGCATAGACTTCCCGAGACATGCTAATCGCCCCGATGCGGATATCACCGAACCGAGTATCGCCCTGTGTTTCCCCGGGAACACCAAAATCCTGGCCACCATCACTCACGATTCCAACATTCAGATTCGCGTTGCGAGTCCAGGTCTGAAAAACGTCCTGTATCCATCCACGCAACTGTGATGGCGTTCCCAGCGAAGAAAATGTCTGGTTAAATTTACTGCTCTGCCCCGCGATCTTTGTTCCGTCCGGCGCGATGCTGGCGGTGAGATCTTCTGCGTTGTCCCAGCCTACTGCTGTCAGCAGTTGCCTACCTTCCAACGATTCAGCGACAACAAGGCTCGCCACATCGATTGTGGATTTCCCGAACTTTCTTCGATCACTGCCAGCAGAAGCCATGGATCGAAAAGCCACGGAAATTTATCGAACAAGATTGTGGACGGAACTGAACATGAATGCCTCTTCAGAAACGCAAATTGAGCCAATCTCAAACTGTACTCAAACCAACATCACAGCTTGAATACAAAATTGGACATACAGCCCGCCAAGGTTCGTTGCCGTACGCTTGTCCAAATACCAAATCCACTTGTGCAGCCCGCAGGCCCATTGCAGTTGGCTTCGCCCATATTATCCGTGGCCAGATCGCCAGTATCTCCTTTTTTTCGGTCACATCTCCCCAGTTTTCCTCGGAACCCCATTTTTACTGATTGTAAAGCGCATGGGAATCCCTTCCACAAGCATGGTTATCCCTGTGGGAAGCGAAAGCCGAGACGAAAATCCGCCACGAAAAATAAATTTTTCCGCCACGACCTCAATATCCAACGCTCAGGGAACAGGACGAATGAGCGTACGGGCGGCCTGAAGAACTTCTGAATACTGTGGCAACGGCCTGATCGCGGCCAAATCAGGATCCGCCGCAGCTACGGTTAACAGAGTCGCATCGTCCCTGAGACTCTCCGCAAGAGATTTTAATGCATCGACCCGGTCAGACTCTGATTGCGTCGAAGTTAAGGAGTAGACGCAGGCAACCATGTAAATCAACAACGGGTCGCTGGACAACTTTCGAGCCTCCACAGCATCCTGAATTGCCTCAGCACGTCGCCCCGCTCGGGCGTGCAGAACAGCACGCCCAGCCCAAAGATAGGCATC
>CAIXQV010000288.1 GCA_903921605.1 uncultured Planctomycetaceae bacterium | reverse complement strand
GCTCCGCCGTGTCCAAAGGTGCCTGGTGACAGCATTTCCGTAACTCCCACGGGTTCTCGCACAAGACAGAAGCCGAGTCCCCAGCCATTGCCCGGAGTGAATCCGGTGGAAAGTTCTCCCGACTGCAACGATGTCATCTGCTTCACCGCGTCAGCACTGAGAATGCGTTTGCCATTCAGATCGCCGCCGTTTAGCACCATTTGGTAGAAGCGAACAAGATCACTGGCCGCAGAATACAATCCACCGGATGGATTCGGCGATGTCTCCGGGGTCACTTCGAATAGCCAATGGTTGCCTCGCTCCAGTTCCTTCTTGTCGGCCGTCGGCTGATACAGCAGAGCCAGCCGATCAAGCTGTTCCGGAGAAGGATGGAATGTCGTCTGGTTCATTTCCAGCGGAGCAAAAATACGTTCGGTCAGGAATGTGTCGAATGATTTACCGGAAACGACTTCGACGACACGTCCCGCCACGCTCAGGCCAGGACCGTATTGCCATTTTGAGCCGGGCTCGAAGGCCAGTTCTGTTTTCGCCAGGAGGTCCGCAGTGTTCTCCAGAGACCCGACATTCCGCTGATCGCTGACAAGGCCGTTGGTGTGCATCAGGCAATCACGAATCGTGATTTCTCGCGCTGGCGACTTGCCGCCCGTGACTTTTGTGTCTTTAAAGGCCGGGATGTATTTTGAAACCGGATCATCCAGCGTCAGTTTTCCTTCGTCCTGCAGAATCATCACGCTTGCGGCCGTGATCGGCTTGGTCATCGACGCAATTGCAAACACGGTGTCCGTCTTCATCGCTCGATCAGCCGCAATGTCAGCTTTCCCGACAGCACCCAGATGAACCACGCGACCACGGCGAGCCACCAGCGTGACAACTCCGGACGTTTGCTTCGTATCGACAAAGTGCTGCATACGCGTGTCGATGTCCTTGAGTCTTGGAGCATACAGACCTGACTCGGCAGGATCGCCATCCGTGATCAGACCTGCGTCGCGACTCTCTGCCGTCACGAGCTGGTCGGTCGGATTCTCAGTCAGAATCAATCCACGCCACTGAACCTCCTGAGCGACCTTGTTGGAATGCAGTTGCAGGCCGATGGGACCAACTACACAGGTCTCCGGCTGAGGATCAGACCAGTCAGCAACCAGCTGTCCATTGACAACATGTCGGATCCGATGCCCCGTGGCCAGAATTTCCATCCGATTCCAGTCGTGCTGCTTTCCGACTTTCTGTGCCACTCCCAACGTGTCCTTGAACACACTGTTACGGCCGAACAGATCGTAGTAGCCGTACGCCGAGGGATACATCACCAAGTGTCCCTGAAACGTAAACGGCCCTTCGTCTTTAGTGATGGGTTTGCCCCAAAACGCAATTCCCGAATGCATTTCGCTCGTGACCAGTCGACTCTCAAAGATCAGTCGGAAATTCCCAAACGTCTTCTTTGTCAGCAGATAAGTACTGGACTTCGGCGCGTTTTCCTGAGAATTGCGACCAACGATGATGCCATCTTCTACGGCAAAGTATTTGTCCGTGAAACCTACCCAACCGTCCAGATCTTTACCGTTGAATAGGGAGATTGGTTTTTCACCAGCCGGAAGCTTTTCGATCTGGGACTGACTCCAGTCCTCCGCATCTGATGCGTTCGGCAGCAGCATCGCCGCGGCGAGAAAAACGATTTGAAGTTTCATAACAAGGTCTCGTGGTGGTGGGGGGGCAAGAGCAACGGTCGGCAGCGGGCTATTGATATCGTTTTCGATTCGATCAATAAGACTTAGTCTCGCTGCTGACTTGACAACAAACGCCATCCGCATGCTAATCCCCGATCAACGGCGACGCGAGTCACGCGGAGCCGCGTTGCAACGATGCAGAGGAATGATCGATGTCGGAAGAACTGTTCTCGGTGGCAGATCAGAATGTGATTGTCACAGGCGGAAGTCGTGGGATTGGGCGAGCGATCGCGGAAGGCTTTGCAGCTCGCGGGGCCAATGTGTTGATCTGCAGCAGGACACAGGAATCCGTCGAGACGGCTCTGAAAGAAATGCAGGACGCAGGGCTCAAGGCCGACGGAGTCGCTTGTGATGTCAGTGACGAACAGCAGATTCTCACGACGGTCCAGACCGCCATCAGTCGTCTGGGGCACATCGATACTCTCGTCAACGTCGCCGGAGTCAATCGCCGCAAACGTGCCGAGACAGTCACCGCCGACGACTACGATTTCATACTCGACACCAACCTCCGCGGCGCGTTTCTGATGTCGCGGGAGGTTGGCAAGCACATGATTGAGCGAAAGTCCGGGGCACAGATCAATATTGAATCGCTCAATACGTGGATGCCGCTGAAGGGTGTGCTGCCGTATGCGATGAGCAAGTTTGGCATGCAGGGGATGACTCGCGGGCTGGCTCTGGAATGGGGCCGACATGGCGTTCGCGTCAATAGCCTGGCTCCGGGATTTATCCTGACCGATCTGACTCGCAAGCTGTGGTCGGATCCGGAAATGCAGGCGTGGAATCAAGCCAACGCGCCCTTGGGAAGATTGGGACAGCCGGAAGACATGGTTGGCACGGCGATTTTTCTGGCTTCAAAAGCATCGGCCTTTATGACCGGGCAGACGTTGTATGTTGACGGAGGATTCTCGGCGGGCTGGAGCTGGCCGATTCCGTTGTCGTAGTGCCCATCGCGCGAGGCCAACTAAGAGGTTCTTCGTAGCTGGATTCGTAAGAATTCGGTGTGTCGTCTTGGAGGCCGGCCGAATTCCCACGAATCCGGCTACTCTCAACCTCCGCCACCCAGAGCGTAACAATTGACACAACCGGACTGCGATTCGGGCTTATCGTGAGCAGTTCGGATTTCTGATTCAAGTCGTTACGGTCACGGCCCGAAACCGATAATGCGTCATCAGATCGGCAGAAACTGCCGCTGCGCGCCGAACTGGGACTCTGTACTGATCGGTATTCCGCCAGCCATGCATACAGACCGCAAAATCGGGTTTGCGATGGGCATCCTGTTAATCGGGATCGTGGCCGCTTTGTTTTTTCGCAACGAGCCACTGGTTGATAGTTCCGTCCCGACCGTTCGCCGAGAACGTGAGCTGAATCAGCGTCTGCGAGAACGTGATGTCGCGGTGTATATGAAGGACGATACAGAAGAGACTCAGAAGCCTCAGTCGTCAGACGCCGAAGCAGAAACCGAACCTGCATGGACCTTGCGAGATGTCCTGAAAAACATGGATGCTCGCAACAAGTCAATCCCGTCCCCTGTCGTTCGCAGCGAAAAAGGACTCGGGAAGCCTCGTCGCAAGGGCGAGACATCGGAGATCGATTCGGGCGCTGAAGTGATTCCTCGTGGCCGGGGTGAGCCACGAGAGCGAACGATGATTGCTGACGGATCGCTGGATGAAGAGTCCGGAGTAATCGCTGATACTCCGGGACGAGAACTGCCTCCATTGATGCCCGTTGTGGAACCGCTTCCGGAAGACAAGTCTGACAAGCCAAAGTCAGAGAATCCGGCAACCAAAGATCCATTGGTTGAGCCAGCGAAAGCCCCGGTTCCGGAAGCGAAGCCCGACTTTCAGCCGCCGGGCGAGTTTGACGAATACGTCGTGAAGTATGGCGACACTCTGTCGGGTATTGCCCAGAAGATGCTCGGATCACAATCAAGGTATCAGGAGATTTTCGAAGCCAATCGCGATCGCATGGCGAGTCCCGACCGGCTGGACGTTGGCAAACCGATTCGTATTCCACGGACGGCGAATAAGTCGCTGTGAGCCGGTGCGGGGCTAACTGATCCGGTCGAAGCCGGAATCATCCTTGGGTCGTCAGAGTTTGCCCGACCGACACGCTCGGTGACCTCAGGCTAATCTTCCACCGCCAGAGCGAAATTCTTCTTTTCAGCAGAGGCGCAGGTACCCACACTGGGGCTCTGTCTGACATCCCCTATCTGATTTTCTCCGGGAGTTTACATCGCAATGGGTCTGATCAAAGAGTTCAAAGAGTTTGCCATGAAGGGCAATGTTGTCGATCTGGCGGTTGGTCTGATCGTTGGAGCTTCGTTCGGCAAGATTGTTAGCTCGATGGTCAACGACGTCATCATGCCTCCCGTAGGAAAGATCATTGGGGGCGTGAACTTCACCGAACTGAAGTATTCGCTTGGCAAAACGATTGTAAAGTCACCTCCTGACGCCGACGGCAAGATCACGGAGACGGTCAAGGAAGCCTTTGTCAACTACGGCATGTTCCTGCAGAACTGCTTCGATTTTTTGATCGTCGCATTCGTTGTCTTCATGCTGGTCAAAGCGATGAATCATGCGAAGGCGTTGACGGACAAGAAAGCCGCCGAAACTCCTGCTGCTCCGCCTGCTCCATCGGAAGATGTTCTGTTGCTTCGTGAAATTCGCGATGCATTGAAAGCTCGCTAAGCACCTAGTCGCCACGGGGTGTTGATTCAGCCCTATAGTGCGTCTTCTCTCATTTAACGGCGAGCCGAAGGCGGGGGCGAACGCTCGCAACGACGCGTGCGGCTCGCCGTTAAACAATTCACTCAACAGCCCGCTTCCTGAGAACAGCCACTCATCCTTTATGTGGTTGTCTCCGCCGGTGGCTGGAATGCGTCCACACCTGAACCGAGCGCGATTGGCTTCTGGTCGAAGACGCGAATTCGGAACAGCATCAGAAAAATCAGCCCCATCAAAAGGGACGGGAGGATCAGTCCGACTCCGGTCAACAATGTCGATAGTACAGCCTCTGGAATCGACTCGATCTGCTCCCGTTCGCGCTTTGCGTCGAAAATGAACTTGCTGATCCCCATGGCCACAATTCCCACCAGCATGTGAAGTATTGGCAAAAACTGAGTGACAGCGGTAAACATTGAACCAACAATCAGTCGCCACATAACCTCAGGTCGATGCGAACAGATCCAAACTCCGGTACCGTAAACCGTGACGATGCCGATCGGCATTCCGAGGCGTGCGGCGCCGTCTGCCGTGGCGTTAAAGCCGAGCCACAGCGGCAGCGGCAGATTTATCGCCACGGCCAGAAACCAGGCAGATTGAACGACCCGGGGTTTCTGAAAAAAAGTCGACGGCGATTGTGCAGCCGGCAGCGGACTGTGAGCTGACGGTGCCTCATAGGGATTGATATCCTGTTCCACATTCATAGATCGCTCCGGTGGTTTTAATTTTCGTAAGATAGCTTCGTAGGCCCGGTGAGTCGACACGAATCGTGAGGCAGGAATCCGATGAGTTTTGATGCGGCTGAGGTGGAACTGGCCATCAAACGACTGACTAAAGCTGATCCTGTGCTCGGCAAAGTCATTCGTAAGGTCGGCGACTTTGCACTGAAGACTGAAAAAGGCGGCTACGAGATTTTGGTGCGATCAATCCTGTCGCAGCAAATTTCCATCGCCGCGGCAAAGACTATTCGAACTCGCCTGCAGGCATTGTTGCCGTCAAAGAAGATCCGAGCAGAAGACATTCAATCGCTCACCGACGAACAACTTCAGTCTGCTGGGGTCTCACAACAGAAGCGAACGTATCTGCGTGACCTGACACGGTGTACGCTCGATGGCACCATCTGCTTTCGGAGGCTGAAAAGCAAAGCCGACAATAACGCCATTGAAGAGTTGATTCAGGTCAAAGGCATTGGCCGCTGGACGGCTCAGATGTATTTGATGTTTTCCCTGGGCCGACTGGATGTTTTTGCTGTCGGGGATCTTGGAATTCGCAACGCCATGAAATCGCTTTACGGCCTGTGTGAAAAGCCCACCATCGCCGAACTGGAAAACATCGCCAGCATCTGGGCTCCTCACCGCAGCATTGCATCGTGGTATCTGTGGCGAGCACTGGATCAGAAAGTGATCAGCACTGAGTATCCGGTTTAACACAATGCTTCATGCTCAAAGGCCTGAGACATCAGCGTTTACGGCGAACAGATCGGTCCATATTTGTGCCGCCGATCGGCTCGCGATTTCTTGCTCGCATCTCCCGAATCTTGCGGGCAATTTTGCCCAACACTCGCTGAGCACGCTGTGTTCCGTTCTGCGCTGAGGTTGCCATGATCGCCACCATACCCCTTTGGAGCGAAACCATATCCTTGCGATGTTTCTCAAACTCGGTCCGATACTGCGCGAGTTTGCTGCTCTTGACTCGCGGTTCAATGATCGTCGAGAAGATATTTTCAAGGTGATGACGC
>CAIXQV010000287.1 GCA_903921605.1 uncultured Planctomycetaceae bacterium | reverse complement strand
TGGACTTATTTCGTTTTCATCGGCACATACGGCTGAATCCAGGCCCGTTCAAACTCACCCGCTTCGGATGGATTGGGATGAACTCGTGACGACGTCACAACGGCTCGCACGTACAACTCAGTCCCATCCAATTCGTAGTCAGCTTCAGCACCGCTAACCGTCTTCAGAATTGCTCCGATCTGATCGGAGTACTTTCGTGTCAGATCTTCTGCTGTTGCCGGGTCATCCGAGGCTGGAGTTGATGTCTCGTCGAACCCCTTTCGAGTTCCGATGAAGTCAATTCGATAAGTCACTCCTTCATCTGCAGCGACCGCGATATGCATTTTTCGATCCTTGACTTGAATCTCCCTGAGGACGACGCCTGACGATGAGTAGAACTGCCCGGACTCAAGAGCGGTCACCAGGCTATCCGGATCCAGAGATTTCGTCAGCACCTGCACCCAGCCGCGTCCCGGCTGAGCTCCTTTACCTGGTGCATCTTCAAAGTAGTTATGGCCGTCGTCTGTTCCCAGACCATACATGACAGATAAGTCGAGTTTCGCAATGCGAAACGTATTGATGATGTCCCACATTCGCTCTGTGGATGCATGAGTTTTGTCGCCGGAGTTATGGACAGTTGGGTGCCCATTGTAGACTTCAAAGAAATTCTCCCCGTTGACCTGCATCAACTGTTCGGCAGTAATGGCATAGCCAAAATTAGGATGATTCAGGTGCACCAGCGTCTGAACACCAGTTCGTTCCCGGCGAGATCTGGCGGCGTCGATGTTTCGCTGCATCACATCCACGACACTGTCGCCACCAGTCGGAGGAATCAGTTCGTTCGTGTTGGTGGCACAAAGATGAATAGGCTTCTTCTGGAACTTGTCCGTGATCTCTTCTCCCTGGATCAAAAGGTACTGCTGCGGCACGGCAAACTTCGTAAAGACCTCGTCGAAAGTTTTGAGACGGACTTCGTCCTTTCCCTCTGACTTGCGAGAGACAATCCAGTCCGTCGGAAATGCGGCCTGAAGTGCAGCGAGCGACTTTCGGCCTTCTTTGGCCTTATCGACGTCGATCCATTTTTCGTTCTGATGCAGAGTGTTGTGGTCTGTGAACACGAGAAAATGATAAGACCGCTCTTTGTACCAGGCCGCGATCATTTCGGGATAGTTATCACCGTCACTCCAGTATGAATGAGTGTGCATATTCCCCTTGCGCCACTGCAACTCGCCGCTGGCCTTCAGAGACATTTCCTGCCCGGATACAGACGTCAGAAATGACGCGGTAAAAAGAATCGTCGCAACAAAAGATCGCAATGTGGCAGGCATCGTTTACTCCGCAGGGACAAAGCAGGCACGGGGCTCGAGTTCAAATTTCGTAATCATCTGCCAACAAAAATCTTGTGCAGTGATGTGTCGAAATCGTTCCACGCGAGGGAAGATCGGCCACGCTAACAGACAAAACGCCGCAGGGCAACCACGTGCTGCTCATTTCAACAACAGGATTCCATCCACATACAATTTTGACCCTTGAGGTGAGTTTGGCATGAAAATGTTAAGATTTGTAACTCGCGTCAGATCCATTGACCTTGTCTCCGGAGAACTGGCCACATCCTGAAGTTTGATCGCAATCCTCCTGACTTCCTTAGGCATCAGTTTAACACTCCAGTTGAACCGATCTGAAGGCTCCCAAAGATGTAGCACATGGTCCTCATCTGAGATCGTAACTCCCACTGTGACTGCATTGGCCTCCGGATTGAACAGATCAAATTTCAGAGTGGAATAGTCACTCCAATTAGGAACGGGCCAGACCATGACAGCTCCCGGTTGGCGGTCACCGAGCGATTGAATTCTCATTGACTGCGATCCCATGGATGCCCACGTTTTATCGCGTGTCACGGTGGCGCCGTGTGGAGTCCACGCTGCGAGTTCAAGACTTCGCTCAAAGGAAGCGAGGAGAGGAAACTCCTGCCGCTGCCTTACACATTCAACCAGCTCCTGCACATGAGTGATGCTGGGGTAAATAAGAATCAGCGTTGCCAGTGGGATACCGACCAGGCGATACCAGCGGTGACGAGTTCGCAGCGACAAACAGTACAGAGTTCCTGCCATCAGTCCGACGGAATTGGCGATGATGTCGTTAATAGACGGGTGGCGATCAACAAACTTTTGAGCGACCTCGCAAGTGACTCCGCCAAGGAAAAGCAGCCCGCTGATCAACAGGAGCCGCCGAGGTGTCAAATGCAGCAATGCCCTCGAGCTACCAGAAAAACCGATCGACGCTGGGTCAAGAAACCCAGCGACCAGCAGGAAGATAAGGAAGAAAGCCGGGGCGTGAGCCAGATCAAAGACGGTATTCCAGTACCTTCCGTTCATCGGAAACGGAAAGACCAGCCCTGTGAGCAGGCTCAAGCCACCAATCACAAGGATCAGCAAACGGCGCACAGGAAACCTCTGCGGACGATCTGATTCGGCTGTCGCCCCCAATTGGTTTTCAGGTGTTTCGTGGACCATGAAACGGTATTCCCAGGATCGGATTACCACTCAATACACAATATGTAGTGATGGAAGAGGAACTTTAGCACAAAATCGGCAATTTGATTTACAGGTGAACTGAGCTTGACTAAGGTTCCTCGCGTTGAAGACGCAGTCCATTGGATGGAACTGCTCAACAACATCTGGAGGGGGTCTTCAGAGAACTCAGTTGTAGATCGTCACTTTGGTGGTCGTCGCAACTGCAGGACCGAAAAGAGTTCGGTTTCCAAAAGCAGAATGGATTCTGCCATGCCTGTCACTCGTCCCGCTGCTTCCTCAGCGGATGATTGTGGGCGTCGCATATGACGTCTGCACGCAGAACCGTGACTAGCCCCAATGTGTCAACTGGCGTCACTGTAACTTCACAGCCGCCCGTATGTGCTCAACCTGGGAGGGAACCTTAATCATGAGCAAGCAGAAGCCAATCATCGCGATCACAGGCGATTTTCGTCCGGAACGTTACAACGGAGCAGCACTGAGCTGGTTCAACACTGGCTACTACGACAGCGTCAGCGCATCAGGCGGACTGCCTATGCTGTTGGCTCCGGTTGAAAGTGACGATGATCTGCATCGCATGCTGGAGAATGTTGACGGCATCGTTTTGTCCGGCTGCAATCTGGATCTTGATCCAACTCGGATGAAAATGCATACACATCCATCTGTCAAAGTCATGCCCAAGCGTCGCGAAGATTTCGATCGCCGTGTTGCCGAGTATGCAATTCAGAAACGCATTCCAATCCTCGCGATTGGCTCGGGCATGCAGTTGGTGAATTTCCTTTGCGGTGGCACCCTGTTCCAGCATATTCCTGAAGACGTGCCGCGAGCGATCCATCATCGCGACCCTGTCGAGCAGAACCTGCGACATGTTCTGGAGATCGTGCCAGGAACTCGACTCGATTCGATCTACGGCCCCGGCGAAGTTCGCGTCAACAGCGCTCATCATATGGCTGTGCGTGATCTTTCCTGTAAGTTCCGCGTCAGCGCGACATGCCCGGATGGTGTGATTGAAGCTTACGAATCCATTGAAGAAGACTGGTTCTGTGTCGGTGTACAGTGGCATCCGGAAAGCAACACCGCTTCTGCGCTCGACCTGCAGATCTTTGAAGCCTTCATTGAAGCTTCAGAGCAGCAGGAAGTTCCCGCCGACACGATCCCGATGACCGAAATGTTCCGCCGCGCAGCCTGATCCGCGTTGCACTGAAGTCTCAGATTTCATGAAGCCCGATGTCCCATGACGTCGGGTTTTTTTTGGGCCGTTTTCCGGGGCAAACAGATAGCAACGTCTGTTGTGGAAGTCTTTTTCGCTAACGCAGAAGCCGAGATTTGTCATTCCGCCAGGTAGCCTGAAGGAATCAACAGGAAATCGATCAGACGCTCCATCGAAGTTTTCGCGAAGACAGTTATCATACCGAACACAGTGGAGGGATTGTTTACACTGCGGTCGGCGACAAGCATCAGATTGTCGTTACCTTTCAGAAGTCTCGGTAGCTCAATTGGATAGAGCGTCGGCCTCCGAAGGGGCATTTTGAACCGCTCTCCATCTACTTTTTCCTGTGTTTTATGCGGTTTCCGCGTTGCAGAATAGTTCAGGAAATGTTCAAAATAATATCGTTGCGGGTGTCGCGACACCCGCCTGAAACAATGCAACATCGAACCACATGAGCGGTGATATGCTGCTGACCTGCCGCCAATTTCTGTTCAGGTGTAATGCGAGTAACGGTTAGGGAAGCAGTAGAGAGTCGGACCGCCAAGAGTGGCGGAGTGCTGTTCTCAGCACCGTAAGTGACGACAGGCAAATTCCATTTGGTCCTCGACATCGGATTAAAATG
>CAIXQV010000286.1 GCA_903921605.1 uncultured Planctomycetaceae bacterium | reverse complement strand
TCGTAAACGCTCGGTGCGTCGCGATCGCCCCCCACCGGCACGCTGCGATCGCGGGCGGAATAGTTCGCTGACAACAGCGGAAGCGTCCCGGCCCGCGTGTCATGCATTTCTTCTCGCTTGAGCCGCAGCGCAGCCCGCAACTGAACCATGTCGGCGGAATCACTCCCCATCCAATGATTGACCGATCCGGTCGGACCAGCCACCGCGAATGCCGCGCACGAAACGTTGAATTCGCGAGAGGTATCGAACTGATGCCATTCCCGGTTGATCAGAGCCTCCGTCGTCGGATACTGCGTCCACTGCGGCCAGTGCGGATCGGTCGCCCACGGGACGCAGATCGCCGGTTTGCCGAGGGCCACGAACTTCATCAGATGCTTGCGAAACCCGACTCTGTCCCAACCGTACGAATCCCAGATCCAGCCATCGGCGGTGAGGTTTGGATCAGGTGGAAACGGGTCGGTGTACCATTGAAAGACGGGGATGCCGTACTTCTCGCGGACATACCGAGCGAGACCATCGAGCACCTCGACACGGCCGCCGGTGTTCTCTTCGCCCAGGCAAATGGCCGGAATCAATTCCGGATACGTCGGGCAATCCTTCTCCGCCGCCAGCCAGGCATCGAGGCGCCGCTTGCCCGTCTCCAGGTCCGCGTCCCGTTCTCCGCAGTAAACAATCAAAACGTCATGACGATGTGTGTCATCCCGAACCGCGCGGCTCGCCTTGACTCCGTCCCACCACGCGGCTTTATCGGGAAACGGGTCACTCAAACTGAGCTTGCCCAGATGGTAGTCGAAATGGCGATCATCTCCGCCGCCATAGACACCCAGGAACCGATAACCGGGGTCCGGATAGGAATGCGTTGTTGACTGTGCGTCTGATGTATTGATGATCCCGACAAGCAGGACAAGACTCAGCCAGCATCGAAGGACGAATCGCTGGTGATGATCTCTGTCTGCTGAAGATGACCCGGTCGCACGAGGCATGTTTGCTTCTCCCGATTCTGCTAAAAGATCATTCGACCAGACTGGCGACCGCCATTCCGATGCCGGTCCCGCCGCCGCCGGCTCCGTTATAGAACAGCCGCACCCGATCGCGTTCACGCAACACGCAGGGATAGCCGATCATGCCACCATCCCACTTTCCTGGATGTAACGTCAATGAAACGTTCTCCTGGTCCGTGCCACGATCCCACGTCAATCCATCAGGACTGGCGGCTTCGGCCAGGGCATACGTCTTGAACTTCGTCCCCAGGCCGGTATAGATGCCGCGATATTCCTTTCCCGATTTCCAGACGTTTAGACCCACCACGCCAATGTCTTCCGTCGTCACATCGCGACGGCGCTCCAGCACGATGCGGCGGTCACTCCATTCAATGCCGTCGTACGAGTGCGCGGCGACGCAGACCTTGTGCTCGATGACGTGCCAAGTCCCGTTGGCAATGTAGTTGGGGTCCTTGAGTCCCGGCAACAGCGTGTAGTACAGGCGATACAGCGTGCGGCCATCGGACTGCGGCAAGTCGATGATGTTGCCCAGGCCGACAAGCGCCTGACAGTCGGGATACTCCTTGACGCCGTCTCCCTGCAGGACCGGCTCCACCGAGTGCTTCTTCCAGTGGCGCAGGTCGTCGCTTTGCGCCAGACCAATGCCCCAGTAGTTCGAAAAATGCTGCTTCCCTTCGCGGCTGCTGCGCCCGGAATAATAGAGATGCCACTTTCCCCCAATGCGATGGACGCAAGGATATGTGGCCGACTGTTCGTCAAACGCGTCCTGCGCCCCCAGTTCCAGAATTGGTCCATGCCGCTCCCACTCGGTCGGCGCTTCAGGATTCGCCGTTGCCAGGCAAATCCGCTGAACGCCATCCCTTCCGATACCGGCGTAGAACATCCACCACTGGCCGTCATGCAACACGACACACGGTCCCTGTGCGCCGCTGGCATCGAAATCGGATCGAGGCACAAAGATCGGATTGCGCGGATCGCGCTCCCAGGCGTGCAACAACAATTGGCCCTTGCGTGTGGCTGCTTCTTCTGCAGCCCCATCGTGCAGTGAGAGCCCTGCCAATGGGACGACCGCTGACGCACCCAGGAAACTACGGCGGGAAATCGCCATGATGCATATGTCCCTTCTGAGTTCTTAATCGCGTGAACAATCAATCCAGCATTGGCGCCGTGACCATGCCGATCCCGGTCGAACCGTAGCCGCGCGCGCCGTTGTAGAAGACGCGTAATGAGTCAGCTTCTCGCAGCAGGTGGGGATAGCCGATCGTGCCGCTTTCCCAGGTGTTGGGCCGGATGGAGAGCGAAACATTCTCACCCGGGGCGCCTCGTTCCCAGGTCAGTCCGTCCTTGCTCACGGCCTCGCACAGGGAGTATGTCAGCCCGGCGTCCATCCCCGTATAGATCGCCCGATAGCGAGTCTTGGTTTTCCAGACATGCAGTCCGACGACGCCGGTGTTTTCATAGGCCGCCTCCTGGCGGCGGTCGAGCACGACTCGGCGATTCTTCCACTCGATCCCATCGAACGACTCGGCGGCGGCGCAGACTTTGTGATTGGGGTCACGCTCCGTGCCGCCGGGCAGAATCGTATAATGCAGGCGGTACACCGTCCGGCCGTCCGGCTGCGGCAATTCCAGAATATTCCCGAGTCCCACGAGCGCCCGGTTGTCAGGATACTGGGGCACTCCGTTCCCCAGCAGGACCGGGCTATCGGGATGTTTCTTCCAGTCTCGCAGGTTGTCGCTCGTCGCCAGACCGATCCCCCAATACTGCGAGAAATTCTGAGGCCCCACACGGGTGCTGCGGGCAGAATAGTACAAGTGCCATTGATCTCCGAAACGGTGTACGCAGGGGTAAATGCAATGCACTTCGTCAAATGATCCGGGCCCTCCGAGATCAATGACAGGCCCCAATCGTTCCCATTCCGTCGGCCGGTCCGGAGATGCCGTCGCCAGGCAGATCCGCAGCTTATCATCGGTCCCATGCCCGCCATAAAACATCCACCACCGGCCCTCGTTCGGAACGACACACGGTCCCTGTGATCCACGCGCATCGAAGGGGGACTTGGGGATAAAGATCGGATTGCGCGGATCGCGCTCCCAGGCGTGCAACGCGAACTTCCGATTCTCATCGGCTGATTCGTGTGCGCTGCCCTGGCGATTCCACAGGACGCTGCCTGCTCCGATGGCTGAGGCCATCAAGAAATCGCGTCGATTCTGTTTCTGTCGATCAGGCATTGTTTGGTCGGCCTTTGAAAGGGACTTGTGATTGCTGTCCCGATCGGAATCGGACTGCGTCAATCACGCGGTTGAGTTGTAGTCGCCGGCGCCAAACGCCAACGGACCAGGGCCACATCCATGAGCCAAACTTTCGCATCCTTCGGGTTGCGATGACCCGTGCCGAACGCCGTCAAGATCGCGCCATCGGGCAACAGCACGGTCGAGGTGGATTGTGGACTGCACCAGCCATTGGTCGGTCCGCTGTCCACGCGGATGTTACCCTGCCAGTCGGCCAGGATGTAGCGGTGGTCCAGATCCCATGACTGGCCGTGATCGCCGCTGACCACTGCTTCGATGCCAAACTGAGGAAAACCGTCCTCGGTCTTCGGATACCCGGCGCGCACCGCGTACGTCATCACGATTCGTCCGTCGGGCAGCAGGATCATACTGGAATGATGACGGCCAAAGTCGTGCAGCACCTGCCGCTCCGACCAGGTCTTCCCTTGATCCTTCGAAATCGAAACACCCAGTCCAGAGTAGAGGTCGGCGTAATCTCCCTTGCCAAACTCGGGGGGCTCGTCGAGGCGGCAGGCCGCGACCCAGTCCCCGTTGCCGGCGACGATCAGGCTGATCTCATTCACCCCCAGCCACTGCGGGACTTTGACCTCAGTGCTCCAGCTCCGGCCTTCGTCCACCCTCGATCGGAGATAGGCCTGCGAAAAGTCTCGCGACGGCAATCCTCGTGCCTTGCCTGTCGGCCGGTAACTGCCTTCAACCAACTGGGTGACCCGCCCCTCACGATCCTTGATCACCAGGAGCGGATCCCAAACGTAGCGTTCCGTCACGGTGTCACGAACGTCGGCCTTCTTCCAGGTTTCCCCGTAATCCTGACTGCTCCATTGGCCGGTGGCGACGTTTTCCGGAAATGCCAGGAGCTTGCCCTGGCCCAGGTACGTCAATCCCAACGCGACGCCGTTCGGTCGGCCGTCCGAATCGGTGCTCATCCACTTCCGTTCGCTCCAGGTCTTGCCATGATCGTCGCTGGTAATGAAGGCCGTCTGAATCGGCTGCCGGCATTCCACCAGCATCAGCAGTCGATCCTTCTCTGGCATGTAAACGAGATACGGCATCTGGGCGTTTTCACGCTGCCAAGGTTCGCTGACCACCTGCAACTCGGCGGGAATCGCCACAGGATTCTGTTCGCCACTGAGCTGCCTGACAACATGCTCGCGCTGACCGAACGGATGAGATCGCGGAGTTTTGGGCTCGTCCGCGGAGACGTTCGCCGAACCTCGTTCAATGGCCAACAGCATCAGGACGATCAGAACGAAGGGCGGATTCATAAACTTCCGACTGCGGCGCTTCATCATGGCTGCTGCGAGCCTTTCCGATCGAGGATTTTCCTGGGTTGCAAGTCGTGAATGTCATGGCGAAAGAGCCCCCCCTGCAATTCGTCACTTGGGTGCTGCGGACTGCTGCGGAACCGTGAATTCCAAATCAATCTCTGCCACCGAAATCACCGGCCAGCGATCCTGTTGAAGTGACTGGGCGCTCAGACGAAGCTTCCACGGACCACTGAGGCGTTCATCCAGTTTCGAATTCAGATGCAGAACTCCCTGAGTCTGGTCTGCTGTGAGCGTGACCGGAGTGGCCGTCAGCAGTCCATTGACTTCCTCCGGGACTTCAAGCTGCACCGTCGCCGAAAGCGGAAGTTTTGGAGACCGCTGCAGACGAAACGGGATCTCAGTGGTTTCGCCAGCCTGAACCACGAAGTCGGACTTTTCCGCAGAGAGCTTCAGCAGAGCGCCCTCCATAATCATCGTGATTCTCGCATTTCCAGCTTTCGTCAGTTGCCGAATGTTTCCTTTCGGGTCCGGGACTTCTGCAATCCCGTGAATCAGCATCCGCTGCGTCAGATCAGTGGCCAGCCATTCCGGCATGAAACACGGAAACTGAGTCTTCGATTCACTCGAAGGTACAGTGATGAAGGCACTCCGGATGCCAGCGCGATAACGCTGCTGATTCGCGGAGGTTTCAAGACGAACAGCCCCAGTGAATGGGGCTATTCGCACGATCTCGACATCCGCCAGAAAGGTCGTACCGCGCGGAACGTCGTGCTGGGCGTCGCGATCAAGAATCAGAACGTCAATCGGAGCCGCTATTGTCATGGCGACCAGAGTTCTCGAAGTGCGAGATTCTTCCGGTGACCGTGGCGCGAGGTTTCCAGTGGCGACAGCAGACGCTGTCTGAGTGACATCCTGATCGGCGATCCGAGCTTTGCCAGAAATTCTGACCATCGCGGCAGTTACAGCCGCTTCCGCAGAGGCATTCAGTGACAGTTTGACTTCCGCTGCCCCGGCCGGAATCACGGCAGTCCCATCGACGGAAACACCCTCCGGCAATCCGGTGATTTCGAGAGTGACCTCGCCATCGAATCCCCCGGAACGTGCCACCTGCACCGGCAACTCGGCCTTGCCACCGGACGGCACATTCACCAGTAGAGGTGACGTCAGTGAAAAATTCGGATCTGGTCGGAGCAGTTCAAGACGATAGATCTCATCGGCGCGGCTGGTCCGTGTTGTGACACACCGCACGACGACCGTGAACAAACCTGACTCCGTCGCCCGAAACTCGTGCGATGCATCCGTTGTCCCGGCGACATCGTCAATGTCCGCAATCGTCTGCCCGGATGGAGACAGGATCATCATCGCCATATCGAGCGAACCACCGATGGCACGCGACTGAGCATCCAGTTTCCAGGACTGATCCTTTTCGACGGGCCATCGAAATCGGTGCTCTTCAAGTTCCGGAAGCATCGACGCGGTGACCGCGACGGGAGCCACCAGAGTCCATGATTTTGACGCACTGTTTGGCGTTGAGCCAGACGCGCCGGAGCCTCCCGCAGCGGGAATTGCATCGGCGATTTCCGGAACAATCTTCCCATCAGCATCTTTCAGAACGTGATCTGTCAGCGACAACTCGGGCAGCGAACTCACACGCAGGGGAACATTAACAACTCCGGCTGGAGTCTCGAGTGAAAACGGAAAAACGGTACCGGAAAAATCTGCTGGCACCATAACATGTCGTTTCACGCTGTCGATTGGCTGCCCCGAACCGTTCAGAGCAGAGCCAGCCCTGCCGCCCGTGACTTCAGATGACTCTGTCTTCTCCGCGATTCCATGACCGAAAAACGTCACCTCCTGCGTCACTCCATTCGTGATCGCCGCGGGGAAAGTACTGATCACCTTTGGCAGCGTCGTGACGGACAGGCGATACACATAAGAACGATCGCCGCGAAAATCGGCGTCTCTCACGCTGAGGGTACAGACTTCCGCCGCCGGAGCGTGAAATGAAATCCATCCATCGGTTCCCTGAGTATCAACAGAGTCAGCCAGCAGATTGCCGTGAGAATCCCTGGCTTCAATCACGCTGGCGAAGTCAGCGCCCAATTGCCTTGCCATAAGTTCTGCAGTCACCCAGCCATCATCGGGCAACTGAAACTCGTAACGATCTATCTCGGTCAGGCGGGAGATACGGCCGGAGACTGCCACGGGAAGCTGAGTCAGAACCTGCGGAAGATCTCGAGATCGCGATTCAACGATTTCGTTCTGGCCACCGACGAAGAATACGCCACATCCCGAGGCTCCGTTTGCATTCGCCACCTGCCATCGCACAAGCCCTTCCGGCGTGCCTGGTGGTACGACAATGCGTGCAGTGACTTCTCGCGGAATCGGCAGCGATGGTCCACCTGCTCGCGGCCCCGTCCAGTATGGACCGGGAGGATCAATCATGGGTCCGGGGATGCCGTTTGTTTCCAGCGTAATCAGATCGTGATGCAGCATCCACTGCATGTCGGAGGTGAAGTCGAATCCGCCCGCACGGATTTCCGTCGCCGTGCCAGAGGGCACCGCAGGCGGATAGACATAACCGAGTGCTGGTGCCTTTTGAGCCTGCGCGGAGCCTGTCAGCAGCAACACCAATGCGAAAACCACAGGTAGACGGTTACAAGTGATCATAGGAATTCCGATCGGCGACACAGAGCCTGCACAGCTCTGTTTTATGTTTTGAGGTCCCGCGTCAATGCCGGGATTTGATCGTAGTGCTTTGTTAACCTTTAAAGTTGGGGTTGAGTTGTCCTTGTACGACGGACTTCCAGTCCGTCGGCGGCAACCTCTGTCGGCGGACTTCACTTTATCGACGGACTGGAAGTCCTTCGTACTTTCCCAGGAAATCATGCCAGCACTTCAGACGAGAACTTCGTCAATCTTCTTTCCCCCGTTGACAATGGGTACCGGCCGTCCCAGTGGCGTGAGGTGAACCTTGTCAGAATCAATTCCCATCAGGAAAAAGATGGTTCTGAGCAGGTCGTGAATGCCGTACGGCTGAGTGGTCGGGTAACTTGCCGTTTTGTCGCTTGCTCCGACAACAACGCCTCGTTTGATTCCGCCACCGGCAAGAATGACGGTCTGACAGGCGGACCAGTGATCGCGACCGGCATCATTGTTGATTCGTGGAGTTCGCCCCATCTCTCCCATCATGACGACCAGTGTCTCATCCAGCATTCCGCGATCATCAAGATCTGTCAGCAGAGCACTGAGGGCACGATCTGTTGGTGGACACAAGGACTTTTCATGGCTGGTGAAATTGTCAAAGTGTGTATCCCAGCTGCCGTGGTCGATTGCGATAAAACGGCCCCCCGCTTCGACCAGACGTCTCGAAAGTAATGCACACTGTCCGATCGACGAGTAGCCGTATTTTTCTCGCAGCTCCGGACTCTCAAGCTGAATGTTGAACGCATCTCTGGCTTTCGAGGATGTCATCAGTCCCATTGCCTGGTCGTAATAGGTCGTCAGACTCTTCGGACGAGCGACCATCTGATTTACTGAAGAGAGCTGTTCTGTCCCCGCAAGCAGCTTCTGACGCAGTTGAAATCGACTCTGCCCGACAGTCTCCGGGACACTCAGGTTGCGAACGCTGAAATCCGGTTGAGCGGGATCATTGTCGATTGTAAACGACCCATACTTCGCGCCATAAAATCCGGGGCCGCCCGCTCCCAGAGGATTCGGCATCTCGATATAAGGCGGAACATCGCCGCCTTTTCCGAGTTCTCGCGAAACGATCGATCCCATTGATGGATAAAGCTCATTGAATGGAACACCTCGAGCCTGCCCGTCTGCGAAATTCGGCGGATACCCGGTTGTGATCCAGTGGCGCCCGGTCTGATGTGCATTGTCGTTGTGGCTGTGGGATCGCAGGATCGTGTACTTGTCAGCCACCTGAGAACACAGCGGCATCAACTGACTGATCTGCGTCCCCGAAACATTGGTCGAAATCGGACTAAACGGCCCTCGGATTTCTGACGGCGCGTCCGGCTTCATATCCCACATATCAATGTGGCTGGGGCCGCCCTCAAGCTGAAAGAAAATGCAGGCTTTGGCTCGAGCTGGACTCGCGGACGCAGCTTCCGCCTGAAGCTGCAGCAACGCAGGGAGTCCTAAACCACCAAGAAGCCCGGTTCCCCCGATTCGAAGCATCCGACGCCGACTTATTCCGTCACAGAATCGACTGTCTGATCCAAACATCTGCTGCCACATTGCAAACACCTCAGTCAATGAAATATTGTCACACCGAAACGTCCAACAACCGGTGAGCTCTTAATGATTGAATACGAACTCCCGAGAATTCATCAGTGTCCAGAGAATGTCTTCGATCGCTTTCTGGCGAGCAGCAGCGGTCGATCTGCCTTCCGGCGATGTTGCCTGGCCGTCAGTGTTTGCACCTGCCACCGAATTCGCGTTCCCGGAGAACGCCTGCGACATCAGCTCAACCTCTTCAGGCCGAGGATATCGGCTGAGAGTTCTCAGATACAGTTCTTCAATGATTTCCGCGTCCTTCAATTCGGACCCGGCAAGGCGAGCACACAACCCGTGACGACTTTGCAGCTTCCCTGTCGTCGTCTGGGAATTCATCAGATGCAGCGCCTGTGCAATACTCGATTCCGTTCCACGTTCGCAGGAACAGACCGTCTGTCGTGATGGTCGTCCAAACACTTCGAGAAAATGAGAGGGGAGCTTATTATCCCAAATCTGAATCGCTCGATACCCCTTTGGCCAGCCGTTGAACTCCTCAGGAACTTCCGTCACCTGAGAAATGGCATCGAGCAGCACTTCGGCTGGGATGGGTTTCCAGGCGGCACGCGAATAGTTCTGATCATCCAGCTCATTGGATGGCTCAGGGACAGAACTCAGTCGATACACTTGAGAGTTCAGCAGGGTCTTTGTGAAAGCCTTCAGGTCATAACGAACCTCAATCATATGAGCAGTCAGTGCTTTCATGAGCGGTTCGTTCGATGCGGGATTGGTCTCTCGAAGATCGTCAACCGGCTCAACCAGCCCGCGACCGAAATAGTGCGCCACAAGACGATTGACGATCGTTCTGGCAAAGAACGGATTGTCACTGCCTGTCGTCCACTCAGCGAAGACACGGCGTCGATCGCCACCGGCGGTTATCGCGGCCGGTGATTCCCCGAGTGCCGCCGCTGGAATCACTTCCTGCGTTCTGGGATGCTTCAGGGGCTCACCCGATCGTCCGGAAATCTTCAT
>CAIXQV010000285.1 GCA_903921605.1 uncultured Planctomycetaceae bacterium | reverse complement strand
TGGACCACATCAGCATGCAGAGGCAGGCGGCAAATCTGATCTGGCTCATCTTTATCTCCTTCACGATCATCGATGATGTCACTGTCGCACGCCGCAGAATATATAACGATCGTTATATTCGTGTCAATGGGCAGGTCAGGAATCAATTGTCGCTCGGCGACACAACGAATCATGGGGGGCGGCAATCCCGGCCTTGAAAGGCTTGTCATTACCCACGAAAGACTAACGTCAGGACATCAATAATCTCATCCCTTCGATTCTGCCGTGAAGTTTTTTATAGCCAGTCCATATCGATTGCCAGCCGGGTTCACCGTCGTGCTTTCGAGCCAGGAAGCCGCCCAGTTTCGCGACTTCGCGGAAGAATTCGTAGACCGTCAGGTCCTTCTTTGCGAGTTTTGGTCTCATCAGCTGTAACGCAGTTAGCCACAATCCGGGAACCCTGTGTTTGGCCCTTGCCCCCGGCTCGTGACGAGAAACTGTTTTTAACGACAGCAGACGAACACCGACCACGCTGATCAGGCCAATCAGTGGTTCGAGCCGATCCGCTGTTCGTAACGAATGACGCTCGATTGAGCAGCCTGATTTCATCACCTTGTGATATTCTTCAATCAGCCACCGTGATTCGTAATATTCAATCACCGTCCACGCGGCAGCGATGGTATTGACCGGAAGACTTGTCTGTAGAATCCAGCGGATCGGAGTAACGCCTTTCGGAGCGTTGACTTCCTCTATCACAAGGATGTTTGTTGTGATCTCCCAAATCCCGCAGGACTTTACAAACGGACTCTTCATTTTAGGCTGCGGCAGCGTTACCCGGATTGAGCCAACCCGTACGGATGCGACTCGCGCGGGTACGCCAGGTCGTGTCCGGAGATGAAGTTCATAACTGCCGACTGGCGTAGCACACGAGACGGCGTCTTCCAGCGTCGTCATGTCTCCCGATTCCAGCTGAACCACGCGATTAAGTTTCGAGGCTCGAATCAGCCAGTCGCAGCCAGTCTTCACAATGTGACACATCGCTTCAAAATTGTCGCCTCCGCGATCCCAGACGTGAATCCATTGACTGCCTTCTGGAGGACGACCCGCCTGTTGAGTGACGTCACCCCACAAGGTGCTCTCACGCGATCGCGCCAGTCGCTGCATTCGCGTTTCTTTCCGTGGCACGGCCTTGCGATAGAAGACCTTCGCCGCCGCAACACCTCGCACGACGTCCTTGGTCGCATCGACCACCAGGCAACTATGTAGATGCATTCCACGTCCTCTGCCGTCGCCCAGCATGCCGAGTCCCTCTGTCGCTTCATGTAGGGAATGATCAATCTCGGTCGTGTCGCTGATCATGAGATAGACACCCGGAGGAGTCTGTCGGGTGGCCTCCTGGTGACATTGGGTGACGGCATTAAACGTTACTTCGTTGCGATTAAAGAAACGATACGCCGCTTTAACATCAGACCAGTCCACATTCTGCTGCGGCAGCGATTCGTTGGGACATTCCAGCATATTCTTTGCCATTATCATCAGCCGTTGTGTTCGCAGGACATGCCCAAACTGACAATCGGAAAAGTTCTGTTCTACCCACTGTTCGTTGTCAGCAACCCGAGAACACTGCTGCAGCTCTGCCTTCTGCTGATCCGCTTCGTGTGGCTGTTTATCGACGTGCTTTTGCCCGGTTGCCTGCTTACGCTGCCTGAGTTGTTTTCGCACTCTGACACTCTTCGAAACCCGCATGGCTTCACCTTCCGTGACCAGCGTTTCACTTCTTCTGATCCTCCTCGATCATCGAAGCCATATTCCGAATCCATCCTGAAACTCACAGCCAAAGCATTCGCCAACCATCACCTCTGGATAACCTCGCTTTAACACTGCCACCGCAAAATCAATAATTTCCCACCGCTTCGCTCCGAAAATCCACTTCAAATAACCCAATTTCGTGGGTAATGACAAGGGCTTCAGCCTGGGGAAGATCATCAAAACATACGTGAAGCTGTGAAACGGCGACAGCAATGTATTCATGTCGTCAACGTTGTGCCTTGCTGTCGCC
>CAIXQV010000284.1 GCA_903921605.1 uncultured Planctomycetaceae bacterium | reverse complement strand
GATGGCGAGCGCTGATGATCCCACAGAACTGATCATCTGGCCAAATGGACATCCGGAACCCAAAGTCAGCGCTGATCCACCTGAGGAATTAGTGAAAGGGCCGGATGGTCTGACTCGTCGATTCAACGTGTCGACGCCTCGGCTTTTTGTCTACCGGCCGGTAAAAGAGATCGCGACGGGAGCGGCGATCATCGTTGTTCCCGGCGGAGGCTTCGGTCGCTTGTCGGATGAGCACGAAGGCTCGGACGTTTGTCGCTGGCTGGCATCACTGGGGATTGTCAGTATCGAACTGGCTTATCGCACTCCCACGAATAAACACGCCAATCCCGTCGAAGGCCCCGCGCAGGATCTACAACAGGCGTTGCTGACAGTTCGCGATAAGGCGAAAGAGCTGAGCATTGACCCTGACAAGGTCGGAGTGATGGGCTTCTCTGCCGGCGGACAGACAGCTCTGGTGGCGATGGCAGGTAAAAAGTTGATCTCTTTCGACGGCGATCCCCGGCGAATTCGTCCGAATCTGGCGCTGTTAATTTATCCTTATCAGGTCATGAATTCAGAAGCGACAACGATCCGAGCCGACGTCGATCTGGATTCCGGACTGCCTCCGGTCTTCATGGCTCAGTCGCTTGATGACAAAGCGTCACCTCCGCAAGGCAGCGCGATGTTGTTGATGGAGCTTGTGAAGCGCCAGATTCCCACGGAACTGCATATCTACGAAACCGGTGGCCATGGTTTTGGGATGCGACACAGGACACCGCCTCCCGGAGCCCGCGACTGGTCTGAACGAGCCGCGGTGTGGTTGCGACTGCACAAGTTCGCGGCGGAACTTCCGGGGGATGATGCCAAGTAGTCGTATCCCGTGCTGAATTATCAGGGGGCGGCCGGCGTTTGTGCGATGACGTCTGTTGCGGCTTCACGCAGCAGTGCAATCGCCGTTTCGACGATCAACTCCCCGGAACCTGGCAGGGTGGTTGAGTTCGTCACTTCGTAACTCCCGCCTGCGGCAGCAACACGTGTCGGAACGTAGATGGTCTCCACGCAGTTTGACAGCTCAATCACCAGTGTTGTCTTGAACGGCGAAGCCTGCTTGATCGACAATCCAAGTTCCACAAACGCCTCGCCCGGAAGTGCGACGATGGCGACGTCCGATCCCAGAGTAATGACCGTCATGTCAACCGGCAGATTGTCACCGATCCCGGCCAACGATCGGCTCAAGCCCCAGGTGATATGCTCGCCCGTCTTTGCGAACGGTTCCTTGTGTCGCATCTGGTCGATGATCAGCTTTTTGTAGGCCGTGACATGTTCCAGAAACTCAACTGGCTCCTTCCGTTTGGCCTTGTTGAGTACTTCAATGGACTGGGCCACTTCTTCCCGAGTCGCATCCTGCATTGGCAACTGGACGACTCGCGACTTCACTGTCAACTTCTGATTGCCAAGCGGCTGTAACCCGGACAGATCACGCACGATGGAATTGCCAATCGACTGCCCAATGACGGCAGCCGTATTCCGCTCAGTGCTGCGAGGATTGACGTGATTAATGTCTCCACAGCAACCATTGCCAAAGATGGAGATCACTCCAGCGCCGAGCGACTGTTGCAGAGTTCGTTCAATGAAAAACGGATAGTCGGCACTCCACTTCATCCCGCCGACGGTGTCCAGATGCAGGGCAAAGTTGCTGAGAACTCCCACGGGCTTCCTGGCTTCGTCGCGAATCAT
>CAIXQV010000283.1 GCA_903921605.1 uncultured Planctomycetaceae bacterium | reverse complement strand
TGGGTACATGCTCCTGGCGGTGTCCGCACTGCTGGTCACCCTGAACGCCCCCAGCGGCTCCAGTGTAAATCCCTCCGAGGGAGCAGTGCACTGTGTCGAAGGTCTGACCTACTATCTCGCGGTCTATCTGTTCATGAACCTGACCGCGTTCGCTGTGGTGGCTCTCGTCCGCAACGAGACCTTCAGCGAAGAGATCTCGGCCTACCGAGGTCTGATCTCGGGAGGCCCCGCGACCAAGGTCCTGTGCGTCTGTCTGGCCTTCAGCTTATTCAGCCTGGTTGGACTCCCCCCGTTTGGCGGATTTTTCGCCAAAGTGCTGATCTTCATGGCTGCATTCAACGCGGGTTCAATCCACTGGATCATGTGGGTCTTCGTGGTCATTGCTGGCATGAACACGGCCTTCAGTCTCTATTACTATCTGCGGGTCTTGAAGACGATCTTCATCGATCCGCCACCGGCTGATCGTCTGCCGGTGAATGCTCCTTCACTGGCTGGTTGGTATGTCGCCCTGATCGCACTCCCGCTTGTGGTTCTTGGAATGAGCCCCCTGCAGGATGATTTGAGCCGCACCGCCCAGTTCGTCGCGAGCTCTCTGTTCAAGTAATGCGTGGGGTTGCCCCCGGTCGTCGTCCTCTCTCGTTCCTGCTGACTGATTTGCCATGTCTGCCGTCACCCCAACGCAAGTGAACGAACTGCTGGTCGCCATCGGGCGGAGCCTTCTGCAATACACCGCTGATGCGTACCCCTGGTCGCCCGCGAATAAGGACCTGCGTGAGCCGATCCTGCGTTTGGCTCACCAGCAGCAAAACTCTGTCCGCAAAATTGTCCACTGGCTCGACGACGAAGGCGAGACGATCGACTACGGAACGTACCCTGTCGATTACACCAGCCTGCATTACGTCTCCGCAGAGTTTCTGCTCAAGTACATGATTTCCAATCAGACCGAGAATGTGGAACTGGCCACTGTCGAATGTAGTGAAGAAGACGCGGAAACCGCTCACCATCAGTTCCTGGCTGAAATTCTGGCCAACGAGCAGTCGATCCTTGATGAACTGAAGAAGCTGTAATCCAGACCGGCCAGCTGTATCGCTGGCCCAGCTGGCGTTCGCAATGTGGTGAATTGCTCAGTGTCTCTGCGACGACATTTCTTTGAGATCCGCTATCAAGAACAGCTTGTCGTGAGCGTCGCTCACTGATTCTGCCAGCAGTCGAACCCGGGCCAGTTATTCGAGGGCGTCTGTGTGGTCGCTAAGAACCAGCGCTGTTTGTACCGTTGTTTCCTGCGGATACGCGATCGAGAACACGGAAGCCTGCTCCACGAATCGAAGACTTCTCACCGCTTAATGCCTGGCATTCACGCCATCTCCTTGCAGCGCGTTGGACGTCGGAGCCTTGCCAGTGACCATCAGACAGATGCTTGTTCGTGCAATCCATTTGTTGGGTCCTATGCCACGGAGACGCCATGGCCCACAGCTGCATCTGCACCTCAACAGGATCAGCTGACGGTTGTGGATCAGGTCCCAAGCCCGATTAAAGCGGTTTACTGAAAAGTGGACATGTGCCTGAGCGGATTCGAGCTGGGCAATCCACTCGACACTGAATCCGGACTCCGAGTCGTCGCCTATGCCCTCTAGCGTCAGTATTCCCTAAAGTCGGGACGTTGTCGACACCACAAATCACCCTCCGTTTATGGATGTGAGACAACATCAGGAAACAAGACGGTCATGCAAACTAAGGTCCTAATCAACATCCACAACCCTCGATCTCCAGTTTGCGATCACGTCTTGCTTTCCATGGAATTGCACACTAAGGATAAAACGATTGATGCAAAAGAAAGAAGGGCAACATAGACAAGGCCGTTTTATGGCCAAAGTCAAATGCGCCCTTCTTACCGGAGACATATCGCTAAGAGCGAGTGTGCCGCTACTTAATTGTCACAGCCCTTGTCGATCGCAAACCATTGGAGGTCACGACCAAAAGTGTCGTCGGGAGCGGATTAACTGCAGTCTTCGAGTTGAAAGACCAGTTCCCAGTCCCAGGGAGAGCACCGACGGTCACTGGTACCGTTGCAATCAAGGCGCCTGTCGCCGCATTGTAGAGCGACACAGTCTGTCCTGCGATAATCTTGCCGACATCTCCCTTCACGGTCAGGCTGAAGGACTTTGCAACTCCACTCGCACTCGTGATCGTAACCCCCTGTGGGCCGACTAGAGCTGTGGTTTCCAGTAAGGTGCAATGATGAAGTCCATCCACGATATACCCATTAACTGTGACAACATCGCCAATGCCCTGGGAAGCCATCAGTGGAAGAGACAGTGGATTATTTCCGCCGTCCAGGATTTCTGATCGAAACCGTTCGTCGACATTCATTTTGCACCGGTGCCCCTGTACGATAAAAACGCCAGTCGCCACGTCAACGGACTGTAGAGTACCGACAAGAACGTTCTCGGCCATAATCAAGTCCGCCGTTCCTGCCACGTTATGCACTCCAGTTGCATCTGTTGTCGTCAATCCGGTGACGATGAGAGTTCCTCCCGTGTACCCCAAGACTGTCGGCGGATCTGCCAAATCGGACGAAAGAATCGAGCGAACTCGGCTGGGTGCATTGGCATCCAGAAGTGGCGTCAGATCAGCACCGGTGATCGTCGGCTTCAGAGCAATCGGCGCTACCGACAATCCAATTCTCTTCAGCGGCGCTGGCGCCGTGAATTTCAGCGTCGTGGGGATCTCCACGATAAAGTCATAGCCCATGGTAATCGTGTGCTTTGCAGGATCAATCGCGGTGATTGGTCCCTCGACACTAAAGGCCGTCTGTGCATGCGCCACACCGGCAACAGACGACAGAACCAGACCGACAATGATCGCCGCGCATTAACGCATACTCAAACGAGACATTCCACACTCCCAGGGTTAGCTCTTGCAAGACTTACGACGCAGTAAGCTGCATCTATGAAGAACGGCAGAGTCAAAAGCATGGCCACACAGTCTGCCCAGACCCGCCACTCACGCCATTATATATTCAGACTATTTACTAAACGGGGGCATTCTTTCCTATGTTCATCGCCGATTCACAATGAGTCAGTCCACCGCGATGATTGTACTGGCTATATTGTCTGCTACGTCATACGCGTCCACGAGTTCTTACATTCATATCTGCAATACACATGCACATAAGCAGCCGTGCACTATTAGTGCCACACGTCATCCAACGAGCGGTATAAGTTTTTCGGCGAGTGATCGTATCGGACCTCGTTCTCCGGAGGAGCGAACGATACAGGTCCGCCTGCCTGATGCGTGTTATGAATATGTCGTATCGTTGTTTCCGTCGTATGTGCTGGGTGCGGGATCTCCACTGCTCTCTAAACCTCCCCGAACAGGCTTCCGTCTGCGACCGTCCCCAATTGCCCATAAATCTGGTCGTCGATGTCCTGGCTTACGAACCTCACAGCT
>CAIXQV010000282.1 GCA_903921605.1 uncultured Planctomycetaceae bacterium | reverse complement strand
TGGTGGCTGCGGGGCTGCAGTACCACGAACGTGTGCTGTATCAGTTTCACACGTCGTTGAAAGTGGCGGAAATGTCTCCGCTGGTAGTACTCGCGGGAATTAGCGGGACAGGGAAAAGTGAACTGCCTCGGCGGTATGCAGAAGGAATGGGCATGCATGTGCTGACACTTCCCGTCCAACCGCGATGGGACAGCCCTCAGGACATGTTTGGTTTTTTCAACTACCTCGAAAACCGCTATCGCGCGACGGAACTTGCCCGAGCGCTGGTGCAGATGGATCGCTTTGTCGACGAGAGAAAGGCCGAATGGAATTTTCCGCAGGAATGGAAGGAGCACAGTCTTCGCGACCGCATGTTGATTGTCTTGTTGGATGAAATGAATCTAGCCAGAGTGGAGTATTACTTCAGTGAATTCCTGAGCCGTCTGGAGACCAGAAGAGGAATCGATCGTTCCGATCCCGACCAACGGAGGAAAGCGGAAATCATGCTGGAGGTTGGAATTCAGACGATCAAGAAAGAAGGAGGAAAGGTCGAAGTTCAACAGCAGCCTACACTGCCGATTTTTGTGGACAGAAACGTTTTATTCGTTGGCACCATGAATGAAGACGAGACGACTCAGACGCTTTCAGACAAAGTTGTCGACCGGGCAAATGTTCTGCGATTCGGGCGACCATCAAGTCTAAAGTCCAAAGCCAGTGACGAGTCTGTCGAAGGCTCTAAGGCGTTTCTCGCCTACGAAGATTGGCAGTTGTGGATAAAAAACTCAGATACCGACCTTTTACCGAGCATACGTTCCGATGTTACCGAATGGGTGCAGAAACTGAATCAGGCAATGCACCGGATAGGTCGCCCGTTTGCGCATCGAACCTATGGTGCGATGCTGTCATACGTCGCAAACTATCCGCAGCAGGACAACTTCAAATTAGCTGTTGCTGACCAAATCGAAATGAAAGTGATGCCGAAGCTCCGGGGCCTCGATCCGCATGATCCTCAGGTCGGTCAGGCCTTGGGTGAAATTCAGTCTGTGATCAACAGCCTTGGCGATGAAAAGCTGCAAAGTGCAATTCAGGAGTCTCGAGGTGCGGAAAGCCACCAGTTTCTCTGGCATGGTGTTGATCGAGTGGAAAACTCATGAGTGCCGAGACTGGTCCTGCACTCGGAATTACGTCCAATGCGTGGTCCACGAGTGGTGCGAAGGCCATGGAAATTCATGGCGGTCGGCCATTCGTCGTGTTCGGAGCTCACGCAGCACCCGTCGTTTGCGAGGGATCCCGGGATAGTTTACCTGCCTCTCACGAATGGATAGACCACCAGGGGCAGAAGTGGCAACGATATGAACTTCCGGGCACAGTATGTCAGGGCACATCAGAAAGTGTTCAAGAGACGTTAACCGTTCAAGCCAGGGGATTGGCTGAACCCAGGGAGCGACTCACTGCGACACTCTCGCACGAAATCCCGAAGATACCTCGCCAGAGAAATGCCATAACCGCCTCTGGAACGGATACAGAAAAACCACCGTCAGGGATCTGGACTGAATGCTCGCAAGCTGTCGATCGACTGATTGACTGCCATATCGATCTCATGTCAACAATTGCAGAAGTGGCTCAATCCAGAGATAGGTCTCTGGGCGGGACTTATGCCGCTGGAGATGTCTGTCTGACCCGCACAGCGGTAATCGCCCGCGAGTGGCATGTCTCCGCTGATTCATCAAACCCTCGAATGTCATTAATCGTCAAGCTGGCACGAGACATCGGTGAAACTCTGCAATCTGTTTGCAGAAACCCTCGGCGAGTTCTTCGCCGTGAACGCCAATTTCAGCGTCTTGACCGTGTTCGAGAAATCGACGGAGGTTGCCTTCGGTGGCTGGCAAGACAGCCAGGTGTGACGGTCGCGGAAAAAGCCGGTTCCCGCCAGGAATGCCTGGCGATTGCCCGAGTAGAGAACATCGACACACTTGAGAACCGCGTCGTGCGTGACTTGTTACTTCGAGCCAACCATGCATGCAAAAAGTATCTACGGGAACATCGCCAGGCCAGCTCTCACTCAAGAGTCGAGTCCGTTGCCAAGTTTCGCTCCCTGATCTCTGGGCTCCTGAAGAGTTCTCCCATATCAGAAGTCGCGGCATTGAGTGCGGTGCCCGAGCCCAACTACGTACTGCAGATGGACGGGCGATATTCCGTCTTATGGAATGCGTATCAGCTACTCGTGCGGCAGCAGATGCTTGAGGACAACGTCTGGCGATGGCGACACCGGCTTTTCTCAGAGCATGTTCAGCTCGGTGTCATCAGTGTTCTGCAGGATATTTGCAACCCGGATCTCACGCATGGCGGTGACGTGTTAATTCGGAACGAACAGAACGCCGGGCAATTCATTGACTCTCGAACAGCACTTGGCCCCTGGATCGTTGCGGGAGCTGAGGCGGTTTCAATTGATCTTGTCCGAGGCGATCAACTGGATTTGCATCCGCTACTGCCAAAATCATTGAGTGAGATCGGACCGGACTTTGTGCTTGTGAAACGTATGCGCAGAGAAATGCAACATTTCTTGTGTTGCTGGACGATGCTGGATTTTTGCGTTTCTCCAAACGCAGTTCAGAATCAGTTTGGTCAGTTCGTGGAGGCAACTCGATTCTGCAGCCCCGAATCCCATTGGTCGGGGATGTTCATTCAGCCAGCACTACCAAATTCATCCGAGCATGCAGCAGCACGCGGGACGTGCCTTCCGCAGATCCCGACGGATGATTTGTCGGACACGATGAGAAACCTGCGTTTAATTTTGCCAATTCAAGAGAACTTCAATCACTTCAGGGAGCACATTAGATGGGGCCTGAAGCTGACGTAGTGCCTGCCACAGAACAAGATTTACGTGAACCCACCGCCTGGGGTCTTTCGATCGAGGGTATGCGAGTGTCTCTCATCGAGCAGTCGAAGTTTGTCACCGGGGGCAAACCGGCTGATGCTGTCGCACGTTTTCATATCCAGGATTCAATCTTACCTTCTCTGCTTCTTCCCCGTCTGCCGCGCGAGCGAATCCGTTTACAGTCCTCCAAACCGTTACATCCGCGAGGAGAGAATGATGTATGGCCTCCGGATTCCACCCTCAACGACGACGATGATGGGCCGCGGATACCGACAGCACTGCTATGGCGTGGCATATCGGAAACACAACAGCGTTCATGGCGATGGAAGTCCACAGACGGGACCTCAATATCTAGAACGCCAGCGTTTCTTCTCGCTCAATCCATTTGTGAGACACTGCGATGTGGCTCCGCTAAACTGTCTGACGAGGTTATCGCTGTCGTTCCGAACAGCTTGCTCATGGCTTCACAACAACTCCTGCTGGATGAATGTTACCAGGCTGGGTTGAATGTCAGATTGCTTTGGCGCCCGGTTGCCGCGGCGCTTTCGTGGTGCCAGCAGTTTGCCGACACCCTGGAAAGCCCCGATCACCCTAGCGACGGTGATGTTAGCAAGGGCCAACTGCTGTCGCTGCATCTGGGACTTGATGAAATTGAGCTCACCCTCCTCGAACTTGTTCAGCGTACCGAGAACGGTCGTACCTGTCTTCTGCCTGCTCGTCGACGACCAAAACGCGAGAAAGAGCGAATCGCCTCGTTTGGAATGAGTTATTTGCTGGAGTGTGCCCGGAGATTCGTAAAGAAACCGACTGCCGCCGCAAATACAATTTGGCAACGCCTCTGTGGTTCTGATCGTACGCGTCAATTCCTCAAGGAAGCGCAGGAAAAACCTGATGCCCTTCTGGGGCAGACAATTAAATCTCGAGGGGGTTCGACCGGCAACGCGACCAGGGTTTCGATTCCGTGGTATCCTCAGGCTCGTCCGGGTTCGTGTGTCGAAGACTGGCTAAGATCTCAGAGTGTGGATTTTTCTGCGGTATGCGGTGTTGTGCTCAGTGGTGAATTGGTTCCACTGTTAGTGAACGAGAGCCTGCCACTTTGGAAGCATTGTCTGCAGCTGCTGGGATGCACCAGCATACCTCGACGATTGTTGCTGGAGGATTGCACGCCCGGGGCTCATGGAATTCTTGCCAAAGGAGCAGCAATTCACGGTCACAAGCTACTTGCGGGAGCGCCTTCATACCTCGATACGCTCCCACGGATTCAAACAGCACTCTCGGAAAACGGCGAACCTAAGTGGTTTGATCTCCTCAGTTCCACCGACGAATACGTTGACGGTGGACGGCTTTGGAAACGGCCAGAACCCTTAGGCGGAATGCACATTGCAAAAGACCAGTCTCAGTTGGAACTGGTGCTTTCACATGAGGAGTTTCCGACGGTCCGAAAAGTATCTGTGAACTTTCGAGAACCCGCCAGCCGTAATATTTCTGTCGTCCTCGATGTCTCTATCCAGCCTGCGCAGGGAAATGCAAGGGTTGAGATCGTTCCACAGATCACCGATGCGACTTTCCACCGGCTGCCGATAGAGTGGAATTCCATGCGGGATGTTGACTTGACGGCCGAGAAGTGGATCAATAGCCAGCCGACAGCATTTCCTCCTCTAATGCCACGCGCTCCCAGTGATACCAATTGGCAATCCGCAAAAAAGTTAATCTGTCTTTATCTGGGCATCACAAGGGAGACCTCGATTTTTGGTCAATCTGAATCAGTTACTCTGCAGGAGATAACTGCTGCACTGAGCAAAAAAGATCAAAATCCGGTTGCACAGCCAAATGAAGAGGCTACCGCTACCGCTTTTTCCTCAGATGGCACTTTGGCGAGGCGAGACGACAAAATTGTCGAGCTGTTTATTGATCGTGCCAAAAAACAGCTCAGCAGCGGTAAGGCATCCGTACGCATCAGTAATGATGAGACAGCAGTAAGAGCACTGGGTTATACGTCAACAGCCGACGAAGCCTTTCAGGCTTATCTGGATAGGCGGATACGCAAGGTCGTCGGTAATCTTCAGGCTGCCGAGTTGATTGCATGTGGACGCTGCCTTCGTTCTCCGGAGATTATCTCGCGATTTGCATCAGCGACTCTTCAGCGACTTTCGGAGTCTACTGACGGAGTAAACAATTGGCTGAAAGCACTCGGAGAGATTCTGCGTTATCGTTATGCAGCCACGAAGGAAATTGATAGTCGCATATGCCTCGCACTGCTCGACAGGATTCTCATTGTTTTTGAGCGAGAATTGCAGAATAGGCGGTTTAATCAGATTTTCCGCAACAGCTGCATTTGCATCGTGTGCCTTCTTCGCCGACGAATGTTCGACACTGACTTTCTGGACATTGGAACGCCACCCCAGATCCGAGCTCATGAGGTGTTCTTAAAGGCAATCGAAGATTTGAAGAGACAACGTCGAACCGCTGGCGGAACGATCAACATCTCCGCAGCACTGCAGGACATGCTTGACTGCATCGACAAACGTGGTCCCTCGTTGCTTCAGGCAGGCAATAGCATGCGGGCTATGGTAGATGATGACGATTGATTGGAACTTGTTTGGAACTTGTTTGGGCACACGTTCACGCGTATCTCAGACAATTTCCCATCGGATCGTAAACTGTGTTACGACGGACTGCTTTTGAGTCAGTCGGCGTTTCAGTTTTTCAATATGCCGATCCCGTTCGTTACCAATCTCGTCTTCGATCTCATCAAGTTCCCGCCGTTGTTTCTTTTTTTGGCGGTCCAGCTTTTGTTGCTCTTCCTGTAATGTGAATTGTTCATCCACAGTTGCAGCCTTCAGAAGTCTCTTGCGGACGTCGTCAATCTGCTTCTTTGTCTCGCGCAGCTGCTTCTCCGCCACAAGCTCTTTGTCTTTAGCCCAAAGTTCGATCCGTTCACATTCCTCAAGGAAATACTTGTTCCCTGTTTCAAGAGATTTAGTAACCGCGGCCTGCCGATGCTGCTCAGCCTCTGCATGCAACCTTACCGCAGTTGGGGCGTCGGGACTTACCACTCCTGAAACCATTCCCTCGCAGTAGAACATTTTTTCGCAGGTCTCCTGATCCAGCGATCTGCCATCATCGGAAACGCCGGAGAACAAAAGGTACTCCTGCCGATCAAACGCATCAAGGACAAGCAATTGAAGAGTCAGCCAGCCACGTTTCCCCTGCAACGCCTCCACCAACGCAAGTCGTTTCTGATATTTTGAAATGTTGAATTGCACATGGGCGGTTGGAGTCGCAACCTGGCGGCCTTCTTCAAGGACCCATTCTCCAAGTGCATGAGTCATTCTATAAAGCTGATCCGTCGAAGACTCCTCGCGATCTTTCGAAATTAGTCGGTACCGTCCAGGGCTGGCGTTGTTGACGGGAGACGTTCGCAGATCGAATGCGAATTCGTCGTCGTCAAATTTCGCACTGGCCTGGAGTATTACTTTTGTCAGTATCCAGAAGAGGTTCTGTATACGATCCAGGTTGGCTTTTTCCGAGCTTTCGAGCTCTTTAAGCCTTGAGTGCACATCTTGGTCAAAATGTTCGAGGAGGCTCATTCTCGCATTCTGAATACCCTGATCAATTTGCGGCTTCAGCTCTTCCTGCAGCTTCCGGAACGCTTCGTCAATCAACTCAGGAGTGCGGCATCGACGATAAATCTCGAGAATTCGTTTTTCAAAGTCGACACCGTCTTCAATGGATCCAAGGACCTCGTCCGAAGCACCAAAAATTCCGTCGAATAGCTTCAGCTTGTCATTTAGAAGTTCCAGAACGCGCCCATCTGCCTGGTTTCGTTCGTTCAGGAAGTTAATCACAACAACATCATGAAGTTGACCATACCGATGACATCGTCCAATCCGCTGTTCGATCCGTTGAGGATTCCAGGGAAGGTCATAATTGACAACCAGCGAGCAGAATTGCAGGTTGATCCCTTCGGCTGCTGCCTCTGTTGCCAGCATAATGGTGGCGTGATCACGAAAATGCTCCACGATTGCCGTTCGTGAATCGACCACCCTCGAGCCACTAACCCTGCCTGTGCCCTGATTAGCGACAATCCAGTTGTCGATGATAGCCTTTACTTCCGGCCCTGAATTTGTGCCATTGAAAAGCACAACTTTGCCGGCATAGCCGTTGGCTTCAAGATAGTTTTTTACGAAGTCCTGGGTTCTGCGAGACTCCGTAAAGATCAAAGCCTTTTGTTGAGCCCCGACTGTTTGCATCTGCTCAAATCCCTTTTGAAGCGCTTCCAGCAGCTTACGGGACTTGGAGTCTACGGAAATTGCCCTCGCCCACTGGGAAAAACGCGTCAGCTCCTGGATCTCCAATTCGAGCTTTTGCCTATCTTCCGCACTGAGCTCTTTGTTTCCGGGCAGGCTCGATGTGGTCATCGTGTCGCGATCAAACAGTTCATCGTAAGTCGATTCGAGATCCGGATCATCAATAAGGTCATCCAGACCATTGTCAGAATTCGACGAACCCGCCTTTATCTTTAGAAGGCGATCCCTCATTTTCTCCAGTGTCTGCGCAATCGCAGCGGGCGACGAAGCCAGGAGTTTCCATGCTAGCATTTCAATAAGTGCTCGGCCCTGGCGACGAATTGCGAACAGATCATCTCTCTGAAGGTACGCTGTGACGGCCTCGTAAAGCCGATGTTCATTGTCACTGGGCCTGAAACGAAAAGTCATTGACTGACGAGCGCGGTAGTTGATGTACTCCAGAACGTTTCGCCTGAGCGTTCGCTTCACAAACGGGCGAAGGCGATTTCGAAGGCCTTCAAGGTCTCCTTTTCGATGAAGATAGTGCTCCTTGAACGAGTCCTGATCACCAAAGATTTCGGGGGACAGTACTGTCGCAAGCCCGAATAATTCCAGAAGCGAATTTTGAAATGGAGTTGCGGTCATCAGGATTTTCCGGCGACCAGAAAAAGCCGATGCGATCCTCTGTGCCCGTGTAGCGTTGGGCCGATAAACATTTCGCAGCTTGTGAGCCTCGTCAAGCACCACTGTATCAAATGGGATCAGCCGCAACTCGTCAGCACGAGCACTGGCGAATTCGTACGACATGATTGCAATACGGTCCCGCTGCTCTAAAACTTCCCCGGACTGTCGATCGATAACGACGTTGGGAAGGTTAAACTTCTCAGTAAGTTCCAGACTCCACTGTTTCCGAAGACTTGCGGGACAAACCACTAGGAGTCGGCGGCGACGTTCGGCCCACATTTGGCAAAGCACCAGACCGGCCTCGATGGTCTTTCCCAAACCCACCTCATCCGCCAGAACGACACCGGCTGACAACGGGTTCCGCAGCGCAAAAAGCGCAGCGTCTACTTGATGCGGATTGAGCTTCACGCATGCGTTGAATAGTGCAGTGCCAACTCCACTTCCACGGTAATGGCGTGTTAGCTCATGAGCGAAATAGCGTGCATGATACGGTGTTGTCATGAATATCGCGTCGTGAGCGTTGTGATAAAGAAATGGTGAGCATGTCACCGGTGTGACACACTTGTGAAGTACGAAGTCGTATGTTGAGGCGGAAGGATTGAGACGGTAAACGTTCAATGATCAATCGCCCGTGGCGAGTCTACCAGCGTCCGAGGCCAGGATTCATTGACTGCATGCAAATATGGGGGATTTTGCGGTGAGAGGAGTTGAAAAGCCCGCTCCCGAAAGCGGCTTACGAAAACAGCTGACCGACGCCCTCAAAATTCTTCCAGGAATGTGTTGACAGTCCGTGTCAACATGATAAATTTCGCCTTCGCATCACCGAAGCTGCTTTGTGCGGTGGAACCCGGGTCGCCCACTCCGTCATGCTGGTTTGAGAGACTTTTGCGGCACGTTTTGCCCAGGCTGCTCGCCCCTGACTTTGCGACCATCGCCCTTGGTGATTTTCGCCTTTCGTTCCGGGACGTTGTGCTGCGCTGAGCGTTCGCGCGGAAGCCTCTGATGTGAATTGGAGGGCTCACTCATGAGCACCATGGCGCCATCTCATTGCATACGCAGGATTTCAATCATCGGTGGCTTTCCAGACGGAGCGACGTCCGATCTCGCGCATGGATTAAACTGTTTTATCGCGGCTCGAGGCACAGGCAAGTCGACGGCAC
>CAIXQV010000281.1 GCA_903921605.1 uncultured Planctomycetaceae bacterium | reverse complement strand
GGGCCTCTGGCAAGCACGCTTTGCTTCCAAATCGATAGCGGCAACAACCGAGGTGCAAGTCCCCCCATCACAGCGATACTGAAAGATCGGCGATCAGCAGTGAGCGGTTCTTCGTCCGCTGATCATGGCACCCTGAATCGAGGCCGTATTTTGAATACTCGCCACAATAGCACACACCATCGAACAAAAGTGCGGGCAAAGGAAGCCCATCCTGAAAGTGGGCTGGCTGAGAAGGTAAAGCATGGGACACGTCGTATCGCTTCCAGAGTGGCCATGAATCGACGAAAACGCCAAACCACTCCCTCAGTTGCCTGCGCACGCTGTCTTCAGCATCGTTTGATCTTCTTTCTTTCCAGCAAAGACAGTCATCTGCCGCCAACAAATCCCGTCGCACCTGCCAACCCAGACGTCCCAGAAGCCAATCGACCTCGCACATGAAACCTGTTCATCTGCGTTGGAACAAGTGCCAAACAGATCAGTTGGAAACTCGAAGCAGTCAACGCGAGACCCGGAAAGTTTCCGCGAGGTTACTCGTCAGATTTATCACTGACAAGCAACGCGATGAATGTCGATGTCAGAGCGATGGCAAAGACCGCACAGCCCACACCAAAGATTACAAAATCGCTATTTGCCATGATGAGAGCTCCCAAGCACGAGGGTCCCGAAGCTGAGTATCGATGGCACCCACAACCCCACGTAAAGCCCCTCCTGTTTGCTGCCGGTAAACCAAAGCGAGATTGAAAAAAGGAACGATGCGCCAGCGGCAGCAACATACCCCAGTTTCGCCAATTTTCTCTTATTCATCTTCAGCCCCTCAAATGATGAAATTGTCCTTCACGCACCCTTGAATCGTTCACGCCCATCGTACGCGGCATGCCGTGACGGCGCGCAAGTCTTAACCGAGTTTCGCCACTACTACCGATGCTTTGTGGTCATCGCGTCTCATGGCCGCGAATTCGAATGTGCGGATCGCATCAATCATTCGAGAGAAAAAACGCTTCGTGTCAGTTCGACTTTGAATTGTTTTCAATTGTGAACGATTCTGACTGCCGTCCATCCCCTCCTCAAACGGCCTTAAGTGGTGAGAGCAGGAGGCAAGGAACAAGATGGAGGAATTCAACTGAGCGACTCCTCCTCCCCAGATTGCTTGGTCTCTGCCCACTGACGTCGATTCCGGGTGCAATTTCAGATGAACAAAGCGGGTTTCAGTGATATTCAATTTTTTACGAATAACCCGTGTTACTCATGAACGTTTTCTCCGGATCAGTAGAGTGAGAATGAACGTTATGAACGTTCAGAAAAGCAACAACTGGACAAAGTGAGATCACAGATGAAGAAAATGATTACCGTGTTGGCCGCAGGCTTGCTGGCTCTTTCTGCAACGGCAGAAGCTGGATCGAAGTGTAAAGGGACAACAACGACGCACCGGTCGGTACGCGGAGCACATGTGTTGACAACACTCGTGGCACATCCTGCTGAAAAGGACATTGTGGACACGGCCGTTGGAGCTGGCTCATTCAAGACCCTGGTCGCGGCTGTGAAGGCTGCAGGCCTCGTTGAAACCCTGAAAGGAGAAGGACCATTTACAGTTTTCGCTCCGACCGATGAAGCATTCGCCAAGCTTCCAAAGGGGACTGTTGAATCACTGCTGAAGCCAGAAAACAAAGCGAAATTGCAGGCAATCCTGACGTACCATGTCGTAGCCGGCAAGGTGATGGCTGCTGATGTTGTGAAGATCAAGGGTGCTGTGTCTGTGCAGGGCCAGCAGATTGACGTCGTCGTGAAGGATGGCAAAGTGAAGGTTGATGGAGCAAACGTCGTTAAGACGGACATCGCGTGCTCCAACGGTGTGATTCATGTCATTGACAGCGTCATCCTGCCAGCGGACAAAGACATCGTGGATACCGCTGTGGCTGCCGGTTCCTTCAAGACTCTCGCCGCAGCGTTGACAGCGGCTGGCCTCGTGGAAACATTGAAAGGTGAAGGCCCATTCACAGTCTTCGCACCGACTGATGAAGCGTTTGCCAAGTTGCCAGCGGGAACGGTTGAAAGCCTGTTGCTGCCAGAGAACAAAGAAAAGCTGATTGCCGTGCTCACCTACCACGTCGTGGCAGGCAAGGTGCTCGCCAGTGATGTCGTGAAGCTGAAGTCAGCTACGACGGTCAACGGCAAAGAAGCAATGATCAAGGTCAGTGACAAAGGAGTGATGGTCGACGCCGCCAAGGTCGTTGCCACCGACATCGAAGCATCGAACGGTGTGATCCATGTCATTGACAGTGTGATCCTGCCGTAGTTGATCTGAAGATGAAGTTGAGTTGGGGGCGGTCGACATTCAGTCAGCCGCCCTTTTTTTGTCTCTTAGACTTTGAAAAATGAAAGTTCATTCAACCATGTCAATCGCATTCAATGAGACCCTGACCGATGAATCAGCCGCGGACGATTGCTGTGTGCGATCGAATGAGTCCCGGCATGTCCGACGTGCAATGATGTCCGAGTCGGCGGTCGATCTGTCAGCCATCAAGGGTGCCGTCCGCACAATTCTGAAAGCGGTTGGTGAAGACCCGGACCGCGACGGATTGCTCGAAACACCTCGGCGTGTCGCCAAAATGTACGCCGAAATGTTTTCAGGTCTGCAGCAGGATCCGGGACGTCATCTGGAAGTGACCTTTGAAGAAAGTTATGACGAAATCGTGCTGGTGCGTGACATTCCCTTCACCAGCATGTGCGAGCATCATTTGCTTCCGTTCCGCGGAGTTGCCCATGTCGCTTACATTCCAAATGGACGGGTCACGGGGCTGAGCAAACTGGCTCGAGTGGTCGAAGAGGTGTCGCGTCGCCCGCAGGTGCAGGAGCGGATGACGCAGACAGTCGCTGACCTGATCGAAGATCGCCTGGGCAGTCGCGCGGTCGGTGTGATCATCAAGGCCGAACACTCCTGCATGTCGATTCGCGGGATTCGGAAGACGGGTAGCCTGACTGTGACCAGTACGATGCGCGGCGCGTTTCGCAGCGATCCGGCGAGTCGGGCGGAGTTGATGTCGCTGATCAACATGCCGAACTGATGAGCCATTCCGGGCCCGTAAAGACTGACGTGATGAGGTTTATATGATCATTCAGAAACAGTACAAGTTTTACGCCGCACATCGAAATGAGACGTTGCAGGATAAATGCAGCAATCTTCACGGTCATCGCTACGGAGTGCGATGCCACTTCGAGGTGCAGCGTGATGGCGATATCAGCACGCTTTTTGGCGACTTCGACTCGCAGATTGAGCCGTGGCTCAAGGAAAATTACGATCACGGCATGTTGATCAACTTTCATGATCCGCTCTATGAAACTCTACAGCAACACATGGCACGCACCGGTGAGACACTCCGGCTAAAAGTCATGGACGGGCCGACAAGTGTGGAGAACCTCTGCCACCTGCTGTTCAGTGAGATCACCCAGATGGGATTCCGTCTTACTCTCTTGGAAGTTCAGGAAACCGACACTTCCGTCATCAGTTACACGCGCGAAGACTGGATTGCTGATAATCGGCACTTCGCTCATCGCAGGTCTCATTCCGATGCGGAAGCCGTCTCGATGTCCTGAAAGGAATCGAACTAGAACCGCTACCAGTCCAATCAGGCAACGCCTGAACGGAGATTCGAGCACCATCAACAGCACACTGCGGCACGATAACAAGGACGATGAGTTATGCAGATGAAGCTGATTCTGCTCACACAAGTGTTCGCCACGCTGTTCATGGTCGGTCTGATCTGGTTTGTCCAGATCGTGCACTACCCGTTGTACGCAAACGTGGGGCGTGAGCAGTTTCCTGAATACGAAGCACTGCACAATCGGATGACGACGTGGGTGGTAGGGCCAGCGATGCTGGTTGAATTAGTGACCGCTGTCCTGCTCCTGAAGTATTCTCCCAACACATCTTCCATGCTCGCATGGACGGGTCTGGGGCTTCTCATCGTGATCTGGATTTCAACAGCCGCTTTGTCTGTCCCCGCGCATGACGTTTTGACGGCCGGATTCTCAGCCGAAGCTTATCGGAAACTGGTGAACACAAACTGGATCCGCACAGTTGCGTGGACAGCACGAGGCGTGATTTTAATGGTCATCACATACCGTAGTCTCGGCACAGATTGAACCACGACGATGCGCAACCTCATTCTCGTTCTAGGTGATCAGCTTGATCATGCTTCGGCTGCTTTCGACGGTTTCGATTCTGAAACCGATATCGTCTGGATGGCAGAGGTGGAAGAAGAGACGACTCACGTCTGGTGCCACAAATTACGAATCGCGATGTTTCTGTCTGCGATGCGCCATTTCCGAGACGAACTGACGATGCTGGAGCGCACGGTCGAATATCACCAGTTTCACAGGCAACGGTCTCAGGATCGCGGGAAGTCGTTTGGTGAGATCCTGCGGCTTGATGTCAAACGCCTGAAACCCGAACGACTGGTCGTGGTTGAGCCCGGCGACTGGCGTGTACGAACGCAACTTCAGGCTGTTGCGGATGAACTTGGCATCGCGCTGGACGTCCGACCCGATCGCCACTTCTACTGTTCGGTCGAGGAGTTTGCAGAGTATGCGGACGGTCGCAAAAGCCTGTTGCTCGAGTTTTTCTACCGCGATATGCGAAAGAAGCACGATGTGCTGATGGATGGTAATCAGCCGGAAGGAGGTCAGTGGAATTTCGATCATGACAACCGTGAGAGTTTCGGCAAATCCGGACCGGGCGAGCTGCCGCAACCTAAAACGTTTCGGCCCGATTCGATCACACAGGAAGTGATCGAACTGGTGGACGCTCGTTTTCCTGATCACCCGGGAAGTCTCGATCATTTCCAATTGCCTGTGACGCGGCAGCAGGCGAAGACCTTCCTGAAGAACTTTATCGAGAACATTCTGCCGCACTTCGGGTTATGGGAAGACGCGATGTGGACGGATGAAGCGTTTCTTTATCACTCGCGATTGTCGGCTCCGCTCAATTTGAAACTGTTGAATCCTCGGGAATGCGTGGACGCCGCCGTTGAAGCCGGCCGAACCGGCAAAGCTCCGCTCAACAGCGTTGAAGGCTTTGTGCGGCAGATTCTGGGCTGGCGAGAATTCATTCGCGGCGTTTATTGGCTGCGGATGCCGGCCTACATCGAACTTAATCATTTCGATCATCAGCGGGAACTGCCATCATTCTTTTGGGACGGTGAAACCGAGATGAACTGTGTCAGACAGTCGATGCAGCATGTGATCAATCATGGTTATACGCACCACATTCAGCGTCTTATGGTCCTGGGAAATTTCGCACAGTTGTGGGGTGCCCACCCGCGACTGTTCCACGAGTGGCATATGGCGATGTATCTGGATGCGATCGACTGGGTGTCGCTTCCGAACACTCTTGGAATGAGCCAGTACGGTGACGGCGGCATCGTCGGCACAAAGCCTTACTGTTCCAGCGGAAATTACATCAACAAAATGAGTAACTTCTGCTCAGGCTGTCGTTTCGACTACAAGAAACGCGTCGGGGACGATGCCTGCCCATTCACGACCCTCTACTGGGAATTTATGGACAGGCATTTCGATCTGCTGAAAGACAATCAGCGGATGAAGTTCCCGATCAGTAACGTAGCTAAGATGCGAGAGAAGCCGCAGGAAATGGCTGACATTCGCACACGGGCCGACGAATTGCGCAGCGCTTGGGGATAGTTTCATTCATCTCGCCTGCCGGTGCTGCGAAACGCAAACTCAGTTGCAGCGTTTGCAGTAAGAGACATGCCAGGCGACAGAATGGACCTTGCCAGATTTAACAAACGAATTTTCTCAGCTGCGTTGATCGGGACAGCGGAACCTACCGACGAAAAAGGATCGCTTCGCAAGGTAATTTTTTTCCGCCCGGCTGTGCGTTTTCTCCACAGCTTGAAAGAATTCGCTTCGACATTCAACCTCATGAGTTTCATGACTTCGCCGGGAGTAAGATCGAACTGGATGCGAATTGCGTCGAAAGTCGTGCGATCTTCCCACGCCATCTGAGTGATACGGTCAACGTGGTCTGTAGAAAATGGAATCTTTGGGGAGGACATTATTTGACCCTCGTCCATGTTCAACGCGATCGCGGTTTCGAATTTTGTTCGCCTTTCTATCTGCAGCACAGTGCGCTGCAAAACTTCATTTCATCAGAATCCGTTGCCCATTTTTTTCGCCAGCGAAACGGCCGATCACAACGGTGCAGACTTTTCGGCAAATGAAGTTTTTTCTGGGACATTGAGCTGTGCAGGTTTTTAATGCGTGGTCCTGTTATGAAACATCATTCGGAACGGATCTCAACCTGATTTCTGATCAATGTTTCGACCGTAAACTCATCTGGGTCTTTGCCTGTTCTTAAGGTAATCAAAATCTCTGTCGCCTCTCTCTGAGAGTTGTTTTGACGAAGTATTTTTACCATCGCCGCCGAATCTCGAATACCTGCCCCAATGGTGAACCATCAATTTGAAGATTTGCCAACTCATCTGTCAGAGCGAATTCGTGTTCATTCGGAAAGCTCGAACGAAAATGGGGATTTCGTGCTGTACTGGATGCGGACTGCCGTGAGGGCCGATGAGAATCCTGCTTTAGAGGTCGCCATCAGGTTGGCCAATCTGCAGCGTCTGCCGCTTCTTGTTTATCAGGCCATCTCACAGCATCACGATTACGCGTCTGACCGGCACCACATGTTCATGCTGGAGGGAGCGCGCGATGTGCAAATGCAGTTTCTGCACCGCGGGATCAGTTACGCTTTTCATCTGGCGACTCGCGACGACTGTGGCTCGCACCTGAAGACACTTGCCGAACAGGCAACGATGGTGGTCACTGAGGAGATGCCGGTCGATCCGACGAGCGAGCGATGTTTCTTCGACGCCGAATCCGGGATCGCGGCTTATGGTGACTGGGCTGGCGGCCCTCGCGTTGAGGGCGCTTTTCTGAGCGGCATGGCGGCTGCAGGCAGGATCCTCGGAACGCTTTCCATGAAACGCAACATGACGGCGTCGCAGTTGAAATTGTTCTAGAAATCGCATCGAAACACAGAAAGTCAAAACTGATGCCAGAAGGACACACGATTCACCGGATTGCTCGTGATCATCGCGGATGGTTTGCAGGCCAGGCGATTGGAATGTGCTCGCCTCAGGGACGGTTTGAAAAGGAGTCAAAGAGGCTTGATGGCAACCGGTTGCAGGACGTGACGGCTCACGGCAAGCATTTGTTTTATCACTGGAGCCCGCGGGCGATTGTGCACGTGCATCTCGGGCTGTACGGGAAATTTCGAGTCCACAAGAATCCGGCTCCCGAGCCGCGCGGTGCGGTGCGAGTTCGAATGATTGGTGAGGAACGTTCCTTTGACTTGAACGGGCCGACCTGTTGCGAATTGATCAATTCCAAACAGTACCGCGAGATCAAGGATCGGCTCGGACAGGATCCGCTCAACGAAGATGCATGCCCCGAAAAACTGTGGGAGCGAATTTGCCGCAGTCGATCGCCAATCGGGACTGTGCTGTTGAACCAGTCATTGATCGCGGGCGTTGGCAACGTTTACCGGGCGGAGATTCTGTTCCTGCTGGGTATTCACCCCGAGACTCCATCCAACGAGTTGTCACGGGAGCAATTCGACTCATTGTGGAAGTTGACAACGGACTTGCTCAAAATCGGGGTGAAGTACAATCGCATCATCACCGTCGAACGCCAGTTGTTCGACAAACCGCTGAGTCGTTTGAATTCTGCGGAGCGGCTGAATGTCTACAAGCGATCCCGTTGTCGACGTTGCGGTTCCAGGATCGTAACGTGGCTGCTGGGCAACCGAAAAATGTACGCTTGTGAGACGTGTCAGAGGATGAATCAAAGCTCTTAGCCGTTCAAGAGAATTTTTGCCTCACCCGTTTCTCTTCCACGTCTTTATTGATGAAAACACTTGGCATCTGGCACGTGCCACCAATTCATGAATCAGAAAAACTGAAACACGGTCCTCTCCTGAGCGAAGATTCGGCCGTTTCAAGGCAGCAGCAAAGGAAAGCCAATGGAGTATATCCGCAATGTTGCCCAATTGACGATCGCGCTGGGTATTTTGAACGTCTGGCTATTGCGATTCAACAAGGCAACGATTTACCGGGGCGGCGCAGCGAAGAATATGAAAGAGGAGTTCGCCACTTACGGACTGCCGGTGTGGTTTATGTGGGTTGTTGGCGGCCTCAAGGTAATGCTCGCCTTATCCTTGCTTGTGAGTTTCTGGAGGCCTGACTTGATGCGTCCCGCTGCAATTGGGATGGCTGTACTCATGCTGGGTGCCGTCGGGATGCACATCAGGATTGGGGACGCATTTAAAAAGACCATCCCGGCTTTGAGTGTCCTGATCCTCTCATTGCTCGTGGCGGTCAACTAACTGCCGATCGAAGCGTTGATGCGGCAGTGTCTCGATTCATCGAGTACGAACATTTGCGTCAGGCATTCAGCTTCCATCCGCCGTTGCCTCGAGGGGACGCGATTGCGGTTTATTCTTCCGGGAGTTCGTCAAACAAACTCCGCGTCTGCGTTTTCTTTGGCAGAACGTTCTTCGGCTGCCGTTTGCGGCGTGAATCTCTTTCCTTCCTGCGTGATCCATGTTTGAGGTAAACGGCCGTCGTAGCAGCCTTAGCTTCGGCGGAATTGCGTTTGGAGTACAGCAGGTTTGTCATCCACTTAGCACGCTCGGTGAATGGCACCACCGGGGCGGGATAACGGGGAATTGATTCGCCTTTAATGATGTGTTCTATCGGTACATCCCGCAACTCCGGCACCCATTGTTTCACGAAACGGCATTCAGAGTCCCAGTCGATGAGTTGCTTCATCGGGTTGTAGACGCGAATCGCGTTCCATCCGACGACGCCCGCTTGCATCTGAAGCTGATTTAAGTGAATGCCGGGATCGTAGTCTCTAAACACTTGAGCAAGATGCGGGTGAATGAGTCGCCAGTCGAGATGGAGCACGTGACATGCGAAGCTCACCACCATCGCCCGCATGCGAAAGTTGACGAAGCCAGTGGCCGCCAGACAACGCATGACAGCGTCAACCAACGGATAACCCGTGCAGCCGTCGCGCCATGCCATATGGAGCTGTTCGTTGTTCTCGAACTGCAAGTCGCGGTAGCATGGATGAAGAGTTTGGAACTCGAGTGCTGGTTCAGATTCCAGTCGCTGTGTGAAGTGATCTCTCCAATGCAACCGACTCAGGAACGCCTGTAAACTCTGCTTCCACCACGAAGACTGCGAGTCGTCAGGGTCGAGTGCCGCAAGCCGTTCGCGGACCGCGTGCCAAACTTGCCGGGCCGTGAGTGTTCCCCAGGCAAGATGGACACTCAGTCGCGAGCCCGCGGCAAACGCAGTGTTCGGCGAGCTGATGCCGCCCCGATAGGACCGCCCGCGATAAGTGAGGAAGGCAATGAGCGTTGCGAGACCGTCCGCCTCACTGACGGACTGCCATTGGCTGTTCGTCGAGAAGGCCTTAAGCTTTGGGAATGCTGTTGCGGCTGCCAGTTGGCGGATTGCGTCGGACTGATAAATTGCAGGCACTGGAAGCGGGCGTGCATCCACGATTCGGGACCGCCACATTTCCTGCAGACGGTCACGGTTCACTCCGCCCCGACGCACGCTCGACTGTGGAAACTCGTGGTATGCAACACCCCGCTCTTGACACCACGCGGCCACGGCTCGGTCGCGACGAAACGTGATCTCGTTGCCGACTTCTTCATGGGAGAGAAGATGAGTGAACGGCACCAGGGCATGTAACTTGGCCAACTTCTCCACTGCCTCGCCATGGGCGAGGACGACATCTGCGTTGTGTTTGCGGAGCGTCGTTCGTAATCCAGACAGTGCCTGCCATTGAGCGTTGGTGTGCATATCAGATGTGTCGTCTGCTGCCAGCAAAGACGGCTCGAAACAGAAAAACGGCAATATCTCGAGACCGAGTCTCTCCGCCTCGGCAAGGCATGCGTTATCGGTCAGTCGGGCATCGCGCTTGACCCACCAGACGGCTACGGATCGAGTCAACGGTATCCCCTTTGACCAGCTAAGCTCTTCCGATAAAAAAACGCCTTATCGACCATGAGAAGCCTTCGCACGGATTCTCGCAATTCGAGTATGGCCGCGTCGGAGCGGACGCCAGACCTTCGAATGCCAGCACGTCTTTGAGCGTGCGTTTGGGAGATTGATTCTGCGCTCTTCATGAAAGCGATCGTAGACCTTTTTCGGATATTTCAAGGTTGTGATCACGCCCCCGGCTCGCCCAACTTGAAGCCCTCCGAGTCGCAAATCGCGTCAGCAGCTCCGACACCTGAAAGGAATTCACCTTCAACCCGCCCGCCGGCGGGCCAGTCTCCGCACACCGCCAGTCCGACCTCGGGATCGAACAGCATCCTTCGGTCGTCAGCGTCTGAACTGTGTTTGTAGCGCCAGCGGTGAGTGGTGAGGTGACTGGCCGGTGGAAGCCATTCTGCAATAGCATTGGACAGCGCATCTGGAAGCAGCCATGCCTCCGTATCCGGAGCAGCTTCAGCATGACCGGCCGACCATTCGGTACTGGCGTGCAAAACTCAGCAATCGCTGCGTCCAATCCGGCCTTGCAAGGAGTTGTTGCGAGGTGTCTGTTATAGCCGAGTTTGCGAGAATTCAGAGCTCTCGCCGTGGGCAAGTTCTATTCAGCGACGGCGGAGCGTGACGGATGCTGCTTCCCAAAATGGAAAGAATCCCCTGGTCGCCATAGGGAAGAACGTAATATCGTGTCCTCGATCAGCGTAGCGGAGCTTAATACCAGTGGTTGCCAGTCCAGTTGCGAGGACGGCCAAAGCGTCGCCGACAAATCCTGTGAGTGGCCGAAATGCCCACACCTCATTCATCCCGTTCACCCGACACCAGTCGGTGACTTCTTCCTCGCTGCGAGCGAGCGTCACGGTTCCCACGCGGGCTTCGGCATCAGCGCATGCGCCGGCGATCCACTCTTCCACTAACTTGCCCGGACAATGTTGTAGCCTGTCAGTAACGACAAATCGAACGGCCGGGAGCGCAGCCCAGCTATCTGGCAACGGCCCGCAGTCTTCATCATGCAGGAGCACCGCCCGCGGTTGTACCTGGCCCGCATCAGGTCCGAGAGCCGGCTTTACTGCGGAGATTCGCGCGAGTCCGTCGTCCCGAATCGCATTAGCCGACTCATTCAGTTCGCCCGGTTTCGGTACCCATCGACCGTTTGTATACTTTGCGATGTTATCCGCCCGTGCGAGGTAGTGTTTCCCTGGCGTTTGAAGCCCGGCCACCCATCGCCATGAGAGCGTGTTGGAAGCCGGATCGCCATCAAGAAGGTGGTCCAGAAAGAATCGAGCACCCATCTCCCATGGAAGCCTGAGAGTGAATATCCAGATGCTCGCAAACCACATTCGTACGTGGTTGTGAAGATAGCCTGTGGACGTGAGTTCGTCGCACCACGCATTGAAGTACGTCAAATCCGTCGTCCCGGCGATCGCACTCGCGAGATGATCCTGTTCCGACCTGGGAAGCGTCTCGTCGAGCGTCCGAAGTCGCGTGAGATAGGCTTTCCAAACGCTCGGCCGGGCTTCGAGCCAACCTTTCCAGTACGTTCGCCAGACGACTTCCTGTGCAAACTTCTCAATCCGAGCGTATCCTCCGACCGTAAGAGCGAACGCGAAAACTTCCTCCTCCAGAATCAGCCGCCGCCGAATGTATGGAGAAAGACGACTCGTCGTCAGCCCATCAGCGTAGTTACGTGCGGTCGCATAGCTCCCAATGACTTCGGCCAGATCGTTCAGTTGCGTTAAGCCCTGCTTCCGAGTGGGAACCAACGCCATCACACTACGTCCGCTATCTGCCATGTCTTCCTCCGCTTTGGGGATCTCGTCAGTTGAAAACCAGTAACAGGCGAGCGGCCGCAGGGCTCAGTAACACTCATGGGTTTACGCCCGCCCGTCGCAATCGTACAAAAACGGCAATAGACGTTTTCTATCTCGATTCAGTACCAGCCGTTTCAACGAAATGATCTGCAGAAAATCCGCCGCCTCTGCAGGATTCGAGAAGCCCATAGGCATTATACCTGTTTCATGGCGATGTCACCTTCTGATTTAACTTAGTTAAGTGCGGCCGCGACGTTCCATCAGGAGTTTACCGGGACTTATTCAAAATGTTTTCTCCGGCGGCGATGTGCCGCAGAGATCCTCGGACGCTGAACAGATAATCAATGCCTGCGGTATTGCTGATCTGCGGAATTGCTCACAGGTTGCAGAACACGTCACAACTGCGTCAAAGCTGCGAAAAAGTTCACCGAAAGCTAATCCGCTGGGGGCCGACCGGACCAATCTTTCACACCTCCCCAACCTGCTCCGGTCACATCGAATTCAGGCACCCAGGTATGTCGGACCGGAGTAGTAAAGCGAGCTCCGGTTCGCCACATCGGCTATGATCATCGGTGCGTGCTCAATACATTTCTGTGGTCACCCGCGAATGATGTCAATGGCATGGGATTGCCGATCTTTCTATCGAATCGGCCAGCGTCTCGGGCTCAGAAGGGACTTTTTCTTTCTGCCGCTGGCCTTAACAACTCACTTTCGCCCAAGCGGCTGAACCTTTGCAGGTATCGGTACCATTTCCACCGTCTACACTGACAAGCTCCGTGAAGAGCGAGCCGATCGTGTCTACCTCCATTGAGAGTTCGTGAACGCTTTTCCAAGCTTCGTTCCTTCCGGGGGAAAGAATGAAGTCGGGCAGCATTTGATGGTCTTCCCTTCACAGCTCGTCAATCACTTCGCCATTCAGATCCGTCACAAGATCGGTCAGGTCCCGAAAGAACCAGTCCAACGCGACAAGTCCGCCCGTGAGTTCATCGAGTTGGCCGTTATCGTCCTTAACGGAGGTTCCCGCTTTCAGTGCGATCGAGCCTGGCCCAACCCCGGTTCGAAGCTTTGTAATTCGAGTGCCAATCGGATCTGTGGATCCCCATTCAGCGATCAGAAGGTTGAGATCTCTGTGAACTTTATCAAAGTCGGTTAGTCCAGCGATGAGAATGTCCTCGCCGTCGCCACCAACCAGCGAATCAAAGTTCAGTCCGCCGATCAGAATGTCTCGGCCGCCGAGTCCCAGAAGCTGGTCGTTGCCTTCGTTGCCGACTAACACGTTGTTTCGACTGTTTCCGGTGAGAATGTCGTTTCCGGTTCCGCCAGCCGCGTTTTCAAACTCAACAGAGGAATTGAGTCGGAGAGTTCGATTTTCATGGACGACTTGTGGCGCAGTAATGCCAAGATTCAATGTGACATTGGTCGCCAGTTTGCCGAAGGAGAGCGTATCCAGGCCCTGACCGTTTAATTCGATCAGAGAGTCGGATTCCGCAACTGTTGTCGCCGGGAAAACGTAAACATCGTCACCAGGACCTCCGGACATTTTGTCGTTGCCCCGGCCTCCGGAGAGTTCATTGCTGAGAACATTCCCGGTCAGAACGTCGTTACCGTTTCCGCCTTCGAGATTCTCAAACGTGTCGATGGCGTTCAATGTCACGGTTCGATTCAGGTGAACAGACTGCGGAGTCGCTAAACCAAGTCCGAACGCGATTGACGTATTGATTCCGTCAAAGCTAATGGTATCGACTCCTTCATTCAGAAGCTCGACGATGGAGTCCGCTTCAGCGGTTGTCGCTTCACTGAACCGAAAGATGTCATTCCCGTCGCCGCCAGCTAGCACATCATTACCGCGACCACCATTGACGACATCGCTACCTTTGCCACCATTGATCGTGTCATTGCCGTCTCCGCCGACGATGGTGTCATTGCCATCCCCACCGTGCATGACATTGGTGAGCGTATTGCCTGTAAACACATCGTTGAACGAACTGCCGATGATGTTCTCGATACTGTCGCCCGAAAGCAGTTGTAAATTGATGCGGTTGTTCAACTGCTGCGGCGTCGTGCGAAGAAGATTGAATGTAGCGCCGGATTTCACCTTCGAGAAGTCCACGGTGTCCGTCCCAGTACCTGATTCGGAAATCCTGAAATTTGCCGATACGTCACCCTGGAGGTCAGTAAACTGATATGTGTCATTTCCCGCAACGCCAGCCAACGTGTGGGCATTAAAACCGCCTGTGCGGATGAATGCTTCGCGCAGGGTCACGTCAACGCCGAAGTTCGCCATAGTAACAACGAATGTGTCGTTGGTGAGTGTTCCTTTGAACGTGATGGAATCGACTCCTGAAACGGACTGAAAATCAATGGGTTCGTTCGCTGGCAGGACAGCCAGCAAAACTGAAGCACCTCGCGGCTGTTCTTTCAGGATTCGCAGTGAGTTCCCGGCTGAAGAAGGAACATACTCGACGACGTACGCATCGTTACCATTTGTCGAATCAAAGAGATCATCGACATAGAGTTCCCGCCCAAAACTCTTTGTGATCGCCGAGACGTACAGTCGATTCTCTACTCTTACGATGCCTGCAGGTGTACTGTCGACGGCACCGGCCTCAAAATCCTGCTGCAATACAGTCCCCGAACTGGTGCCGTCACTACGCCACAATTCGCGGCCATTGGCTGCGTTTGTTGCCGAAAAGTACAGGTATCCGGCGATATTGGTCAGGCCGATTGGTGTCGAACTGCCTGCTGGATTGATGTTTTGTACCAAAACGGTTGTGGCTGCAGTTCCGTTGCTTTTCCAAAGTTCCGTGTCACCACCGACGGATGTGGCCTGAAAGAACAAAGTACCGTTCACGTTTGTCAGTTCGCTCGGCAGCGAACTTGCCGCACCGAGGGCGATGTCACGGACTCGAACAGTACCGGCATTGGTTCCATCAGACTTCCACAGCTCCCTGCCGGTCGTGTTGTCAATCGCGGTGAAGTACAGCGTTCCTCCGACGTTGGTCAGCTGGGTTGGTAACGAACTGGACGTCGGATGAATATCCTTGACCAGAATTGTCCTTGCAGCCATTCCTGTGCTGCTGAAGAGTTCATATCCGCTGGTGGCATTCCGAGCCTGGAAGAACACTCGCCCGCCGACAGCGGTCAGATGTTTTGGTTCCGCACTCTCGGCGCCCGGTCGCAGATCAACCACCATTCTCGTTCCGGCACTGGTACCGTCGCTGGTCCAGAGTTCCCGACCGTGGATGCCATTGTTTGCTGCAAAGTAAAGTTGATTGCCGACCGCAACCAGGGAGGTCGGATCTGAACTGCCGGAGCCCGGACGGAGATCCTTGACAAGACCTGCATTGCCACGGCTGTCGACTCTCCAGAGTTCTCTTCCAGTGTTCAGGGAGGTCGCCGTGAAGTAGAGCGTGTCACCGACGACCGTCAGGGATGTGGGATTCGAACTGCTTTGAAGGGAAGGTGGCGTGACGATCACGGTTCCTTCTTTTGTTCCATCAGTCTTCCAAAGCTTCCTGCCTGTCGATGTTGTTGCAACGAAATAGACTCGGTCTCGAAACACCGTCAGCTCTGTCGGTGAAGAACTGCTCGGTCCGGGGAAAACATCGATCAGGTCGAAATCAACCGTCCTGAGTTCGACGCCTGATTGGCCATCATCGGCCGTAAAGAGCAGCGTGTCACGAAAAGCCACAAGGTTTGACGGGGCGGAACCATGGGTCCGCACGGTCTGGACTCTCACTGTTCCTGCACCGGTCCCGTTGCTGCTGAAGAGAACCTCGCTGCCGCTGATGTAAAGACGCGAACTTGTCGCGCCAAGAATTCCTGGGCTGCCTTCCCCAAAAGTGACAACTCCTGATGTGCCAGCGGTCGTGCCTGTACTTTTCCAGATTTGGCGACCATAGACTCGAAAATGAAGCGTACCGTTCCATTCAAAGAGTCCTTCTGGCCCTCCACCACCGTAGCCTGTCTGGGGACTGAATGACTTGATTGAAAACGTACCGGTTGGTGTGCCGTCCGTTCTCCAGAGGCGTGGAACATCGGCTCCTTCTTTCGCACCGAAATACGTGATGCCGCCAATCTGTTTGAATTCTGACACCTCGCCGACACCATACCTTAACATCAGTTCATTGATAAAGCCGTTTGCAATTCTGACCCGAAACAGCGACCCCTGAGATTCATAATAGAGTCCATCGCCGACGGCAGTCAGTGACCGAAAATCCCCCCCCACGGAGACGCGGACCGTACCACTCTCAGTGCCATTGGTAACCCAGATTCCATTCTCCACATAGGGCCCTGCTATATCCGTTGTCGCCACAAAGAAGACCTGCGTTCCAACCCTGGCAAACTGCCTTGGATTAGAGCTTTGTGGAGACTGGACAGTTCCCGGAAGGGACATGTCACGAACAAGTTTCGTTCCGGAACTCGTCCCATCACTTTTGTAAAGCTCTGTGCCAGTTATTGGTGTATTGCCTGCGAAATACACTGTGCTGCCGACGGCAACGATTTCCCCATCCATCGGGACTCCATCGCCAGCTGCGGTCGTATTCAGGTTGCGAACCATCGCTGTCCCGGAACTTGTTCCATTCGACTTCCACAATTCACGTCCATTGACGCCATCGTCGGCCGAGAAATACAGCACACCATTGGCGTTGGTAAGACTCGCTGGATGGGAACCTGGCAACCCCACATCAATGTCCTTGACCATCACCGTTCCGCCGGCAGTGCCATCCGTTTTCCATAGCTCTTTGCCATGAACTCCGTCGTTCGCGGTGAAATACAGCGTGCTGCCCATGACCAGAAAATTGTCTGGTGACGCATCGGCTGATCCCGCAGCAATATTTGCGACAACCCTGGTGCCGAGATCGGTGCCGTCGCTTCTCCAGAGTTCTCGACCTGTGGACTTCGTCCGGCCGCCGAAGTACAGGATGCCGTTCATCATGACGCTCTCTGAAAGATCTCGAGCGACCTCGTCCACGGTATTGATATCATCCACCAACCTGAAATCAGCAGCCAGCAGCAGCCGTGACTCAAGCGTTTCTGTTGCAGTTCGCTGCCGGCTTCGTCGTCGTTGATTTGGACGGAACAGGCTTGAAATAAACATGCTCAGGCTGGATTGAAGGGACATGCGATTAAGTCCGATATTTGGAGTGAGTGTTCGGGCAGGCCACGTTTTCCTGCTTCTATCTGCACCATCGAAAGCCTGTTCCGTGCTCGGCCAAATCTTTTTGGATTTTTTTGTGAGCGGCTGGGCGTCAGCCTCCCGTGCTTTTCTGAGGACTTCTTCAAGCCATATCGGCGTTGCTCTGAGCTTTGACGCGAACCGCTCCTGTTCAACCCGTGGCCGACAGATCTAAATTTTTACACGGCCTGCCAACTCCGGGTGAAATGACGAAATCACTAGTCCCTTATAGCACGACTGAAGATCGACAAGGGTTGCGGGCCAAAAGACAACACGAAGGGCTTCCGCCCGACCGCTGCCGTTCCTGAACACAGAACACTTCCTCAACAACTCACTTTCGCCCACGCGGCTGGGCCGGTGCAGACGTCGGTACCATCGCCACCGTCGACACTGCCCAGTTGGGTAAAGAGGGAATCGATCGTGATCAAGTCGTCGCCGCCAAGAGCTGAGATCAAAAACTCGTCCGCGGCGTCCATCGTGATCGCGTCCTGTTCGAGAACGCTCGAAATACCACGTGGCTTGCGTTTAAACAACGCACTAGTCGAACTGACGCGTTGCAAACGCAGATCTTCGGCGTTGCTTGTGCCCTGAAGATCGTAAAGATCGATTCCCGTGCCGCCTGTGAGTGAATCATTCCCGAGGCCACCGCAAAGTAGATCATCGCCTGCATCGCCGTTCAGAGTGTCGTTGCCATCACCGCCAAAGATCGCATCATTGTGATTGCCACCGCTGAGAGTGTCGTTGCCCGCCTCACCAAACAATTGATCGTCGTTGTCGCCTCCGTTGAGGGAATCATCGCCGGATCCACCTCGCAGGATATCGTTACCGGCTTCGCCAGCGAGGGCGTCGTCATCGTCGCCGCCCCAAAGCTGATCATTGCCATCCTGTCCCTGCAGACTGTCGTCACCCAAACCGCCGTAGATTCGATCATTGCCAGTGCCACCCAGTAGAATGTCATTTCCGAGGCCGCCGCGGAGGACATCGTTGTCGCCCAAGCCGTTCAATGTTGCATCGCCGCTGAACATGCTCGCATTCAGCAAGTTTCTGCCAACACCGCCAACAAGAGATGATTTCTCAATATCGTCATGCAGTATCCGCCCGCCACCAGCACTGACCAGGCGAGTGTCATTCAGATCCCAGTTCGTGTTTCCCACAGCCGACAGTCGATCCACTTCGGATCCACTCAGAAACCGAAATGCTCCGCCGGCAATGGGTAAGCCGATGTTCGGTCCAGTCACTGTCAGGGTATCGATCCCGATTCCCGTTTGGACGGAGACATTCTTCAGACCTTTTGCTCCGTAACTGCCCGCATTGAATGTCACCGTGTCATTCGACTGTGCCAGGGGTCCATCGTTCTGTTCCGTGTCGATCGTCAGGTCACGGACCTTGTCCAGCGTCAAAGGAGCGATCGCCGTGCCTCCGGACGTCCCCGCAATTCTCATGGCCACATTGCCCTGAAATCCCGTTGCTGTTGAAACTGTCAGGACATCCGCCGAACCCTGGGTCTCCAGCGTAACCGCCTGGGTATTGGTCACGAAAACGTTCTCGATGCCTGTAAATGTGACTTCATCGTCAAAGGTCCGCATGGTCCCGGCGTTTGTCGTGGCGGATGCAGGGGCATAGATGAACCCTTCGTTTGCTCGTCCGATGAAGCGAATGGAATCCGTGGTAGCTGCTCCGGCGGCAAAGTGAATCCCGCCATCAATGCCGAAGGCACCTCCAGACAGATAATCCAGCGTCAGTGAGTTTGACGATCCGGCGGAGTCACTGATTTGAACGGCACGAATATCGCTCAACGGCTCCTGATCGACCAGAACATACTTTCCAGACGTAAAAGAGCCATTAAAGAACATATCCAGCAGGCCGCCATTGCGAACCAGTTTGATGTCACCGATGAAACCTGAAAAATCAAACAGCATGTTGGGCGAAAGTTTCAGCGTGAATGCACCGGCGGATCCTGCACTGGTGCGATGCGCCGTTCCGAATCCCGGATCGAAATCCACAGTTTCAAAAAAACTTCCTGCGACGTGACTGTTGCCCGCGAAGTCCAGAGCGATCCCATCAGCGACATCCGCACCGTTTCCTCCGAAACCGCGAGCCCAGACATGATTGCCACTGGCGTCCAGATTCATGATGAAGACGTCGCTCCCGCCGGCACTGGTCAGGCTGCTGATTCCGACGCCTGGATCAAAATCTGCCGTCCCCAAAAAACGGCCCGTGATGTGGGCGTTTCCAGCCGAATCCAGAGCAATGTCGGTTGGCGAATCGTTTTCGCTTCCACCGATTCGGCGAGCCCAGACATGGTTGCCGCTGCTGTCGAGCTTTGATACGAACACATCGTCACCACCGGCGCTGGCCAAATTGTTGACTCCCGCGCCGGGATCAAAATCCGCCGTTCCTTTGAAGGCGCCCGCTGTATAGACGTTTCCCAATGCGTCCACCGCGATACTGTTACCCGAGTCGGAACCGCTGCCCCCCAGCCGACGAGCCCAAAGATAGGCTCCACTACTGCTTAGTTTGGACACGAACACATCGTTCACGACGTTGCCATTCGATGTTAACTCGCGAACACCAGAGCCTGGATCGAAATCAGCCGTCCCGTAGAAGTAGCCCGTCGTGTGAACATTGCCGAAAGCGTCGACCGCGATGCCCGTACTAGAATCACCCCCTCCACCTCCCATCCGGCGTGCCCACTGAAAGATGCCGGCACTATTGAGTTTCCACACAAAAACGTCGTTTAGTCCCGCGCTGACAAGCTGTGTGGTTCCGCTGCCTGGATCAAAATCTGCCGTTCCCGTGAAGAACCCCGCCGTATAAACGTTTCCAGTACTGTCCACGGCAATTCCAGTCCCTCGATCCATCTGCACCGACGGACCACCACCCCCAACGCTCTTCGCCCAGACGAAGTTTCCTGAGCTGTCCAGCTTCGAAACGAATGCGTCAATATCCAAAGAACTCGAGATGTTTGTCACTCCGACACCGGGATCGAAGTCCACGGTCGCAGAGAATGCGCCTGTAGTGAGCACGTTGCCAGCGGAGTCCACTGCGATACTTGCGGGATTTACTGAACCAAAGCCGCCCCCAACTAATAAACCGCGAGCCCAAATCAGCACGCCATTGCTGTTCACCTTGGTCACGAACATGCCAGTAGTACCGCTCGGGCTTGTCAGATTCGTAACGCCTGAACCGGGATCAAAATCCACTGTTCCTGAAAAGGTTCCGGTTGTGTAAACATTCCCGGCGGAATCCGTGGTCACATCGGTTGCCTGATCGCTGCCCGTCGAGCCCACGGCATTCACCCACACAAAATCCCCGGTGAGCAACTGCCGGACTTCCAGCGGCTCGGTCCTGCAACTGCGTTGCTTTCGTGTGAGCCTTCTGGAACTTGGCTTCGTGGAAAACGAGCGATTCGCAACGACCTGCATCAAAGAACTGGCCAACTTCGATCGCAACATGGGGACCTCCAGGTGAATGGATCTTTGAATTTGAAATTTCAGATTTGAAATTTGAATTCCAGGTCCGACCGTTTCGGAGCCCTTTCCCAACCCATCGAAAGCCGCCAGAAACCTCGGCCAAATATTTTGACACTTTCTTTCTCGGCGAGCGGCTGGGCGTTATCGCCTATCACTGCGGCTGTCAGATTGCATCGCTCCCATGACGTCCACCTTTGCAACATGCGTCGAAACACCACTCCAGTGAGATCGACGGGAGGGACTTCGCATCCGACAATTCGCTGCTCCGGGTCATTTCGACCGACGTCGCAAACGTTTTTGCGTCGAATCTCAGCGTTGCAGTGACTTTGATGCAGCTCCAGACAAGATTTGACGAGACAATAAAAGGGGCGTCACGGTGACTGCAGACTGACTTCACCGTTGAGTTATTGTCGGTCTCATGAAATTCGCCGATATTGACGCTCCGGCACGGTACAACACTTTGGTCTTCAACATCCAGCGATTGCACGAGTATCAACCCAGCAGCTCTGGCCGGAAACGACCTGTCCCCGTGATCGGCAGCGGGCGACCTTCCGGATCGGGGAACGTACTTTGCGGGTCGATGCCCAACAGATAAAATGCAGTCGCCAGCACATCTTTGGGCGACACCGGATTCTCTTCGACATCACCAGCGTGTTTGTCCGTGCGTCCGACGACAATGCCTCGTCCCATGCCGCCGCCTGCGTAAACCTGTGAATACGCTCGCGACCAATGATCTCGCCCTGCACCGACAGGCTTTGAATCGATCTTCGGCGTGCGACCATGCTCACTGAGTACAAGGACCAATGTTTCGTCCAGCATTCCTCTCTGTTCCAGATCCAGAATGAGCGTACTGAATGTCTGGTCGAAAACCGGCAGCAGGAAGTTTTTGAGCCGTCCATAATGATTGTGATGTGTATCCCACGAGCCGGCATTCAAGCCATACGCATCCCAGATCACTGTGACAAATTTTGAGCCAGCCTCAATGAGCCGCCGAGCAGCCAGGCACGATTGACCGAACAGGGTCAGTCCATAAGACTCACGGACACTGATAGGCTCGCGAGTAAAGTCCAGAGCCTCAGACATTTTGCCAGAGGTCAACAGTGAAAATGCTGTTTGCTGTTGCTGCGTGAATGTCTGAATCCGTTCGATGGTCTGCAATTGACGGCGAGTTCCTTCAAGCTGACTGAGTAACGAACGCCGAAGTTCCAGGTGCGACGAAGTGACGTTTGGAATACCATCGCCGAACAGCGACAGTCGATCCGTCGTTCTGATTCCAAGCAGTGGATCTTTGAAGGTTCTGCCAGGTCGAATCTCCGGAGCGAGTGCCGTTCCTTCCGAGGTGAAATCGGTATAGATCGGATCGTAACGCATTCCCAGCATCGCGCCGTACAACCCGGCCAACGGAGGAATCTCGTTCTTTGAGCCCATCACAAATGGCAGTGCGACGTTGCGAGGCATCTCAGGCGTCGCGCCTCGCGTTCGTTGATCTTCAAAATAATCCACCAGCGAACCAATGAACGGCCACTGGCGTTTGTGTCGTGGCTGCGATTCGATCTTGGTGTCCACGTCGGCAATACCGGTCGTCGCATAGACGGTGCCATGCAGAGGATACGGATGTGTGAGAGAACGGACAACAGTCAGTCGATCCATGACCTGAGCGATCCTCGGCAGATGGTCGCCGATGTGGATTCCAGAGACGTTAGTCGGAATCGCTTTCATCTCGCCCTGAATTTCCGCGGGAGCCTGTGGCTTGGGATCGAACGTCTCATGCTGCGGAGGCGAACCGTATTTGTAGATCAGAATGCACGACTTTGCCTGCCCGAATTTTGGTCCGAGACTTTGTGTCGCGGCTTGTGCATGTGATCCTCCTGGGAAGTTGTGCAACGCCAGACCAAACGCCCCAAGGCCACCAATCTGCAACAGATCTCGCCGCGCGGTGCCATCACACAGTCGTTTTCGGTTCCCCAGGAGTCGCAGCATGGTTGTGAGATCCCGTCGTTTGAAGGTGACTTAATTAACCGACTATTGTAGTGACGACTCTGAACGATTCGCAAATGGCGAGTCTGTGACCGAATAGGGAATAGTGTATAGGCGATTGCAAGCTCTGAAGTTGCCAGCCGCACTATCATTTGCCAGACGGTGCGTCACTCGGTCAGGAATCATGGTTGTCAATAACGTCAGTTTCACTGCATATTCGGCTTCGCGCCTTCTGTGTGTCGTCCTTGTTCGGGGCTTCTTCTGCCTTCAGCTTCTCGATGGCCTTCCCCTGTTCGGTCATGGCCAGTTCGAATTCGCATTGAACTAAGTTCGCAACGGCCTTCTTCGCAAGTTCCACCGTCCTCTTCCCGTCGCGGTACCTGGCGTCGGGGCAGGTCGCCGGAAAGCAGGCGGATGCGCGGAGGATATACGGGGGCGGCCCCAGTGCGAGTACGTTGTCGATCGCGGCTGTGGCATCGAGACCTTCTGGTATTATCAATAAGCACAACGTGCCAATACTGTTCGGCGCGGGCAACTTGACCCCACAAGTCCGGTGCACATCGGCTTGCAATCGCTGCGTATGTCTTGCGACATGACGTCGCTGAGCGAGCGGGAAGCCGACAGCGTCTTCGAAGTCCGTGGTGGTTCTGCTAACATAGCTGGACACTCGCCACGCTATTTCTATGAATCGCCACGTCTCTCTGCTCGCAAAACTTCTGATCAATCGGCTTCGCCTATGGACCTTGATCGACTACGACGTGAAATTTGTTTTGAAGCCGCGCGGTTGCTGAGTGGGCGGCGTGAGACGAATTACGCTCAGGCCCGTTGGCGTGCGGCACGGGCGATTACTCGCAGCCATATTCCTCCCGAAGCCCTGCCCACGGATTTTGAAATTCGTCAGTCTTTGCAGCAACTCGTTTCTGCAGATGGAGAAATGAAGGCGGATAGTGATCCGGTTCCAGGCAACCGCAAGTATCACTATTTCCTGTCGCTATTGCTTCCACTGGATCGTGTGCGACAGGATCGAGTGAACCATCCTGAAGGCGATGTGCTTTATCATTGTCTTCAGGTGTTTGAGCTGGCTCGAGAACAGCGGCCCTGGGATGAAGACTTTTTGATCGCTGCCCTGATGCATGATGTCGGCAAAGGGATCGATCCCATGGATCACGTAACTGCCGGCCTGGCGGCTTTGGAGGGATATATCTCAGATCGGACTCGCTGGCTGATTGAAAACCACGGACTTGCTCAGCGAGTCAAAGACGGAACGGCCGGAGCAAGAGCGCGGCGGCGGCTGACCAATGCGGAGGATGGAGATGCTCTGGATCTTCTTGCCAATTGTGATCGCGACGGGCGACATCCGGGGCGAATCGTGTGCTCGGCCGAAGATGCGATTGAGTACATCCGCCAACTGGAAGAAGAGAACGAGGCGGAGTAACGCAGATTTGTTTTGATCGGCAGACTTGGCTGTCGGGAGTTGCGATTTCAGAGCGGAAGTGAAATCATACCGCGAGTTCGTGAGACGGATTGGAACGAAATCATTTGTTTCTTCCGTCGGGCTGACACCTTCAACGCTATGAAATTGATGGACTATGGAACTCTCTGACGTACGCAAAGTGGCTTCACTGGCTCGACTGGCTCTGGATGACGAGGAACTGCTGGCATCCGGAAAGCAGTTAACATCGATTTTGGAGTATGTCCGTCTGCTGGATGAAGTGGATATCACGGGTGTTGAGCCGATGACTCATCCTGTCCCAGCGGAGAATGTGTTCCGGGAAGATCAGATGCTGGCATCCCTGCCTCGTGAGGCGGCTTTGTCCAACGCTCCGAAGACGGACGGCGAGTTCTTCGTGGTTCCGAAGATCCTGGAAGAAAAAGGCGCGTAAAAGTTCCGGAGCATTGTCCGGTGTCACGTTTAGTAACACCGGGGGCACACGCATTTTTGTGGGAGGGTTCGAGGGATGACTCAGGCCATTGTGGATCCGGGCGAACTTCGCCGATTTGCTCAAATGCTGCGCCGCTTTAATGAAGAGATCAATGAAAAGACGGCTGCCGTGGCAGGGCAGCTTAATCATCTGGGGCAGACCTGGCGGGATCAGGAGCAGTTGCGGTTTTCGGAAGAGTTTGTTTCCAACATGAAATCGCTGGGGCGATTTGTTGAGTCGAATGAACAGTTCATTCCGTATCTGCTGCGAAAAGCGCAGTTGGTCGAAGAGTATCTCCAGCAGCAATAGTGGCTTAGAGGCCATAACAAAACCAGGACAGGCGTTCCTGGTTTCCCAGGAGAGTGCTTAATGGGTCAGTCAGCCAATGTGACGTCGGTCGATGCTATCCGTCAGTTTGCTGCGGCCGTTATCGCGTTTCAGGAAGAGGCTCGTCTGTGCCTGACGACGCTCGACAGTCAACTGCGGCAGATTCTATTCTGGCTGGAACGTGATCGCCCCGGATTCTGGAAACGCGAGATTGAAAACTGCATCCGTGATATCTCTGATGCTCGTGTTCGTCTGCACCAATGTCGCATGCGACGCATGGGAGATTTTCGGCCGTCATGCATCGAAGAGGTGAAAGATCTGGAAGCTGCTCAGAAGGCTATGGAGTTTGGGCAGAAGCAAATTCCGAACGTGAAACGCTGGAACATAGAAGCGGCTCATGAGGGCAATGAATATCACGGTCGAGCAGCGCAGTTAGTACAATCGATCGAGCGAGAGATTCCAAGGCTGCTGGCGATCCTTGCGTTTACGATTGATCGACTGGAAGCGTATGCCGCGGTAACAACCCCGGGCGGTGCGCCGGATCAGCCGTTTTTTCAGCAGGTCACGGCCGAGCTGGAAGCGATGCTGGCTGGCATGCCGGAAACCGCAGCGGAAGAGGAGTCGCCGGTTCAACCAACCTCTGAAACATAGCGGGGATGACCGGTTGCCGCTTATGTTCGGAATGGTGACTGTGAACCGCTGTTGCGAAAAAAAAGGACGGGCACGAATGCCCATCCTACTTAAAAATCAGCATGTCTGGTGACTATCGGCTGCCATAGTCGATCAGGCGAGCCAGCTCTGAACGCATTTCGGAGCGATGGATAATGCGATCCACAAAGCCGTGCTTGAGCAGGAATTCGCTGGTTTGAAATCCTTCAGGCAGATCGATTTTGCAGGTTGCCTGGACGACTCGAGGACCCGCAAAACCAACGAGGGCTTTTGGTTCGGCGACGATGATATCGCCGAGTGAAGCAAAGCTGGCTGCGACTCCGCCCATTGTCGGATCTGTCATCACTGAAATAAAAAGTCCGTTGGCGCGGCGGAAGCGAGCCAGTGCGGCCGAGACTTTGCCCATTTGCATCAGGGAGATGATCCCTTCATGCATACGAGCACCACCGCCAGAACCGCTGACGATGATCAGCGGCAGCGAGAGTTCGGTGGCTTTTTCAACAGCGCGAGTCAGCTTTTCGCCGACGACGGAGCCCATGCTTCCCATGATGAAAGCAGAGTCGGTCGTTGCGAAGACCAGTGGGCGTCCTCGCATGTATCCGCGACCCACAGTACAGGCATCCTTCATGCCTGTCTTTTTCTGTTCATCGATAATGCGTTCTTTGTAGGGTTTGCGATCGGAAAAACCGAGCGGATCGCCGGACGACATTTCGGCGTACCATTCTTCGAAGCTGTCCGGGTCGAGCAACTGACGAATTCGCATCGACGTCGGGACGTAGAAATGGTGTTCGCACTCGGGGCAGACATTCAGGTTCTGTTCAACCTGTTTGCGAAAAACCGTTGCGCCGCAACCATCGCAACGCAGCCAGAGGCCTTCCGGCACTCCGCGTTTGGGGCGTTTGACGGCCGACTTCGCTGAAGTATCAGTGTTTTCCAGAGTACTCATCGATCATTCTCCATTTCGCCGACTGACTGAGCAGCACCGACTGGCTGAGGTTCTTCGACCGCCGCAAAGTGAGCTGCTTCAAATGTAGTCGACTCAAGAATCTGAACAAGCTCGTTGGACTCTTCTCCGCACAGGCAGGCAGTTACATGAGGCCGTCTGTGCTGAAGCGTGCAGCGAATTACGGTTGCCAGTGGCTCCGGTGCCACAACGGCCAACACGTCGTATTTACGCATGGCTTTGCTGAGGACTCGCTCCAGACGCTGGCAAGCATCGGAGAGTGTCTCACCTTCTGGCGGACAAATCGCCGTCACATCCTCTTTTCCGGACTTAAAAAGTCGAGGAAATCTCTTGCGGATATCAGACTCCGGCAAACCCTGCCAGAGTCCCTGGTTGACGTTCCGAAGTTCGTCCATCTCCTTGACTTTGACACCACCCTGAACCTCCGCAACGGCGTGAGCCGTGCCGCAGGCCGGATCTTCCGGCGAGGTCAGAATGGCCTGAAGCTTAATGCCTTTCGCAGCCAATTGCCCGTTGATTTCGCGGATCTGTTCGACCCCACGATTATTCACAGGCATATCGAGCGTTCCAAGGACACGATGCTGCTCATCGTAGTCCGTTGATCCAGCACGAATCAAAATCACTGTTGACATAAGGATTCATTCCTCAACAAGCAGACCGCGATCCGGTTGCTGTCTGCTCAAGCTCGGCAATCGCTGCCGTATAACAGGGTTCATCAAAGACGGAACTTCCTGCCACAAACACGTCGCATCCTGCGTCCGCACATTGTTTGATCGTGGATCGACCAATGCCGCCGTCCACGGAGATAATCAGATCATTCCCGGCCAGAGCCCGCGCCGCAGCAATCTTTGGCACAACTTCCGGCATGAATTTCTGACCACCGAAGCCGGGGTTTACACTCATGACCAGGAACAAATCACACTCGCGAAGGAATGGTTCTGCTGCTGAAAATGGAGTTCCCGGGTTGATGGCCAGTCCCGCGACCAGGTTCCTTTTGCGAATTTCACGCAGCAGCGAAACTGGTTGAGGGACCGCTTCCAGATGGAAAGTAATCGCTTCGCAGCCCGCTTTGACGTATTCGTCGAGATACTTTGCGGGATCGGAAATCATCAGGTGAGCGTCAAACGGCGTTTTCGTCAGGGGACGAACTCGTTCAATCACCATTGGGCCATAGGACAGGTTGGGCACAAAGTGGCCATCCATGACATCCCAGTGGAGCAGCGACGAACCCGCCGAGTCCAGCAGTTCTGTCTCCCGCCGCAGGTTTCCGAAATCGCATTTAAGCATCGATGGAGCGACCACAGGCCGTTTGGCCTTGAGGTGGCTCAGCATCTCGTCACGAGTCAGCATCAAGCTCTGCCGCTAACACTATTCAGGGGCGTCGTAATGAAGAAAGGTTCTGATCGAGAACCCGAAGTCACAACACTCCGGGCGACACCCCTGCATCAGAATTGAAGTCGCGCATTGTCCGGTTCTTCCGAATCGATGTCCAGCCTAACGTTGGTGATCCTGGAAGGTTGCCATCAGGACACTGAACACAAAGACACACCCACTCCCTGCCGGGCAGATTTTTAGTAGTCTGCGAGAATAGCCACCACCGCCGTCTGAATTGGTCCACCCGTCACTTCAATTTGTCCGTCGGCGTGAACGTAGACGTCAACTTCGCTGCGGACTCCGAAATCGGGCAAGTAAATTCCGGGCTCAATTGTGAACAGAGTTTTGGGAAGGATTCTGCGGGATTCAATCGTCTCCAGATTATCCATGTGCGTGCCGTTACCGTGGACTTCCTGAGCCAGATTGTGGCCGGTGCGATGGCAAAAGTATTCTCCGTAGCCAGCCTTTTCGATGACGGACCGAACGGCGTCGTCGACTTCTCCGCCGACGATTGGACGCTTCTCAGCGAAGGCTGCTTTGACACAAGCGATGCCGGCGTCGCGTGCTGCGGCCACAACGTTAAACACCTTTGTGTATTTCTCGGGAACCGATGTCCCGACGTATCCTGTGCGAGTCAGGTCGCTGTAGCAGGCTCCCGGAGTCTTCTTTTTGGCCCACAGGTCGATCAGGACAAAACGGCCTTCTCGAATAGTGGTGTCGGTCCCTGTGCCGGTTGAATAGTGAGGATTGCCTCCGTTCGCGTCGACTCCCACGATGGGCGGGCTGTACGTCGTTAGTTCATGCTCTGCGAAGTGTCGCATGATCTCATCGCTGACTTCAGATTCTTCCACGGACCCGGTCGTGCGAATGCGATCTGCAATAAACTTCCAGGCTCGTGCGTAGGCCGCATTTGTAACTTTGGAAGCTTCCAGATGGCTTTGAAGCTGCTCTTCCGTCATTACGGATTCGAACATTGATATCAGGTCACCGGAAGAAACAACCTCCGAACCGAAGCTGCGAACAAGTTCGACGGTTCCTGCATCAACGCGGGAAATGTAAGGGTTGCCGTTGCGTGGTGAGTATTCCATTGCGACCGTGGCGCTTCCCTTCACAATCTTCTCTATGCTGGCTTCCAGTTCCTGCCAGCGCAGATAAATGGTCTTGTCGCCGGGCAGGTGGTCCAGCACATCTGTTTCAATACGATGGACCAGCTTTTGCGGAGTCCCTTTAGCCGGGATGAAATAGAAGTATCGCCGGGAAGCATGGAAGCCGTGCGGCATCTTCAGGACTCGCTGAGCCAGCACGTTGTTGCCGCGAAAGTCGTAAAGCAACCAGCCCTGAATTCCAAATTCGCATAAGGCTGACTGAATCGCGGACAAATCAAACATGGATAAATCTCTTGTCGAAAAGGAAACGCAGAACATTATCGGGGCACGAGATGCGGGATTGTGTGTTTAGAACGACAGCCTGGTCAAGGAATTGAAGGGAGTGAATGCTGTGGATTCGCTTGCAAGTATGAAGCAAATGCGTTTCCATGCGTGAAGCCTATAAAGCGTGCCGCCAGAATCTTTGCGGCGCGGAATCTTCAGATGACTCCCCCCTCAAAACAATTCCCTCCCGGAGGCAACTCATGAGCCCACTCAATCGTCGTCGATTTTTGAAAACCTCAGCGGCTGCCGCGTCCGCAGTGATAGCTGCTCCCGCCATTGGTCGAGCAGGGCAGTCGGCCAATGAAAAGCTGGGCGTAGCGATTGTTGGCGTTAACGGCCGCGGCGGCGAGCATATCAACGAATTCCTGAACGATGAGCGTACGGAGATTCGCGTCATTGTGGATGTCGATGAAGCTGTCGCGAATCGTCGTTGTGACGATATCGAAAAGAAACAGGGCCTTCGCCCAAAACCGGTCAGCGACATGCGACGGGCGTTTGAAGACAACGCGATTGATCTTGTCAGCACGGCAACTCCTAATCATTGGCATGCTTTGACCGGCATTTGGGCGATGCAGGCCGGCAAAGATGCTTATGTCGAAAAACCGGTTTGCCACAACGTCTACGAAGGAACGGCCCTGATCGCGGCAGCTCGCAAGTATGGTCGCATGTGTCAGGTGGGAACTCAGTGTCGCTCCAGCAAAGCCGTCATTGAAGCGGTCGCGTTTATGCGGAACGGCGGCATTGGTGAAGTGAAGTTTGCTCGTGGACTGTGTTATAAGCGACGCAAGAGCATCGGTGCACGAGGGGACTATGCGATTCCTGCCAACGTGAACTTTGACATGTGGAGTGGTCCGGCAACACTGACCGACCCAAAATGTACTCGTGAAAAATTCCATTATGACTGGCACTGGCAGCGTCATTACGGCAACGGTGACCTCGGAAATCAAGGGCCGCACCAGACCGATGTTGCTCGCTGGGGTCTGGGCATTGATACTCACCCATCCACGATTCTGACCTACGGTGGTCGATTGGGATATCAGGCCGAGCGTAACGATCCGAATTATGTCGATGGTGGCGACACAGGAAATACCGAGGTCTCCATTTACGACTACGGCGACAAGTGTATGGTCTTTGAAACTCGCGGATTGTCTGTCGATGACAGTGACGACGAAGAACTCAACACATTGTTTCAAAGCAAGAGCGGAAACAAGGTTGGGGTTGTGTTCTATGGCACCGAGGGAACTCTGGTTCAGGTCAGTTATGAGCACTGCCTTGTGTTCGACAAGGACATGAAAGTTGCGAAAGAGTTCAGGGGTGGCGGAGAGCACTTTAAGAACTTTGTCTCAGCCTGCCAGTCGCGCAAAGTCGAAGACCTAAATGCCGATGTTCGCGAAGGACATTTGTCTGCAGCGGTGAGTCATCTTGGCAACATTTCGTACTACATGGGCGAAGAAAACCGGGTCGACGTCAGCGATATTTCTGCCGTCCTGAAAGATGTCAAGAGCCTCGATGACAATGAGGTGACTCTGCAACGGACTGTAAAGCATCTTACGAAGAATGGTGTTGAACTCGACAAATACAAGATGTCGCTGGGAGCCTTACTGAAGTTCGATCCCGAAAAGGAAGTCTTCACGAACAACGATGCGGCGAATGCGATGCTGACTCGTGAGTATCGTGAGCCGTACGTGTGTCCTCGAGCCGACAAGGTCTGATCCGAAACAGAATCCGGTTCCACAATAGAAGCCCGGCAAGGCAAACGAGCCGGGCTTCTTTGCGTTCAAGAGCCCCCTTTTTGAAGTCGCGCCTGAGGATCATGGTCATGTGTAAAAGTTTACTGCTGGCCGCTGCTGCGTGCCTGATTGCGAACGCGGTTGGACGGGCCGAAGAAAAGCCGCGCCCGAATATCCTGTTCGTGCTGGTTGATGATCAGTCACCGTTTGACCTGAAGGCCTACAATCCTCGCTCTGAACTGCAAACACCGACACTCGACAAATTGGCTGCAGAAGGCATGGTCTTCGACGGTGCCTATCATATGGGTTCGTTTATGGGAGCTGTCTGCACCCCATCTCGGCACATGATTATGTCCGGGCGAACAGTCTGGCATTTGCCGATATCGCCTCGAGCCAAAGAGGATGGCCTTTGCCCGGAGAATCTCGAGCAACACACGATCCCGGCAATCTTCAATCAAGCGGGCTATGACACGATGCGAACGTGCAAGCTGGGCAACAGCTACGAAGCTGCGAACAAGTTGTTTGCAGTTCGGCGGGATGAAACCAAACGCGGGCCAACCGATGAAACAGGAAGTGCGTGGCATGCTGAGCAGGTGCTGGAGTATCTTCAGAATCGCCAGCGGACGGGCGATAAGGATCCGTTTCTGATCCACTTTGGTTTCTCACATCCGCATGATACCCGAGACGGAAAGCCGGAATTGCTGACAAAGTACGGTGCGGTCAACCACAGTGATTCAACAACTTTGCCTCCAGCGAATCCGCTGGCCCCAAGGCTGCCCGTTAATTATCTGCCTGTACACCCGTTTCCGGATGGACATCCTGGCTTGCGCGATGAAGTTGACGTAAGCGGTGTCTGGAAGAATCGCGATGAACGTACGATCCGCAATGAGCTGGGGCGTGAGTTCGCGTGCAGTGAAAATATCGACACCCAGATTGGCCGAGTGCTGAAGCAACTCGAAGCCATGGGAGAACTTGAGAACACTTACATCATCTACACTGCAGACCACGGAATGGCGATCGGGCGGCATGGGCTGCAGGGCAAGCAGAATCTTTACGAGCACACCTGGCGAGTCCCGTTCATCGTGAAGGGGCCCGGCATCAAGCCAGGTACTCGAGCGATCGGAAACATCTACTTGCTGGATCTCTTGCCGACTTTCTGTGATTTGGCTGGCTTGCGACCACCGGATTCCAGTGAAGGTATTACTTTCAAACCGGTGCTTGCAGGCAGCAAAGAGATCGTCCGTGATGTGATGTACGGTGTGTACAACGGAGGAACAAAGCCGGGCATGAGGTGCGTGAAGAGAGGCGACTGGAAGCTCATAAAATACGACGTTCTGGATGGAAAGGTGCGTGAAACACAACTGTTTAATTTGAAGCAGAATCCGGACGAATTTTTGCCCGAACATCGGAGAGATCAACTTGCAGCACTGACCGGCGTTGCTCCGGAATCACATCAGACCAATCTCGCATCTGATCCGGCGTATGCTGACCGGCTCGCAGAGATGGAGGCGCTGCTGCTTGACGAAATGCGACGCCATGATGATCCCTGGAGATTGTGGAATCAGCCAGACGAGGGAAAGGTGATTCCCGACAATAGAAAGCAATCCCGGAAAAAGTAGCACGTTTGAGACGAGAGTATTCTCTGGTCGCCTTCCGGGCGTTCAGCCCGTCTGGCAAGGTTGCAAACTCGGAAATTCCGTGCTGGCGGATATACCTATCAGAATAAAAAACGGCTGCAGTGAATTCTTCATTCAATGCAGCCGTGGATTCATGCTTCAGACAAGCGTGCCGCTTTGTCGCGTGACAAGCCCGCAAACATGCGTTGGCAATTCTTAGCCAATACGTTCGGTGCTGCGGACACCGAAGCGAACGGACTTGATGTGCTCTTCGATCTCTTCCTCGTCATTGCTCTCGACGTCGGCCATAAATTCACGGCGATGGAACTCAACCTGTTCGTTTGGCGTGTTGTTTCTCATTCGCTCGTCGGTCAACAGGAATGTTTCGTCGGGCTGGCGAACGAAGAACATGCGGAACCAGAGCATCTGCTCCACGTTTTTCTGGGGAGCATCAAGGCGAATTCGCATGCCCTGTTCGTACCATTCAAACAACATGCCGAAGAAGCCGCTCGGGATATATTTCACTGCGGAGAGGTCGACACCGATCGCTCGATAGCCATCTCTCTCAATCAAAGCAGTAAGGGCCTCTCGGAGCAAAGCCAGATCGGCTCCATCCCAGATCTCCATGTCTTCCAGCGATACGACCGCAAAGTCATTTTCAATGCGAACGGTCAGACGCTGCTTCTTTCTTGAACTCATCGCCATCTTTCCCAGAATGGATTGTTCACTTTCACCACCATGTTCGTCGGGGCGAGACTGATGATGCAAAGGGTGAACCGAACGAAGACGAATTCGTGGGGTAGAAGCTAACTGAGTTGCAAGTGGAATTCAGGAAGAAGTTTACGTCAATACTGTTCGCGTGGCAGCGTGCCAATCCGTAAAAGACACTGTTGCCAAGTTACAACATTTGGTCCTCAGATTGAGGTGAATGGTCAACAATTTGATGCCTCCTTTGTTTAGCTGCCGAGTGACAGCAGAACACTTTCTGAGCTGACATTAACGAAAAGAACTCCTCCCGTTTCCTGGCATTAATGCAGAAACCTGGTGCCGCGAATTCACCTTGAAGGATCCTGCCGCCGTGTCGTGAGGATTCAATGACTTCCCGATGCCCTCGTTCCCTGAGCCAGATCTGAGACAACATCCGAGCAATTTTGCGGGATTAGAGCCACAATTGGCAGCAGATAGCTGCAAGCCTTGAGACACGGTCTCACTTTTCTGCATTTTTGGCATAGTTAATTGCCAGAATGTATTTGCTCGATAACATTTCAGCGGCTAGGAGCTTTTCCGCCACTTGTTTGGGTTTTCAGGTTTATCAATGTCTTCCCCCCTTGATGCACGCGATCGTGAGATTCTTGAGCATCTTCACCAGTCCGCTGGTGGGGACATTCAGGCGCTGTGCGATGTCCTGGGTGTCACAAGGACGGCGATTCGTCAGCGAATTGCTCGACTTGAAGGGTCAGGGTTGATTTCTTCAGATCTTCAGGGTCAAAGCCGAGGCCGTCCCCGTCTGGTTTACCGAGTGACGGCAGAGGGAATGCACGAGCTGGGCGAAAACTACCGCGAACTTGCAGTAGTTTTGTGGAAAGTAATCACTGGCTATGAGGACCAGACTGTCCGTACTTCGCTTTTGGGGCAAGTTCGGAATTCACTGGCTGAGCGGTTTCGGACGCAACTGGTCGGATGTGACTCGGTTGACGAGCGGCTGGATCAGCTCGCCAGCGAAATGAAGTCCAGCGGCTTCAATATAGAGAGTGATCATTCTGGGGGGCTGCGAATACTGCGGGAAACATCCTGCCCGTTTCCGATGCTGGCGGACGTCGACGAGGCGATTTGTCAGGTGGAGCGGGAGGTTTTGCAGCAAGTATTGGGGGCTCCGGTTGAATTTCGCTCACGCTGCAGAGACGGGCAGGGCTGTTGCGAATTCCAGGTGATGGGCGGTTCAGATTTGTTGGGTGTGGCTGCGGGCAGTGTGGGTGTTCAGTCCCTGGAAACTTCCGGGGGCGATTGCAAGACAGAGGCGTGCTGATAGAGTGCCGACTGCACTTCCGGCGATGTGGCAGTCGCGGGATTCAGTCAGTGCTTTTCAGTTAATAGATGTTCTCGCAAGAGGTTTGAGCGTCATGACATGGATTGAAGGTCGATTCGAAGAGAACGTGATCACCACGACGATGGAGCAGGCCATGAATTGGGGCCAGCAGTCCAGCATCTGGCCGATGACGTTCGGGCTTGCCTGTTGTGCGATTGAGATGATGGCTGCAGGGGCCAGCAAGTACGATCTCGATAGGTTTGGTGCGGGGGCGTTCCGTGCAACTCCTCGACAGGCCGACTTGATGATTGTTGCCGGGACTGTGACGTTCAAGATGGCAAGTCGTGTTCGACGCCTGTACGAACAGATGCCGGATCCGAAATACGTGATTGCAATGGGTGCCTGCACTGTAGGTGGCGGGCCTTATTTCAAGCACGGTTATCATGTGGTTAAAGGTGTTGATCTTGTTGTCCCGGTTGACGTTTATGTTCCCGGGTGTCCTCCGCGTCCGGAAGCTCTTCTTGAAGGGCTAATGCGGATTCAGGACAAGATCAAGGCTCGCAAAGTGACTCGTGGTGAAATGGCTCTGCCAGTTCCGCATCACTCGGGTTACTCCGCTTTGAATGTTTGATTGCTGCACGATAACGAGTAGCAATCCCGGCACTGCCACTGCCGGATAAGTAATTGAATCAAGCTGACTGAATTCCAGATTGTTAATGTCAGCACTTGGGTCATTTCCTGACCTGGTGCTGTGCACATTTGAGGAAGTGTGGTTGCGATGAGTGCTGTGTTGAAGATTTCCAATCTGCATGTCAATGTGGGTGAGACGCCGATTCTGAAGGGCGTCAATATGGAGATTCGTCAGGGCGAAGTTCACGCCTTGATGGGTCCGAATGGATCAGGCAAGAGTACGCTCGCTTATGCCCTGGCCGGGCATCCGAATTACACCGTGACTGTCGGCTCGATCGAGATCGACGGAGTCAATGTCACGGAGATGGAAGCTGATGAGCGTGCTCGTCTAGGAATGTTTCTGGCGTTTCAGTATCCGGTGGTCATTCCGGGAGTGAAGGTCGCCGACTTCCTGCGTCATGCTGTTTCGAACATCCGCAATCCTGATCGTAAGGAAGGCGAAGGCCTGATCGGGATGCGTGAGTTCCGCAAGGAAATCCGCGAGCGAATGAATGAACTGGGAATGGACCCGGAGTTTGCTCGCCGATACCTGAACGACGGATTCTCTGGCGGCGAAAAGAAACGCATGGAGATTTTGCAGCTTGCCATGTTGCAGCCGCGATTTGCAATCCTTGATGAAACAGACAGCGGTCTCGACAGTGATGCTGTCCGCGTGGTCAGCGAAGGATTGGCAAAGCTCTCCGGTCCGCAGATGGGCGTGCTGATCATTACGCACCACGAGCGATTGCTCGAATTCAATCCACCACAGTTTACCCATGTTATGCTGGGTGGCCGAATTGTTGAGACTGGCGATGCGTCGCTTGCGAATGAATTGCATGCCAACGGATACGCGACGGTTCGTGCTCGCCATCCGGAAGCGGCCGCTGAAAATGCCAAGGCTGAAGCTGCTGCTGCTGTCTGATATTCGCTCTGATGTTCGACTGATTGTGGACCATTGAAGTTCATCCTGGTCTGCACGTGAATCCTCCAACAAAATAAAGTGAGTAGATCACATGTCAACTGATACTCCGGTCAAGAACGATGTGGAATTTGGGTCGTACAAATACGGCTTCCATGATTCGATGGACAACTATGCTTTCAAGAGCCGAAAAGGCCTGGATGCGCAGATTGTGCGTCAGATTTCCGAGCTGAAAAATGAGCCAGCGTGGATGACCGAATTCCGCTTGGAATCTCTGGCCATCTTCGAATCTCGCCCAATGCCAAACTGGGGCGGAGATATGACGGACCTGAACTTTCAGGACATCTTCTACTATATGAAGGCTGCTAATGAGCAGGAGACTTCATGGGAAGATGTCCCGGAAGAGATTCGGCGAACCTACGATCGACTGGGGATTCCTGAGGCAGAAAAGAAGTATCTGTCCGGTGTTAAAGCGCAGTACGACTCTGAAGTGGTCTACGGAAGCCTTCAGGAAGACCTGTCAAAGCAGGGCGTGATATTCACAGACACTGACTCTGCTCTGCGAGATCATCCGGAACTGTTCCGTGAATACTTTGGGACCGTAATTCCTCCTGGGGATAACAAGTTCGCTGCTTTGAACTCTGCCGTCTGGTCTGGCGGATCATTCATTTACGTTCCGAAGGGCGTAAAGATCGAGTTTCCACTTCAGGCCTATTTCCGCATCAACAGCCAGAACATGGGTCAGTTTGAGCGAACCTTGATCATCGTCGACGAAGGGGCCGCGATTCACTACGTTGAAGGTTGTACAGCTCCGACCTACAGCAGCAACAGTCTGCATTCCGCAGTTGTTGAAATCATTGTGAAACGTGGGGCACGTTGTCGCTATACCACGATCCAGAACTGGTCCAGCAACGTTTATAACCTCGTGACCAAACGAGCGATGGCGTACGGCGACTCATTGATGGAATGGATCGATGGGAATCTCGGCTCCAAGTTGACCATGAAGTATCCGGCGATCTGGTTGATGGAGCCGGGAGCTCGCGGGGAAACTCTGTCGATTGCGTTCGCGGGTGAAGGTCAGCACCAGGATGCCGGAGCCAAGATGGTTCACTGTGCTCCGAATACCTCCAGCCGCATCATCAGCAAGAGCATTTCCAAGAGTGGCGGGCGATCCAGCTACCGTGGCCTTGTGAAGGTTCACAAGGACGCTGTGAATTGTCGCTCGAATGTTGTCTGTGACGCCTTGATTCTGGATCCCGCCAGCCGAAGTGATACGTATCCGTACATCGAAGTTGAAGAAGAAAACGTAGCGATTGAGCACGAAGCCAGTGTTTCGAAGATTGCTGAAGAACAGTTGTTCTATCTGATGAGCCGTGGCCTGTCGGAAGCAGAAGCTTCGGCCATGATCGTGACTGGCTTCATCGAGCCGCTCGTGAAAGAACTGCCGATGGAATATGCGGTGGAACTGAATCGACTGATCGAGTTGCAGATGGAAGGCTCGGTTGGTTAGTTCGCTGCTGATCAACTGATGTATTGCGGAGAAATCGCCATGGTGAAACTCAGCGAAGAAGTGGCTAAAGCCCTGATGGCAGCAAAAGGAGAAGCTGTTGTCGTCGATGTTCCGGGAATTGATGACGATTTTGTGATTGTTCAGCGGTCAATGTTTGTGGCTGCAATGACCGCATTAGAACATCAGAGAAACGTGGAGCTGATTCGTGAGGGCATTGCAGATATGGAGGCTGGGCGAACCATTCCGCTTGACGAAGCGATGGACAGAATTCGCAACGCACTGCTGCTGAGGAAGGATAATGAATCGCTCCGTTAGGCTCTCAGACTCCGCAGAAGAAGACATTCTGAGAAACGCAGTCTGGTGGGCCGACAACCATTCGATCGATGAGGCGATAGAATGGGAAGCTGTTATTCGGCGGCAGCTGCAGGAGATCGCATTTCAACCCGACAGCCATGGTCTTTCGTCTGAACTGCACGGACTGAAGTATGTCATTCGAGAGGCACTCATGGGGAAAGGGCAAAAAGGTAGCTATCGTGCTGTATTTTGTACCTCTGGCGACACGGTCGTAGTATTGCGATTGCTAAGGACTTCACAGCAAGCAATCAGACCTGAAGACTTGCCCAAAGAATTCAATTGAGTTTTGAGAGTTAAACATGTCATCCACAACCATCGATATTTCTCGCACTGGCTTCTCCTCTGAGGTCTTCGAACAGTTCCTCGCCACTCGCAGTGAACCGTCCTGGATAACAGACGCTCGTCGTGCAGCGTTTGATCAGTACCAGAACCTGCTTCAGAGTGAACTCGATCCTGAAGAGTTTAAGCGAGTCGATCTCCGTGTCTTCAACGCAGGGAAGTTTCGGCCGTCTGCCGGAACAGTTGATTCCTCTTCGATTTCCACACTGCTGAGTGACAAGACAGAGTTCGGTGGATCCGTCGCGCATGTGAACGGCCAGGTCACTCAGGCAACCGTCTCAGATCAGATTCGTGCTCAGGGAGTTCTGTTCGGTGAACTTCAGGGATTGATGACCACTCATCGCGAACTGCTTGAGCCGTACTTCATGAAAAAGGCCGTGCAGACCGACGCGGATCGTTTCTCGGCCTGGCATGCAGCATTCTGGACTGGCGGAACGTTGCTCTATGTTCCTCGCAACGTCGAAGTCGCATTGCCACTACACAGCTTAATCGCTCATAGTCGAGATGGCGTCGCGGATTTTAGTCACACGCTGATCATCCTCGAAGACGGCGCGCGAGCAACTTTGCTGGAAGAAACGACCTCCGCAAATGATGACATCGCAGGCTTGCATGTGGGCTGCGTGGAACTCATTGTCGGCCGAGACGCAAATCTACGTTATGTTCAGTTGCAGAACTGGAATCAGAAGTCATGGCACTTTGCCCATCAGGCAGGTTGCGTCGACAGCAATGCTTCCCTGCAGTGGACCGTAGTCGGTCTGGGCAGCAAGCTTGCTCACATCCATCAGGATATTAACCTGAATGGTCGAGCCGCAACGGCGGAAGTAAACGGCGTGACCTTCGTCAGCGATCGTCAGAAAATCAGCTATTACACTCAGCAGCATCACAAAGCTCAGGGCACTCACAGCGATCTGCTTTACAAGGAAGTTTTGCGGGATGAAGCTCGTGTCATCTGGCGTGGCATGATCAAGGTTGATCCAGCTGCTCAACAGACCGACGGATATCAGCGAAGCGACGCGTTGATGTTGAGCGATGACGCTCGATGTGATTCCATTCCAGGCCTCGAAATTGAGGCGGACGATGTCAAATGCACTCACGGTGCAACGACTGGTCGAGTCGACAAAGAGCAGATCTTCTACTGCATGAGCCGCGGGATTCATCGACACGAAGCCATGCACATGATCGTAGAAGGCTTTTTCCAGAAGGTTTACGATCGTATCCCGGTCGAGATCGTTCGTGAAACGTTGAGCCGAACCGTTCAAGGTAAACTGGGAATCGAGTCTATTGCCGTTTGAATACGATGATGTGAATGTCTATTGGCGGCGTGATTTCCGGCAGAAGCAGTTTAATCTTCAAAGCAGAATGTGATTCATGGAACGGGTGATTGGAACAGACGAGTTAAAGTCCGGAGACCGCAAAACAGTCTATGTCGACGACATTCCTGCGTTGGTCATTCGAATTCAGGATGAATACTTTGTCATCGAAGATGTGTGTTCCCATGATGGGCAGCCTCTCACGAATGGCCCAATACAAGACTGCTCCATTGTCTGCCCGCGTCATGCGGCTCGATTTGATCTAAGGTCGGGCAAGGCGTTGTGCATGCCAGCAACGGAAGCCATTCGTGTGTTTAAGACAGAGATCCGTGACGGGGCGGTTTGGGCCGGACGTTAAGTCATTGGCTGATTCAGTGTTCAACTTCTTTATTCCAGGTTCGACATTTAAAATTGCGAAGCACCATGGCCACTGATACCGAACTTATCGAAGCCCTCAAGCAGGTTATTGACCCGGAATTGATGGTCAACATAGTCGATCTCGGGCTCATTTACTCCGTTGATCAGACAGAACGCAAGGTCGCGGTGCAGATGACGTTAACCAGCCCGGCGTGTCCTGCTGGTCCGCAGATCGTCCAGCAGGCAAAGATGGCTTTGGAGCGACTTGACGATGTCGACGAAGCGACCATCACCATCACGCTGTCGCCGCCATGGACACCGGACCGCATGACGGATGACGCCAAAGACATGCTCGGGATCTTTTAAGGCACGCGACGTTCCGAGTACAGAGTTGTCGAACAACTCATGGCCAATCAAAACATCAATTGCACCTGGCGGATTCTGAACGCTGTCAACGAAACCATCGTTCCCTGATCCGAAATCGCCAGCGAAGATTTTTCAGTCAAGTCGGCATTCACCGCAAACGCTGCCGTTGGCCGCCGTGCTGTTTTGATCAGGCAGTCCACCGCGACTCCGTCCGTCTCCGACAACAACAGGGTTAAACATTCGGATTGATCTTCCGTCGCCTGTTTGTGATCTGTGCTCACAATTTCCACGTTCTTTGCGGACAGCCCCAGAATCCATCCACTGGCTGCTCCTGAGGGCGTCGCCCCGGTTGTCTGCAGCACAGAAATCGGTGTCATGGCATCCGCTGCAGTGCGAAGCGGAAATGGCTGGTCGAATTCAATGGTAAACTGAAACTCACGAGCAGACTCGCCTTCGACGATCAGCAGGCTGTCCAGCATTCGAGGTCCCGATCGTCGATGATAAGGGCGTCCATGAGACACAATCATCAAGCGATGATCATGGTCGCTCACTTCGATGTAATCCGGTGACTCAAACCGCTCTGCTCGAAAGCCGCCCGCTTGCCCCATGACAGCTCGTGTGATCACAGCCGATTCGTTATCCCACGCAAAGCGGCATCCATAGTAGGTCAGCCAAGGATTACCTTTCACGCTGCTCTTGATGTCTTCAAGCCGCAAATGAATTTGAATTCTTGGCTGAACTCGATCGACTGAAGTTGTCTGAATGACCGTCGCCAACCGCGACCCATCGACAGGAGAGGCGAGTTCACCGATCGTCTCAACGGCGGAAAAAACCATACCGGATTCAACCACACGCTGACTGACAATGTTAGCTAAGGCGTAGGACACTTTGCGAACTTCACCACTGCCATCATCCGGAAGAGTCACTTCACGTTCATAGCGAAAACAGGATTGCTGACTTAGCCGATTTCCTCGTTGCTGGTGCCACGTCACCGAAGCAATTCCTCCGGTGCGATCGCTGAGAGTCACTTCGAAATGCCGATTGCGAAGAATGAGTGGTTCAGCCAGCGGAGCTTCGCCTCGTGCTGCCATCATCAGGGGGTGTGCAGACTGACTTGAAGGTGATTCGGACAGCCATGCGAATCCTCCGGGAGGAATCTTCACCAGCAACTGCTCTTTCTCTTTGTTCCGTTGAGCGAGTTCGATAACAGAGGATTGCGAGGGTCGTTCCCAGTTTTCAGGCCATGAGATCGACGCGTATCGCGCGAACGGAAGTGAGTTCAGCAGAAACAGCCCACGCTGGGAACTCTCCTTTGCGGGGATTCGTTGCTGGACGGCCGACAGCAGTCGGACTTCGATTTCGTGGAGCCGTGCTGTGAGCTGCGCGGCTGTTTCGTGCAGTTTCTGCGTTCGTTCCGGAGAAGCATCAAGCACATCGACATGCTGAAGTTCAAGATCGGCAATAGCAGATTCCAACTCCGACAACTGCAGGGCTGACTCAGTCATGCCGTCGGTCGTTCGGATAAGTCCGGCAATTCCGTGGACAGTCCGCAACGACTCCAGTCGCTGATTTAACAGACGCAAAGTCGCCGGGCCGGAAATTGGCGGCTCGGTTTTCAACACAGAGGATTGAATCAGGAACGGAGCGAGATAGTCAGAGTGATCATGACGTTCGGCAAGTCGAGTGCCCCCGGCGACGTGGCACAGTTGATCCATCGTGACGAATTCACCGAGCACCGGTGCGTAGGTTGCAGCAATCTGAAGGTCTATCATCCACGGCGACTTCAGCGTGGGCAGTCGAGCGAGGAAGAGAGCCGCTGTGGAATCGTCCTGCATACTTTCATTGTAGCGGTCCGCAAATCTCAAAAAGCCGGCAGCGCTGTCGATGGCCAGCGGAATACGGGAAGCCGCTGCAATCATGGATCCATCTGGCGCCTGCCATTCAAACTGACTGCGCTCACGATCGGGATAGAGCCCATCATCCAATGCCACATGGAATGCGGATTCAAAACCCAGATGACTCAACAATGCGGGCATCGAAGCGGTCAATCCGAATCGTCTGCGAGCCCAGTGGCGAGGTGTGTGCCCGAGTGTCTTTGTGAAGAGCGTCCTGCAGCGTTCAATGTCTGCGACCGTTGTCGCCATGGAACCAAGTGAGGTTCGAGTTTCATGATCGTGGCCTGAAAGCAGGCCGATACGTTCGTTCTTCAGGGCGGAAGATAAAGCGTCAGCGATTTGAGAATTTCTGGAGATCCAACGTACAAGATCACGGCCCGTCGCAAACAGATTCAGCTTTGTTGGCGATTGCAGCAGATCAATAATTGTTTCGGGAGCTTCATCATCACTGGGGATACAGATATCAATAAGATAGCAGCTCATGGGGTGAAACCGCTCGCGAGTTTCGCGAACGTGTTCGAAGCACTTGCCAAGATGAGCTTTAGCGGTCTGGCAATCACCATTCAGAAAGGCATCAGCCGCCAGTCGAACTTCGCGACCGATCAGAATGTTGTCGGGATCAACAAAGTGATGGCGTCGACGGCTGAGCAGTTGAGTTTGAAGCAGGACTGTTCCGAGCGACAAAAAGTGTGGCAAGAGATCCTGATCTGCTTTTGCTTCACTGGTCACTGGGGAGACAGCAGGCGATTCATCGTCGAGAGCTCCGTTGATCGCCCTGAGCCATTCTTCCCGCGTTACGCAACTGGCGATCACGATATGGCCCTGATCCCGCAGTACGGAACGCCATTCGTGAGGCATCCAGGATTCTGAAGCGGACGGGACAAGGATGATTCGACGGCCAGGATATCCGGAGAGAGATTCCGCCTGGCGAAACAGAGGGATACTGGTCGACCGGCTGAGAAGTCGAGGATGCCAGGCACAAGCAACGGCATTCAGCAGGCTGGAGGCACCGTCTTCAGGAAGGTCTGTTGGCAGATCTTCGATCGAATAGCCCGGGATCAGAACGCTGATTTCAGAAAAATCGTTACAGACTGACATAGTGCGGGGAGGCTTGCGTGGAGTTTATGTGATGAGGCATCGGGGACCGCAAAATCAGAAGTTCACCAATTTGCAGGCAAACGGCAGATTCCAGCACTTTCCCGGAACAAGAGTGTGGCAGTTAACGTCAGAGATTCCACCCGCAGCGAGGAGATTTGCCTCCTGCGGGTTCAGGACAACCGATAATCGAGAAGGCTTTGTTAGTTCAATGTGGCAAAATGTCGTTTTTCGGGTTTTGTGACATTCCGACAGATAAAGACGTCGGTTGGGCAGGGAGTGTGAGTCCTGAGACGCCAGCGATTTCAGGATTTCACAGAATTGCCGGGGCAAGCCGTTTCAAAATTGGTTGACGAGACCGCAAATCTGCTGGTACTTTTGCCGCAGAGTGTTACCACAGAACGACTTTTGACCGCGAAGACCTATGTGGCAGGGGCATTTTGTCCCCGCTGATTAGCTTTTTTCGTTGTGGTTGTATTAGTTCTTGTTCTTGAACTATCCGGAACTTCGGGATTTCATAGAGGCTTCACATGGCGGAATCAATCAGCGCTTGGGGCATTGACATTGGTCAGGCGGGCCTGAAAGCAATCAGGCTGCGGTCGTCGGAAAATGGCGAACGCGTTGTTGCGACAGCTTTTGACTACGTGCCTCATCCGAAGATTCTGAGCCAGCCGGATGCCATTCCGGAAGAGCTGATTCGCGAGGCGATGAAAACCTTTCTGGAACGCAATAAGATCAACAATGATCTGATTGCGATCAGCGTGCCCGGCCAGAGCTCTTTGGCCAAGTTCATTAAGCTGCCGCCGGTCGAGGCTGGCAAGGTTGCTGAAATCGTCAAGTACGAAGCGCGGCAGCAGATTCCGTTCGATCTGAACGATGTGATCTGGGACTATCAGCCGATCGGCGGAGGCGTTGAAGAGAGTGGCTTCATGCTGGAGGCGGAAGTCGGTCTGTTCGCGATGAAGCGAGACCTTGTCTATGACGCGATGAAGCCTTTTACGAATAACAGCAAAGAGGTCGAGCTGGTCCAGATGGCTCCGCTCGCGCTTTACAACTATCTGTCTTATGACGTGCTGGGATTTCGCAAGACAGCTGAAACGCCGGAGCCTCCGGCTGGCGAAGATTATTACGTTATTCTCGATATGGGTGCGGACAATACCACACTGCTGGTTTCGAATGGTCGCAGCATCTGGATTCGTAATGTGCCAATTGGCGGCAACCACTTCACTCGCGCGCTGACTCGCGAAATGAAGCTGACCTTTGCGAAGGCCGAGCATCTGAAGTGCAACGCAACCAAGGCCCCGGATCCTAAAGCCGTATTTCAGGCGATGCGTCCGGTCTTCAATGACTACGTGTCAGAAATTCAGCGTTCGATTGGTTACTTCGGCAGCGTGAATCGTGCCGCCAAGATTCGAAAGATCATTGGTGTCGGCAATGGTTTTAGACTTGCTGGGCTTCAGAAGTTCCTGCAGCAAAACCTGCAATATGATGTCGAGCGACTCGAGAGCCTTAACGGCGTCACGGGCGACTCCGTACTGACGGACCCGTTGTTCATCGACAACATGATGACATTTGCGGTTCCGTATGGCTTGGCGCTGCAGGCGATCGGTAAGACTCGAATTCGGACGACCCTGCTGCCTCCTGAGATTGCCGTTGACCGCAGGATTCGCAGCAAAAAGCCGTGGGCGATTGCCGCAGCTGCGGGACTCCTGCTGGCAATGGGTGTAAGCACTATGGGCAGTGCGTCAGTGCTGAAGTCGTACGGAGTTGAGAAATGGGACGACGAGCAGAAACTGGTTGATCAGGTTCAGTCTGAAATCAGTGCTCAGGATGGAGCATTTGGGGCTGAAGAAGGCGGGCATACAAAGATACTTGAGAACATTGGGCAGTTGGTGGCTCCTCTCGAGAAACGCTCGCTGTGGATGGAGCTTTTCAAGGCCATCAATGAGTGCATGCCATACGACGAAGGAGACGCCCTCGATCAGTCTGATATTACTCTGCAGAAAAAGCTGAGGATCACTTCGGTTTCTGCCAAGAAGGTTGAAGACGTTGCCGCCTGGCATCAGAAGTTTGTTGACGCCGAAAAGACGCTTGATTTTGGTGAGCTGGATCAGGTGCCTCCAACCTCAGGCAAAGGCTATATCATTACTCTGAAAGGTCATCACTACTTCAATAACAAAGAGAAGCATGACTTTTCTGAAATCGACGGCCTGTTCGTCGAGAAGACGCTGGTTGCGAATCTCCGAAAATGGACATTGGAGAGCAGCGGTGTTGAAGTTCCTGTTGGAAAGGTTGGCATCTCCTATCCGATCGTTGCCTGGAGCTTGCTGGAGCGTGAGCAGTACGATCCGAATCGCCGGATTGGAAGTCAGATGACCGGTGCGGGTGGATTTGGCGGAGGAGGATACGCCGGTATGGGAACTGGAATGCCAGGGGATATGCAAGGCCCTGGTTCTGGCTATATGCCAGGCGGGGAAGCCGGGCTGGGAGCGGCAGGCTATCCCGGCGGTGATCCCGCCGGGCTGGGGTCTGCAGGATATGCCGGGGCTGAAGGACCCGGGGCATTTCCAGGAGCTCCAGGAGCAGGAGGCGTCGGCACGGAGCAGGTACCTGGGGGCAAAGGGCCAATCTTCAAGGAGGCCGAGAAGAAAGAGTTGAAGGTTATTGATCGAACAGATTTTGTTGTTCAGTTCATTTGGATCCCAACGGTTGAAAGAGATCGCAAGGATGCTGATCCGCGAGTCCCAGTGTCTACTGGGACTGAAGGGGCGGCCGAACCTGCAGATGGGGCCGTGCCACCGGACGGGGCCGCGGCCGTAGAGACGCCAGCACCCTAGTAAAATTTTGGATGATGGTCAGTCAGTCAGTTGTTGGTTTTCAGTTCTGATCTTACAGAGTTTGCAGTCAAACAGAGGTTTCTGAGATGGATAAGCTTCAGCCACTCATCAAGCACCGTTATTGGATTTGCTTCGCGCTTTCCGTTGTGTTCGTTGTCGTTGGATGGTGGATGGCAAGTGGCGCGATTGCCATTGAAATCGAAGATCGCATGAAAAAGGTCGACGAGTCCTTCACAAAGGCAACTCAGGGGGCCACGAAGCCCAATAAGACCTGGGTGGATGCAGCCAAGAAGGAGAATGAAGCCGATACGCTGTCGTATGATCGTGCCTCCAAGCAACTTCTCCAGCGACAGAAGAATGCTCGCAAATGGCCGGATGCGCTTGTAAACAGCATGAAGGGGATCTCGTACCGTCAGGATCTCAAAGACACAACAACTCGTGCTCGCTGGGCTTCCATTTACAGAGATCAGATTGAACAGCTGCTGCAAATTGTGAAACCCTTCAAGGAAGGGGAAGGGCTCGTGCTGGTCGACACCGGCAAGATCTCTCACAAGCCGTTCAATTCGTGGCGTACTTCTCGCCCGTCGTCTACGGATATTTGGAATTGCCAGGAAGACATTTGGCTCCTGGAGTCGTTGTTAAAATCCATTGCTCGCGTCAATGAAGGCGCAACCCGACTTACGGAGTCTCAGATACGTCAGATCTTTCGGCTTCATCTTCGAGGCGGCGACCGTGATGCAGCAGCATCCGGAAGTGCTGGAGGAGGCATGGCCGACATGGGAGGCATGGGCGGAATGGGAGCAATGGGAATGGCCATGCCCGGTGGCGCCGAGGGTGGCGCGTTCATGCCGGAAGGTGGCGGAATGGGCGGCGGCTCTGGTGGTTCAGTGTCGTATCCCGGGAAAGAATTTGAGGGGGCCGCTGGAGCTGATATTTTGACGGAGGAGTTTGGTGCATTCGCTGCTGGTGGCGGAGCCGCGGGCGGCATGAGCCCCATGGGTGGCATGGGAGGCATGAGCGCCATGGCCATGGGCGGAGGCGCCGAAGGCATGGGCGGAATGGGAGGAATGAGTGGTGCTCCTGCAGAAGAAAAACGATATGTCGATGGTGGAGATGGTGACACGACGTTGGGTTACAAGACCCGCGCATTTCTGCTGGACGTCTTGATCCGTGATGATCAGGTTCCAAACCTTCTGGCTTCTCTGACGAACTCGGACTTCCCGGTAGAAATCGTTCGAGTGGAAGTCGTCTCGAAATTCACTCCGTCAAAGAGTGCGGGCGGGATGACCGGCGGCCCAGGCATGGATGGAATGGGTTCGGGGGCCGAAATGGCCGGCGCGATGACTGGGATGGGTGAAATGCCGGGAGCAGCAGAAGGCGGGGGTTATGGCTCTGCCGGCGAATCGGCCTATGGCGGTGGTGGAGCGTTTGGTAGCGAAGGAATTGGTGCTCTGGGCAGCGGCGCGGAATACGACCCCAGCGCGATATCAGGCTCCGGTGCGATGGGAATGGCTCCGGGAATGCCGAACGCAGGGCTGCAGGGCGGCGGTGCCAAAGGTAAAGAAGTTATTCAGGCGGCTATGAATGACCCATTGATGGTTCACGTAAAAATTGGTGGACTGATGACGCTCTACCAGTCGGCTCAGGAAGCGAATGCTGAAGCGGCAACGGCAGAGACAGATCAGGCGACGACTCCAACGGAGGCACCTGCGGCAGAGTCAACAGCTTTACCAGGCGATCCGGCGGCTCCAACTGATCCCGCTGAACCCGGAACGAGCCCGGCTCCTGCAGAAGGCACACCGACGACGGAAGGCACACCTTCTCCAGATCCTGAAAATCCCGCTGCACCGGCATCGCCTGCTGCAACGGGTGAGGCTGCTGAAGGAGCATCACCTGCACCTGCAGAGGGAACCCCGGCTGCTCCAGCGACAGATCCGGGGTCAACTACGCCTCCGGAGCCTGCGAGTTCAGAAGCCCAGCCGGCGACAGAAACGCCCTCGGCAGATCCGGCTTCACCACCTGCGGCGGCCCCTCCGGTTCAGCCATAGATTTGATTCGCAGTATTGGATCTGTTCAGTCCAGTTCTGAATAAAAAAGTGTTGAGGATTCATTGGTTCTCTCGGGAGATTAACGATGGCAAAGAAGCGTCTGGATTTTAAAGCATTACTTCTGAACCATGGTGAGAAGTTTGGGGCTGCACTCATTGGCGTTCTGGCGGTGACGGGTTTAGCGACAGCAAACTGGTCCGCATGCAGTCGCCTGGAATCCGAACTGAAAGAGGCTGCCAATAAAACGAAAGAGGCATGGAACTCGCCCGCCAACGTTATGTCAGAAGAGAAGAAAACACTTTTCGACTCGACCCCCGAAGTGGAGGTGCTGGCTAACCGAATGGCGTCTCCAAACGAGGACATCGAGCAGTTCGCGTGGGTGAGGCATTTGAATGAGCCGATCAACAGCGTTAAAGAAAAACTTGCGCCGGTGGTTGTATTGCCTCCGGAGTCTCCTGAATCAACACTTGTCACCTTTGCTCTGGTTCAGAAACCGGATGATGAAGAAGCGGCTGATGCCGAGACAATGACAGAGTCCTCTGACGAACCGGAAGAGAAGAATGCGGCGGATAAAGATCTTGCCGACCTCTTCGGCGACAACAAGAAAAGCGGCGTTGGGGCGCCCGGCGGTTATCCGGGTGCAGACGCGGCTGGCGGCATAATGCCGGGTGGTCCCGGTGCAGCAGGCTATCCCGGAGGAACTGTCGCAGGGGACGGTTACCCAGCCGGTGGTCCAGGGATGGGTTCAGCAATGGGCATGGGATCAGCCATGGGCATGGGGCCAGGAATGGGCATGGGGCCAGGCGGCGCGGGGATGATGGGAATGCCGGAAAGCCTCGATGGCTATGGCATGGGCGGCTACATGGGCATGGAAGGCGGCATGGGGACGGCCGCTGCTGAACGCAAGATTCGGTCCTGTTCCGGCGTGTCTGTACGGGCGGTGTTCGATCTGTACAAACAAACCAACCTGCTTGCAGAAGCTCTTCATATTCCCGCCAAAGATGGTCAGCGCTACATCGACTTTGTGAATCTTGAGATTCAGCGGAAGGCGGCTGTGCCCGGGGTAGATCCGTGGGCCGGAGAATGGGAGCAGTTGTCGCTGAAGGATATCGCTGAGATTCTGGAAGAAGCGGCCTACAACGACCGCGACATCGTCAATCCTTCAGTTGTTCGAAGTGAAATCACAATGCCACTGCCAGGTCGGGCGGCTGGCAACTGGACTCCAGCAAATGCATCGCACAAGCGGTTGGAAGAGTTTCAGCTCTCCGATGAAGAAAAGGAACTGATTGACCGGCATCAGGCGAAGTTGCTGGAAGAGGCCAACAAGATGAAAGCCATGTTGCCTCCGGCGCAGGCGAAAAGCGAGGGATTCAGAAAGTGGGGACTCGCATCACAAGACCTTGGCACCGCACTTGGCGGCGGAATGAATGTCTCTGGCACGATGTTTTCAGATTATCAGTCCTCCATGAATCCAACTCTTCCGGAAGGATCTGAAGGTGAAGGTCAAGGTCAACAACTGAAGAAGGACCCTCGATTCAAGACCAAAGAAGATCTGGAAAAGTTCCTTAACAGCACGCTGGTCGCAAATCGTCTTCTGCTGGTTCGATTCATGGACTTCACCTGCGATCAGGGAAATTCTTACAGCTATCGCGTGCGACTGGAGATGCGAAATCCGACTTTCAATATGCCGGTTGATGAGTTGGAACAGCCGGAACTGGCATCTCAGAAAACCATCTTCTCAGAGTGGAGCAAGCCGACTGAACCGGTGTTTGTGCCCGGAGCGTATCGCTATTACACGCAGAAGGTTGATTCCCGGCCGCGTGTGGATGAAGTCGCGCAACTCAGCATGTATTATCAGCACGAAACGGCCGGAACACCTGTGATGGCGAGCCTGCGTGTTCCAGTGGGTGTTCGTATCGGTGGTAAGCAGAGTCTTGATGTTGTGGATCTTGGCAAGAGCACACTGGAGCCCCAGGAGATTGAGTTGAAGTCGCTGGACTATCTGACCAGCGTGACAGAGGCTCCCCGAATTTCTGCCTCTGAGTTTCCAGAGCTGAGGGATATCCTGAAGGGAGTTCCCGGTGGTCGAGTGATTCCGGACCGCATCTCAGTGGTTGATTCCACTGGAGCGATCGTGTCACGCTATGTTGGCGATAAAGTCAATGGTGGCAATAAGGCGATCTCAGAAGCTGATGACCTTGCTGTCGCAAAGTTTGTGCTGGACACGTATAAGCACTTCCGTGCTGATGAAGCTGCTGCCGCAATTGGCCTGCCTTATGGAGCTGAGGGAGGAAGCGCTGATCCGGGCATGATGGGGTCAGGAGCCATGATGATGGGGATGGGCGCCGATTATTCGGGAGCTTCCGGCCCAGGAAGTTCTCTGGGAAGTAGTCGCTCATCTCGGTCTTCACGACGTGGAAAAGCAAATCGCCCAGGCGCCGGTGCCAGTGCCGCTCCTTAGATTGTCCTGATGATTGTGACATGGGAGGGCGATGGCGTTTGCTGAATCTATTAAAGCAAATCCATCGCTCTCGTTCCTGACGAACGCGATCGGAACCATTGGAATCAGAACAATCAATCATGAATAGCTCGATCGAGCTGGCAGCCTGATCTGCTGAAAAATGCCAATCTCGCCACTCCCGCCCAGCAGTCGGCTGTTTCGAATGAGAGCTTCGACTCACTGTTGCTGCACGCAATGCTGGCCTCTCGGAGATCATGTCACACTATTGTTCACTTCGCAAAATTTTTAACGTCGGGAAACCTGTTGAAACTCACCAGTTAACAGCTTTGAATCCGGTTGAGTTCTTCGATCAGAACAACTGCCATTGACCTATGCTCTTCGGGTGGATTCAAATCCCGCATTACTAATCAACTGAGCCCGAAGAAATGCAGAGGGTGCGATTCGCTCAGTTTCCTCAGATGCCGTGAGCGGAAAACATGTTCCGATGCCTGCCGGGCCTGCTGATTGGCATTGTTTCCATGCAGGCATGTGCTGCGGAACATCAGTGGCTTGTCCAGGAGCAATTTGAGACGTTTTCGTTGCTCGCGGATTTTCACGTTGATGTACAGGAAATTCAGAAGCAGTTGGCAGAACTAACTTCAGAGCTGAATGACGCGCTTGGGATCAGGCCGACCGGTGAACCAATTCAGATCGTCCTGTTCGAAAGCCGGAAGAGTTATCTGGCGTATCTTGGTTCAACAGTTCCCACCAGTCGCGATCGACGAGCCGTTTTTGTTCGCAAGGGGAGCCTGACGTCAATTTACTGCTATCGATCAGATAAATTGACGGCCGATCTGCGGCATGAAATGACTCATGCATTGCTCCATCAGCACGTTCAATTCCTGCCCTTATGGATGGATGAAGGGCTTGCCGAATACTTCGAAGAATCACCTCTGCGGAGACCATCTTCTTCCCGCACGAAAAGCGTTCGCTTTAAAGCTGCAGTCGGCTGGTCTCCGGATCTGGATCGGCTGGAGAGATTTGCCGTTGCAGGAGAAATGGACTCCACGGACTACCGGGATAGCTGGGCGCTGTGTAGTTTTTTGTTGAATGAGTCGAACGAATCCAGAGCTTTTCTGTGTGATTATTTGAAGCTGATTCACGACGGGAATGCACCGCCGCGGTTCAGTCAGTACCTGACCGCGACCGGCCAGGATTGGCAGGTTCGGGCCAAAGCCTATTTTCGCAAGCCGGTATTTCAGACGGCCGCTCAGCGTTCAGATCTCAAATAAAGATCAGCAGAGAGTCCGTTGAAACGCGTTACTTCACTTGCAGGCAGAAACTTGATGTTGGTTCCGGATACTCACAGGGAATTGCGTCCCCCTCCGAATGTCGGAGTCCAGTCTGGAGCACTGATTCCCGGATTGCCCGAAATTCCGTTCGGGTGGACGGAGGCTGAGTTTCGTGTGCTGGACCGGTCGTTTCGCCTGATGGTGCCTTTCCGACCCGACAGCTTACTGGACTCGCCGGAAGTTCTGTCGGCCAATGTCCGTGACGACTACATGCCATATTGGGCTTACCTCTGGCCTGCCGCTTTGCAAATTGCGGAATCGATGCTGCAGAATCCCTGGCCCAGAGAGACTCGGGTTCTTGAGCTGGGCTGTGGACTTGGCCTCGTGGGAATTGCCGCCTTGGCAGCGGGATGCCAGGTCTCGCTGACGGACTACGATATTAACGCAATCACGACAGCCAGAATGAACGCTGCGTTAAACGGCTTTCCAGACGCCGATGCGTTTGTTCTCGACTGGCGCTCGCCGCCCGCATTGACTTACTCGGTTATCATTGGGTGTGATGTCACCTACGAAAGCCGAAATCACGCTCCCATCCTGGATTTGATCGATAGAATGCTGGAGCCCGACGGATTCTGCTGGATTGCCGACGGAGGGCGTAATGCTGCGCCCGCCTTTGTTGACCTGGCCAGGATTCGAGGGTACTCGGTCGGGATGCGTGATCTTGAGGGCAAAGAAATCAACGATCCCGGATTGAACTACGTCCTGCTGGAACTCAGAAAGAGATAAAAAAAGCCGGCCCGGAGCGGAACTCTGTCGAAAAGCGACAGCCGGGGTTGGCATTTTTCGTCCTGAGACTTCAGCTCCGAACGAACAGAAACGGCCTTTAGCAGCGAGCAGAAAACGGTGCCTGGCTTTGGAGGCGACACTAAAACCTCGTGAATATGAGCCGCCAGGGAGTTCCAGACACCAGTCTCAGAAGCCTCTTAAGCAGTCTGTCGCAAGAAGCCGAAGAAAGGGATCCGGCGGATTCGGGTTGTAACAATTCCTCCGGAATCGCGGTCACTGTCGTGTCGGACTGGTAATCTGTCGACCAGTAAACAATCATACCGACTCGGCAGCAGAACCGGATTCTTGGCGCGAAAGTAATGATTTGTTGCCCTGAATGGGTTCTGATTCTGGACGTGAATCGGTGAACCTGTCATGTTTATCAGTTTTCTCTCGTCCTGGATTCCTGAAAAATTGAACGAGACACCGATGTCTCCCTGTTCTGGTGAGCTTATGCCAGTTGTTGTACGCAACTTTCAGATCCTGAGTAATTTCATCTCCTTCGGCGCGGTGCCGGCGTTGTTTTTTCTCGCCCTTGCCGGGGTGCCGGATGGTCAGGCTTGCGCACAGGATTCAACAACTCCGGCGGCAGAAGCTCCGACTCAGACTGCTCCGGACAGTGCATCAGCGCCAGCGCCGGATAGTGCGGCGGCTCCCGCGGCAACTCCGGCTGTTGTGGACAACGCACAACAGTATGTGCTGAATCAGCAGAAGCTAACGCGGTCGATTCGAGAAATTCGCAATCCTCTTCCCGGACCGGACAGGGCTGCTGCAGACAAGGTGAAGAGGCAATACACCCAACTGCTGGCTACTGGATTCAGCGGTGAGGCCGACTCGAAAATTGTTCGTGACTATTTGACATGGTTGATCTTTCAAGCCACGGATCCGGCTTTCAGTCAGAGTTCGAAGAATATGGAGAACCTGATCGAGGACGTAAAGAACTCGATCGTGAAAGCTGGCTCCGGTGCTCAGGGTGGTCAGGCAGGAAAAGACCGAGAGCGACGAAAGTATTGCTCGGAGGTTCTCGCGGTCGTAAAGCAGATGTTGGACAACAATCTTGATTCTCGATTCGCGGCGATCAAGATCATGCAACACCTTTACGATACGATCCCCGCGCAGGGTGGCGGAGCGAACTCAATGACTCGGCTACATCCTGAAGCCCTCACGGTAATGCTGACGGTTCTCAATGATGCCAATCAGCCCGATTCCGTGAAGTCTGTGACAGCAGCCTCCCTCAAGAACATCCTGATGAATTGTGATGTGGTCGAGCAGGATCAGTTTCGAATTTCGGACGCGATCTACAAAGAAATCGTTCGTCCATTCACTGAAGTTGCATTTCAAATGGACCTGATTGATGCAGCCTACTTGATTACCAAGCCAAGAAGGACTGTGGGCACTCCTGAGCCAACAGCTCTGAAGATTTTTGCCGCAGTGATTAATGACCGAACAAAACCGGTCGAAGTTCGGTGTCACGCTGCGAAGGGTTTTGGAATTTGCAACTATGACGTTGCAGGGACAAAGTTTGAGCCAATCGCATGGAAGGTCACTCAACTGGCATTTGATGCAGCATCTGAATACAGCCAGGATCCGGGCAACCCTAAATGGCAGTGGTGCGGGATCGACTTGTTGCTGACTTTTCGACATGCAACGGCCGCAGGGGCCGCTGCCGCTCCGCCAGCGACTCAGGGAATCATGAACCGAGCGCCCAATGCCAAGGTTATCTCAGATGCGGCCCCGTTTGTGACAACCGTTTCGCTGAAGCTTATCTCCAACAAGGGCAACTTTTCAGCCCAGGAAATTGCCGTGCTGGCGAAAATGAAGACATGGCTGTCAGAGAATGTCCCGGCTGATCTGAAATGGGACACGAACGCTGCACCGCTGCAGAAATAAATAAGTGGTCGTGCGATGACGGATTCTGAAAACACATCAGCTTTGCCTCTGACACCAGACGGACAAGCGAAGTTGCAGTCATTGGTTGTGCGGAGCCAGAAAGTGATGGCTCACGGATGGATGATTCGCACGTTCATTAAGCATTCCGATGAGGTTGAGGACTACCCGGAACTGAACGAAATGGCTCGAACGATCTTCGACGTTTTTCGTGCAGTGGAGACTCAGGTAGAAGATCCTCAGTCGTACTTCAGAACGGTCCGCAAAAAACTCGGGAAGCTTTCGTCTGCGGCCGAGCAGTTTGAGAAAGACGCGTGGCATGCGTCGACACATACTAACTTTCAGCAGGCGGCCATTGCCGCAAAGTTCCTTGGCGAGCAATTGCTGGACCTTGTGACTGAAGCTGAAAAGCTGGTCCCTCGCCCAGTTCCGCCAAAAATCACATTGCCGATTTCTCCCAGGCCAACATCGGGACCTGCCGCGTCTGAATAGTCAATCAGTGGCTGACTCATGAGGCACGGTGGACCGGAATTTCCCGGCACGAGCACTGTGGTCGGGCTGAAAGCCGAAACTGATCTTAAGTGGCGAATTTCTCTGAAAAGTGCCATAAATCTAGCAAATCGCGACGCGGTCGAAAGCAGGCATAACTCTTCTGATCGCGATAATCACAATTCTCCGCAGGGATTCGCGTCGTTTGGGGGAGTCCCCAACCAGAAAAGTCGAACTCCGCGATGGGGGCGACCGATTGCGCCAGCGCCACTCCTGGTTGGTGGATTGAGGAGCGCGAAGTGCCGGGATGATGTTTCTGATCTGACGGCACATTCATTGTCAGCGGGAACACGCATCGAGAACGCGGGTCGGTGTGGTCGCCAGTCGAATGTTGAGGAATTGCCTCTTTGCCGAATAATGGGGAAAGGTCCCGCGTTCGTCGTGGGGTGTTTTCCGGAAAGAACATTGTTAGGACCCAACTTCTCTGGAACCCGGGGCTTGTGTTGCGTTTCCGAAGTGAACACAATCCAGTGGTGAGAAAATTCCTGTTTTTTCAGGTTCTGTAGATTGCGGATTCGGAGTTCTGAGCATGCGTGACTGGCTGGAGCGCTTTGTCGACGATGGCACCATTGGGGAATCTCAGTTGGAAGAGGCACGCAGCATGGCTGCGAATCTCGGGATTCCCTGTGAAGATGCCCTGATCCGACTGGGCTATATTTCCTCCGGCGACTTAATGAGGGCTCAGGCCGAAGAATTTGGCTACGACTACATCGAGCTTGAGGGGCGCCAGATCCCGAATTCTGTGATCGAGCTGGTCACAGAATCGATGGCGCGAGAAAACGTTGTGATTCCGATTGAATCCGACGGTGAATCGGTTGTGATTGCGATGCACAACCCGAACAACATTGAAATCATCGACAAGTTGCGATTCGTGCTGAACCGTGAAATCCGCCCGGTCATGGCACCCCTGGAATCAATTCAGGCCGCGATCAATCGCCATTATGGGCAGTCTGAAACCGAGTCTGTGGACTCGATGATTTCAGAGTTCACCGAAACTCAGATCGACTTCACCGACGTTGAAGCAGCATCGGCCATGCAGGGCGATGAGGATGATAGTGCCCCGATCATCCGACTGGCCAACCTGATCATTTCAGAAGCAGTGAAAGAACGCGCCAGCGATATTCATGTGGAACCCTTCGAAGATCGCGTTCGTATCCGTTATCGCATCGACGGTGCTCTGATTGAGCGCGACAGTCCTCCTAAACGCCTTTTGGGAGCACTGGTTTCGCGTTTCAAGATTATGGCCAAGATGGATATTTCGGAGAAGCGTCGACCACAGGACGGACGAATCAAAACTCGCTCGGGGAACAAAGAGTTTGACCTGCGAGTTTCAATTCTGCCAACCAACCATGGCCAGGCGGTGGTCATGCGAATTCTTGACCGAGACAACATCAAGGTGGGAATTCGTAACCTCGGCTTCGGAGAAGACAACTACCGTACTTTCCAGAACATCATCCGGCGGCCAAACGGGATTTTTCTCGTCACGGGGCCTACCGGATCCGGAAAAACCACGACGCTCTATAGTGCTCTCGGGGAACTGAATCGCCCGGACAGAAAGATCATCACAGCAGAAGACCCCGTGGAGTATTACCTGCCCGGCATTAATCAGGTCGAAGTGCGACACAATATCGGGCTCGACTTTGCCAAGATCATCAAGGCGATGTTGCGACAGGCACCGAACGCGATTCTGGTAGGGGAAATTCGCGATACGGAAACTGGCGAAATGGCGATTCAGGCGTCGCTGACCGGACACCTTGTGTTCAGCACGCTGCATACCAACGACGCTCCCGGTGCGATTACTCGACTGATCGACATGGGCGTTCAGCCGTTCCTTGTGGCCTGCTCTCTGATGGCCGTATTGGCTCAACGACTGGTGCGAGTTGTTTGCCCGAAGTGCAAAGAACCGTATACGCCAAGCCCCGAAGAAGTTGACATCTTCAACATCACGCCGGATGAAGTTTCGGAAGGTCAATGGGTTCGCGGCAAAGGCTGCAACAATTGTAAGCACACAGGTTACAAGGGGCGTCGTGCCGTGTTTGAGCTGATGACGATGAACAGCACGCTGCGAGAAATGGCTTTCAACAGCGAGCCAGCTCAGAACATTCGACGTCAGGCTCGATTGCTGGGAATGAGGACACTGGTAGAGGATGCCAAGGACAAAGCCTACCAGGGGCTGACGACTCTGGCTGAAGTTTATAAATTGTCGAAGGGCGGACACTAGTTACTTTCAGTCCATCAACGACTCATTGATTCTCATCGATTCAACAAAAGGGAACTTCTATGTCAGGCGGAGGCGGTGGTGGCGGCGGAGGCAATCCGCAGGGCGGCGTACGCAGTTTTCAGATCGACAAGTTGTTGGAAACGGTCGTTAAAGAACGAGTCAGTGACCTGCACATTACTGTCGGACAACCGCCGGTAGTTCGTTCCGGCGGACGCATGGTTCGCCTGGAAACCAGAACTCTGACGGCCGACGATACGACCAACTTGATGAAGAGTATTACGCCTGAACGAAATCAGCAGGAGCTGCAGGAGCGGGGTGGTACTGACTTCGGTTTTGCTTTCGGCGATAAAGCTCGTTTCCGAGTCGCGGTGTTCAAGCAACGTGGCATGATCGGGATGGTTCTGCGAAGAGTTCCAAACGAGTTCCTGACGTTCGAGCAACTGGGTTTGCCGACGGTCTGTAAGGATCTGATTCAGCGACCTCGCGGTCTGTTCCTCGTGACAGGACCGACAGGTTCCGGTAAGACCACCAGTCTCGCGTCGATGATCAACTGGATGAACCATAATATGGATCATCACATCATCACTCTCGAAGACCCGATCGAATACTATCACGAGCATAAACATTCCACGATTAATCAACGTGAGATCGGCGTTGACGTTCCAAGCTTTCCGGAAGCTCTGCGACGTGCTCTGCGAATGGACCCGGACGTGATCCTCGTGGGCGAAATGCGAGACCTTGAAACAATTTCTGCGGCCATCACGGCGGCGGAAACCGGGCACGTGGTGTTTGGAACTCTGCACACCACCGGTGCTCAGGGTACGGTCGACCGAATTATCGACGTGTTCCCGACGAACCAGCAGGAGCAGATTCGAACTCAGCTGGCGAATGCGATCATCGGGATCCTCAGCCAGGCCCTGTTGCCTCGAAAACCCAAGGGGCTGGTCGCAGCCTATGAAATGCTGGTCGTTACTCCGGCGATTGCAAACCTGATTCGTGAAGGCAAGACATTCCGTATCAACAGCTCAATTCAGACCGGACGAAAGTTCGGCATGATTCTGCTGGATGACTCGCTGTTCAACCTCTGGAAGAGCGGGTTGTGCGATGAGAAAGACGTGCTGTACAAGTCCAACAATCCAGGAGAATTACGGGCTCGTATTGAGCGAGCGAAACGTGGTGTCTTCGACGAAGACAACGACGATGACGACGATGAATAGCAGTCAGAATTAAATCCCCTCACCCTAACCCTCTCCCCCCAGAGGAGAGGGGACAATATAAAAAACCCTTCTCCCCCTCGGGGGAGAAGGTGGCCGCCAGGCCGGATGAGGGGGGCGGAACACGCAGATAGAAAGACACGACTATGACAAACGGTTCGCCATCGCGTCGGGATGGTGAACCTGTTTACTCACTGGAGTACCGGCGGGAACTTCGAGCGAAGCAGACGAAAGCTGAAGGCGTCGTCTGGGCAATGGTTCGAGATCGTCGGCTCGGAGGCTTCAAGTTTCGACGACAGTTTTCCATCGATCATTTCATTGTGGACTTTGTTTGCCTGGAGCAACATCTGGCAGTGGAACTTGACGGTGGTTATCACGACATGACAATCGAAAAAGACATTCAACGAGACAAGTTTCTGGCGGAAAGAGGCTTCCGTGTTTTTCGCATCTCCAACGAAGAAGTCTTTCAGGACGCCGACGCCGTTGCTCGCGGGATCCTGAAAGTTTTGAACACTCCTGCCACTTAAAGAATCATCATCGACAACGACAGCAAAATTCCCCCTCACCCTAACCATCTCCCCTAAGGGAGAGGGGACAACAAAAGAAAAACTCTCCCCAAGGGGGAGAGGGGAAAACACAAAAAGCCCTTCTCCCCCTCGGGGGAGAAGGTGGCCGCCAGGCCGGATGAGGGGGCACGAAACAAACGACAATGAAAATTAAGAACACGAGAAAATAGACCCCCTCACCCTCTCCCCCAAGGGAGAGGGGACAACAACAGAAAAACTCTCCCCAAGGGAGAGACATAAACAATAAAGTCCGGTCCCTCACAGGGACAAAACACAAAAACTGAAAACCCTGCTATGGCTCAACGAAAACTTGGACAGATTCTGGTTGATCTGGGTCACATCAATGACGACCAGCTCTGGGATATTCTGGAAGAACAGAAGCAGAGTCCTGGCACGGTCATCGGTCAGGTCGCGGTACGCATGGGGCTGATCACCCAGGCCCAGGTAACTGAAGCGCTGGCCGAACAGTGGGGTATGCCGGTCGTCAATCTGGAAGAGACCAACATCCAGCCCAACGTGCTGGAGATTGTTCCTCAGACGATGGCCGAAATGTACCACATCATGCCGATCTCTCTGAAGAACGGCGTGCTCACCGTGGCCATGGCGGATCCTCAGAACGTCGGTGCCCTCGACGACCTGCGCAACTTCCTCGGACACGAAATTCGTGGCGCTGTTTCCTCCGGTCCCGATGTCGAAGCCGCGATCGCAAAGTACTATGCGGATCGTGAAGAAAGCATCGAAGACGTTATCGAATCGATGTCGACGGATGAAGATGCCGAGAAGAGGATTCGCGGCTACGACCTTGCCTCTGATGAAGAGATGTCGGATGCTCAGCCAATCAAGAAACTGCTGAACATGGTCATGCTGCTGGCGATTCGAGATCAGGCCAGCGACATTCACTTTGAACCATTTGAAGATGAGTTCAAAATTCGCGTCAAAGCGGACGGTGTTTTGTACGAGATGGTTCCTCCGCCACGACACCTTGCCAATGCGATCGTCAGTCGTATCAAGGTTATGTCAAATCTCGATATTGCCGAACGCCGACTTCCTCAGGACGGGCGAATTGAACTGAACGTCGGCGGCAACAACGTGGACCTGCGAGTCAGCGTGTTACCGACGCTGTTCGGCGAAGCAGTGGTTATGCGAGTTCTCGACAGAACCGTTGTGGCTCTGGACCTGAACAAGATCGGTATGGATGCGGCGTTGCTGAGTAGTTTTCGAAAAGTGCTGAATCGGCCAAACGGAATTTTGCTGGTCACCGGGCCGACCGGAAGCGGCAAAACGACGACCCTTTATTCAGCGCTGAATGAAATGAACAGCACTGAAACAAAAATCATCACCAGCGAAGATCCGATTGAATACGACATTGAAGGAATCATTCAGGTACCGGTCAACCCGGATGTGGGGGTCACCTTCGCGACCGTGCTGCGAGCCATTCTGCGACATGACCCGGACAAGATTCTGGTGGGCGAGATTCGAGACTACGAGACGGCAGAAATCGCGGTCCAGAGTTCGCTGACCGGGCACATGGTATTCAGCACGCTGCACACAAACGATGCTCCTTCCGCGATTACTCGACTTCGCGACATGGGAGTTCCGGCGTTCCTGATCACTGCGACCGTCGAAGCGATTCTGGCTCAGCGACTGGTGCGGCGTATCTGTTCAGAATGCCGAACTCAGTTCGCACCGTCGGATGAGCTGTTGATGGAGTTGCAGCTGCCCCTCAACACAGCTCGTAAGTACAAGTTTTATTACGGCAAAGGATGTCCGCGGTGTAACAACTCCGGATACAAGGGCCGAATCGGCATTTATGAATTCCTGATCATGTCGGATGAGATTCGAGATGCGATCGCTGCGGAAGCGTCCGGCGATGATATTCGCGATATTGCTCGACAGCAGGGTATGACAACTCTGCGTGAGGCGGGTTTGAAACTGATTTTTGACGGTTTGACGACGATCGATGAAATCGTCAGAGAAACTATTGTGGAAGACGTATCGTAGGAACAGCCCAGTAAGGTGGTTCGGTCTTTGTCGGGCAAAGACTCACGCGGTGTGCCTGCGTCAGCGAAAACTCACTTGGCACACCCTAAGGGAAATTGTTGCAATTTGCAGTGTGTGACAAGTTGGCCCGGAGGACGCAGGCAAACCATGTCTGCAATGAGTTTTGGATCGCAGGCTGCGTTGGGTTATCGCATGCACAGAAGTCGCGGCCTGCCGCGAAGTCCTGCCTGGCAGGCAGGACCTGGTGAAATCAACGACTAAACCCGGTCAGTCCGGCCTGAGAAAATTTGAAGATTCGAGTTCAATCCTGTCTGATGCCCAGTGCATTATCCTGTCTAAGTGGCCGTTGAAAAAGGTGTCTGAAACTCTCCGGCAGCTCGTATTTGCCTTGTTTCAACACCGCCTCCAAAGTTCCAGACACCTTTTTTAACACGCAGCTATGACCTTCATTTCGCGAGTCGTAACCATTCCTGTACGGTTTTGCTGAAGCAAAAAGGTACATGAACTCGGTTAACTAACCGTGACGAATGAAAAAATCGATGTAAACTGACCATGGACTGCCGTTGTTACCTGTGTTATGAACAACGGCACAGACTTTGCCTTTGAAATCCCGGTGAATCGCGATTGTTTCAGACTTTGAAATGTCGCATCCGGGTTTCGGGGAGTTACTTTTTCCTTTAATTTGCTGAGACTTGTGTTTCAGTAGCCACCGGAACTAGCTGGAGAAGACGGTATGCCAACCTTTGCATATGAAGCAATGGACAGCTCGGGTCTTGAGGTGAAGGACACCATTGAGGCTCCGTCGGAGGCCGAAGCCCAGACGATGATCCGGGAAAAGGGCTTCTACGTCACCAAGATTCGCGAGAAGGATCGCAAGAAAAAGGACCCGAAGAAGGGTGCGGCGACCAAGGGAGCCGCGGCTAAGGGAGGCGGCAAGAAGAAGGCCTTCACGATTGGCGGTGTGAAGCCAAAGTTGCTGTGTCAGTTCACACGTCAGCTTTCGACGCTTCAGGACGCTGGTCTGCCGGTACTTCGCAGCTTGCGAATTCTGGAAGGCCAGAACAAGCCAGGAGCCTTGAAAAATGCTCTGATGGACGTGATTGAAGATATTGAAGGTGGTAACACGCTGTCGGAGGCGATGTCAAAGCAACCGAAAGCGTTTGATAATCTCTACGTGAACATGGTCAAGGCCGGGGAAGCCGGTGGTGCACTGGAAGTCATTCTGCAGCGACTTGCCGAATTCAAAGAGAAAGCTCAGTCGCTGAAGCGAAAGATCGTCGGGGCGATGATCTATCCGGCCGCCGTTATTACGGTGGCTGTGGT